>CAKTPC010000058.1 GCA_934590505.1 uncultured Oscillospiraceae bacterium
TAACAGGAGGCAAGAGGCTTATGAGCTTCGGAAAAAACATTTCTACCCTTAAGCTGCCCCACCATAAGCAGACCTCAAGCATGGCGTCAGAGCCGATAACGCCGAGCGCCGAGGTGCTGCTTCCAATGAATATGCACTCCGGTCAAGCGGCCGTGCCGGTCGTTGAGGTTGGGCAGCATGTATACCGCGGCCAGCTTATCGCGCGCGAGGAGGGAAAAAACTCTTCCCCCGTTCACGCAAGCGTTTCCGGCACTGTCAAGTCCATTGAGCCGTATGGCCGCACTCAGGCGATTCGCATCGAGAGCGACGGCAAAATGGAAGCTGACCCCGAGCTGAAGGCTCCCGACGTGCATGATCTTGACAGCTTTCTCCAGGCCGTGCGTGAGAGCGGCATCGTCGGTCTCGGCGGCGCGGCGTTCCCCGTCTGGGCAAAGCTTGACGCTGTCCGCCGCAATAAGATAAATACCGTGCTGATAAACGGTGCGGAGTGCGAGCCCTATATCACGAGCGATGACCGCACTATGGTCGAGCACAGCGCTCTTATAAAGCAGGGCGTCGCGCTTCTCAAGCAGTACCTCGGCAGCGAGGAGTTCATCATAGGCATTGAAAAGAACAAGCCCGCCGCGATCGCGGAGCTTGAGCGCACCTTTGCGGATGACCCCGCTGTTACCGTGAAGCCCCTAAAGAGCGTGTACCCGCAGGGCGCAAAGCAGGTGCTGCTCTATAACGCCACCGGCAAAGTCGTCGGCCCCGGCCAACGTCTCGCGTCCCTCGGCGTTATCATCATAAACGTCACCTCTCTCACCAAGGTCGCCCAGTACATGAACGACGGCATGCCCCTTATTGAAAAGACCGTCACGGTCGACGGCTCCGCCGTCAAGGAGCCGAAGAACCTCATCGTTCCCATCGGCACTCCCGTGGGCTATGTTATCGAGCAGGCCGGCGGCTTCAAGTGCGATCCGGGCAAGGTCATCCTCGGCGGCCCGATGATGGGCAAATGCGTCTCCGATCTTAACGCGCCCGTCATCAAGGCCACGAACGCCGTCCTTGCTTTCGATAAGAAGGACTCCGCCGCACTTGAGCCTACTCCGTGCATCCACTGCGGCCGCTGCGTGTCTAACTGCCCTCTCGCCCTCAACCCGACGGCGTTTGCCAAGGCTATTGAGATCGAGGACGAGGCGGAGCGCTACGCAGTCCTGACCAAAGAGCAGGTGTCTCTCTGCATGTCCTGCGGCTGCTGCTCCTACGTGTGCCCCGCGCACCGTCCGCTCGTTGACTATAACAGCGAAGCCAAGAGCTTCGTCAGAAAATATAAGGCCGCTCTGGCCGAAAAAGAAGGGGGAAAGTGATATGGATAAGCTGATCGTATCGAACGCCCCGCATATTCATACCTCGGATTCCAGCCGCCGCGTGATGCTCGATGTCGTCATCGCACTGCTCCCGGCCACCGTCGCTGCCGTCGTGATCTTCGGCATCGGCGCGCTTAAGGTCATCGCCGCCTGCGTCATCGGCGCGGTCGTTTCCGAAGCGCTGTTTGATCTTGCGACGCATAGAAAGCAAACCGTAGGCGACTTCAGCGCCGTCGTCACCGGGCTCCTGCTTGGGCTGAACCTCAGTTCGAGCGTCCCCGTCTGGCAGTGCGTTGTTGGCTCCGCCTTCGCGATAATCATCGTCAAGTGCCTTTTCGGCGGGCTTGGGCACAACTTTGCAAACCCCGCCATCAGCGGCCGTGTGTTCATGCTTCTGGCCTTCTCCGAGGTCGCAGGCGGCGCAATGCCGGCTGTTGTTGAGCTTGAAGCCTCCGCTACCCCGCTGGAGCTTATCTCTGCCGGCTCCGAGCAGCTGCCCTCATTGATGGACATGTTCCTCGGCCTGCGCGGCGGCGCTGTCGGCGAGAGCTGCATCCTCGCCCTGCTCATCGGTTACGCGTATCTCTGCGCGCGCCGTGTCATCAAGTGGTACGTTCCCGCTGCCTTTGTCGGCACGGTGTTCGTCCTCTCCCTGGCCTCCGCCGGCAGCTTCGTCACCGCGCTCTACGCCACCTTGGCAGGCGGTGTGTTCCTCGGCGCGATCTTCATGGCGACGGACTACGTCACTACCCCCATCAGCAACACCGGCAGGGTCGTGTTCGCTGTAGGCTGCGGCGTGATAACCTTCGTTATCCGCGAGTTCTGCGCCTACCCCGAGGGCGTGTCCTTCTCCATCCTCGCCATGAACATACTCACCCCGTATATTGAAAAATGGACGGCCAAAAAGCCGCTTGGAGGTGTCTGATATGAAAAATACCGTAAAGTCAGTCATTGTCCTTGTGCTCATTTTCGCCGTTATGATGCTCGGCATCACCGGCGTCAGCGCCTATACCGCGCCTATCATCGCGGCAAACGGCTCCGCCGCGGTCTATGAGCCGCTGCTTGAGGTCATGCCCGATGCGCAGGATTTCGAGACGCTCTATGACGCAGCCGATCCTTCGTCCTCGACCCTTACAGATGTTCCCGAAACCGTTCAGGGCCTCTACCGCGAGAGCTCCGGCCTCGGCTATGTCATCCGCCTGTCCACCACCAAGGGCTATACCGGCGAGCCGATAGAGCTCACGATGGCGGTCGACAGCGAGGGCAAAATTTCAGGCATCAAGCTCAACGCCTTCCCTGACAGCAAGCACTTCGGCGAGGACTATCCCGACAGCTATCTCGGTCAGGACTCCGCGCTCGGCGGCGTGAGCCTTGTCGCCGGTGTCACCTATTCCTCCAAGGCCTTCAAGGAGGCCGTCGAGGACGGCTTCGCCGTGCTCACCGCGAACTCCCTCGTCTCCGCCGGTGTCAAGAGCGACAGCCAGATCCTGCTTGAGCTGCTGCCCAGCCTCTTCCCCGGCATGGCAAATACCGAGGGTGTCGCCCAGTACACCGAGCGCGAGCTCTCCGGCGGCAGCATCGCAGCGGCGCTCGACTCCGCAAACGGCGTCGGCGCGGCCTACATCGCCGCGGCCGGCGAGAACAGTTATCTTGTGCTCGTGAACGATTCTCTCTCCGCCCACGCCTATGACGTAAACGGCGCAGACGTAACCGAGAGCGTCGACGCGGCACTTCTTGAGGAAGCGGTCACAGACGCCGCGGCAAATATTGAGGACAGCTCCTCCAAGGAGATCAAGAAGCTCTCGAAGCTCGCCGGTGACGACGCCGAGTGCACGCCCATCGCGCTCGACGGGCTCTATGGCACTGTCTCCCATGCCTACAGCATAAGCGCCGGCGGCAGCACCTATTACGGCTTTGCCGCGCGTCCGCTCGGCTATGGCAACATGCCTATGCTTCTCTACTATGTGCTTGATGAGAACGGTGCTATCGTCTCCATGACGGCGGATGAGCTTATCCTCATGGGCGATTACTTCAACGCCTATGAGCTGAACGAATCCGACTACAAGGCCGGCTTTGCCGGAATCACCGGAGACAGCTGGAACGGCGATCAGGCTCTGATATCCGGCGCGACGATCTCCTCCGAGGCCGTCTCCGCCGCCACCGCAGATGTGTTTCTGGCCTTTGGCGTGATCGATCAAAACGGAGGTGAAGGCTGATGAACGAAAATAAGCTTCGCGCAGCCATTGCGCAAAATCCCGTGATTGTCCTGCTCCTCGGCGCATGCCCGGCTCTCGCGGCAACTACTGCCGTGCTCCCGGCTCTCACGCTGGGCATCACCGCGCTTGCGGTCATGCTGCTCTCGTCCCTCTTCTCATCGCTTATTAAGAAGCTCCTTCCCGAGAACACCCTGTTCATCGCCCAGTTCATGCTGGTCGCGGGCTTTGCGAGCATGGCGCAGCTTCTTCTGAATGCGTGGCTGCCCAAGGTCTATAACATGCTCGGCGTCTATGCGGCGCTCCTCGCCGTCGATGCGCTCATCTTCTCCGAGTCCGAGCGCGCAGCGCAGCAGAGCGTCGGCGCAGCGCTCAAGGACAGCTTCCTTACTGGCCTCGGCTTCACCGCAGCGCTCTTTGTCACCGCTGCGATCAGAGAGATTTTCGGTGCCGGCAGCTTTGCCGGGATAACACTTGGCTTCTTCAAGGCGCACAGTGTCTCCCTGCTCACAAGTCCCGCCGGCGGCTTCATCGTGCTCGCGATCGTCATGGCCGTCGTCAGCGCCGTCAGCAAGAAGAGCACTGCCGCTCTCGGCGGCACAGCGGACGCGATCATTTCGGCCTGTGCCGAAAAGAAGGAGGCGTAACGATGGACTTCAAAACATTTCTGCTTATCATAATCGGCAGCGCACTTGCGAATAACGTCGTTCTGGAGCAGTTCTTCGGCGTCACCCCCGCGCTGGGCGCGAAGGGCAGCGCGAAGGCCCTTGCAAAGTACGGTCTTGCCGTCGCTGCAGTCACGCTCGTCGCAGCGCTCTGCACCGCCGGCATCAGCCTCGGTGTATATTCGACCTTCGTCGCCGCACTCTGGGTGCTGATCGCGGCCTCCGTCATCGGCCACTTCTTCACCGATAAGTACCTGCTCATCGCTCTCAACGGCGTCGTTTTCGGCACCTGCGCAAATGCCGCCGGCAGCGGCCTTGCGGAAGCCACGGCTTCCGCGCTTGGCGCGGGGCTTGGCTTCACCGTCGCCCTGCTGCTCTTCGCCGGGGTCGAGACGAAGATCGATGACAAGTATGTCCCTGCGGCTTTCCGCGGTTTCCCCGTGCGGCTCCTCGCCGCCGGCATCCTTTCGATGGCCGTCGTCGCTTTCAAGTAAACCGCACTTGTAAACTGAAACAGCAGACCTGCTTCCATCATGGAGGCAGGCCTGTTCTTATATCCGGCGTGATCTCTCTGCACCGTATTGAAAAATCTTTTTGTTTGTAATAAAATATTTTCAACAAAGCCAGAAGGAGGCAGGACCATGGCCGTCAATACCGACCGCATACTCCAGAATCAGGTGATCTATTCCGTATACGTCAGAAACCACACCCCGGAGGGCACGTTCCGCGCCGTGATACCCGACCTTGACCGTATCAAGTCCCTCGGCACGGACATTATATGGTTCATGCCGATCCATCCCATCGGCCTAAAGGGCAGGAAGGGCAGCCTCGGCTGTCCCTACGCCAATCGCGATTACCGCGATGTGAACCCCGAGTACGGCAGCATGGCGGACTTTATGGAGCTCGTCTCCGCGATACACGCGCGCGGCATGAAATGCATGATAGACGTCGTCTATAACCACACCTCGCCCGACTCCGTTTTGTATTCCGAGCACCCGGAGTTCTTCTATCACGGCCCGGACGGCAAGCCCGGCAACAAGATCGGCGACTGGTCAGACGTCATCGACCTTGACTATAATAACCTCGCGCTGTGGGATTATCAGATAGCCTCGCTCAAAATGTGGGCAAGCCTGGTCGACGGCTTCCGCTGCGATGTCGCGTCCTTCGTCCCCGTGGAGTTCTGGCAGAAGGCGCGCGAGGAGGTCAGCCGGGTGAACCCCAACTGCGTGTGGCTCGCCGAGACGGTGCACCAGAGCTACGGCTGCCGCGCCCGCAGATTGGGCATATACTCCGCGCTCGATTACGATGAGTATTCCGCCTTTGATATCGAGTACGACTACGACACGCGCGAGTGCTTCGACAAGTACCTGCGCGGCGAGATCACTCTCACGCACTATCTAGATATGCTGAACTTTCAGGAGGCCATCTACCCCGCGAACTATAATAAGCTGCGCTGCCTTGAGAATCATGACCAGCCGCGCATCCGCTCCTTCGTCCCGCGTGAGTGCGACCTTATCAATTACACCGCCTTCCTATACTTTCTCAAGGGCACGACGCTTATCTACGCCGGGCAGGAGTTTGAGAACATCCACCTGCCGAGCCTGTTTGAAAAGGATACCGTCAGCCGCAGCACCGGCCGCGACCTGACCAAGCTCATGCACCGGCTGTATGAGATAAAGCGTGATTGCTTCGGCTGCGAGGACTACTTCCTTGCTGCCGGGGACGATAAAAACAACATCGCCGTGCTCGAACGCGGCAGCGGCACTAAGCGCTTCATCGGCGTGTTCAGTCTCCGCTCCGTATACGCCGAGGTAAGCGTCGATCTCCCGGACGGCACCTATCCCGAGCTTATCTCCGGTACTGCCGTCGAGGTCAAGGACGGTAAGCTTCAATGCGCAGGGCGTCCCCTGATCCTGGAGGTGCGGCAATGCTGATAGACGGCAAGGCACTGGCGCAGAGAGTGCGTGAGGAGACGGCGCGCGAGGCAGCAATGCTCCCGCGCAAAGCCGGGCTTGCAGTCGTGCTCGTCGGAGACGACCCTGCTTCGCGCATTTACGTCTCCGGCAAGGAGCGCGACTGCGAGCAGTGCGGCTTCATGAGCTGCGAATATAAATTTGATGATACCGTCACGCAGGCGACGCTCCTTGAGCTTATCTCCGCGCTGAACCGCGATGTGGAGATCGACGGTATCCTCGTGCAGCTGCCGCTGCCGGAGCATATCGACGAGGACGCGATCATTGAGGCGATCTCCCCCGAGAAGGACGTGGACGCGTTCCATCCGGTGAACGTCGGGCGGCTCTCCGCGGGAAAGCCCGTGCTGCTGCCCTGCACTCCGGCGGGGATAATGGAGATGCTGCGTGCTTATGAGATTCCGGTCGAGGGTCGGGTCTGCACGGTGGTCGGGCGCAGCAACATAGTCGGAAAGCCCATGGCCATGATGCTCCTGCGCGCGAACGGCACCGTGATCTCCTGCCACAGCCGCACGCCGAATCTCGCGGCGTTCACGCGGCAGGCGGATATCCTCGTCGTCGCAGCGGGGCACAAGGGGCTCATTACCGGGAAAATGATAAAGCCCGGCGCGGCAGTCATAGATGTGGCGATGAACCGCGATGCCGAAACCGGCAAGTTCACCGGGGACGTTGTGTTTGACGAAGCCGTCAATCGCGCGGCGTATATCACCCCCGTACCCGGCGGCGTCGGCCCGATGACGCGCGCGATGCTGATGCGCAACATACTCGCCGCTGCAAAGCAGCATATATACGGAAAATAAAACGATTCCCCGGAAGCTCCGCATCATACTGAGCTTCCGGGGGATCGTTTTATTTGCTTTTAATTGTTCACACCATGGTGCGCGTCGGGACTGCTCATGTCGAGGGCGCGGAAGGTGTAGCCGTTCTGCAAGCCCCAGATTATGACCGACTCCACCGCGTTCACGCTGAAGTCCTTTATATCGTGCTGGAGGACAACCGCCGCTTTCATGCCGCAGCAGCCGGACTCAATGTTGGAGATAACAACGTCCGTCTTTGTCGTCTCCCCCGCGTCGCCCGAGGACACGTTCCAGTCGAAATACTTATATCCCATGTCGGTGAGCGCTTCCGTCAGACGGGACATTATGCCCGGGTTGAAGTTACTGACCGTGTTTGAGCTTCCTCCGGGGAAGCGGCACAGCTGCGTGTAGCTGCCGGTCTGCTCGTATATGATCTCCTCCATAGCGTTGAAGTCATTGAAGAATGCCTCCTCGCTGGAGTAGATGGTCTTATAGTTGTGCGAATAGCTGTGCACGCCGACGGAGTGCCCTTCGTTCACCTCGCGGGCGATCAGGTCATAGTACTTCGGGTTCGCCGCCGTGACAAAGAACGTTGCCTTCACGTTATACTCCGCCAGCACGTCCAAGAGCTTTGAGGTATAAGGCCCCGGCCCGTCGTCAAATGTGAGGTAGATGGTCTTGCCGTCGGGATTCACAACGTCCGGCCTGTTCGCCGGGATGACCGTGACGCTGCGTGTCACGCTGACGGATTCGCCCGTCTCGCTCGTGAGGCTGTAGACTATCTGATAGTCCCCCGCGATATATGGCACTACGTTGCCCTCCACCTGCACGAGTGAGGTCAGGTCCTCCCCCAACCCGTCCGTCGCCGTATAGCCGGGGTCGGTAAAATCTGTGCGTGCGGTGAATACCATGTTCTCATCGCCGTTTAAGATGATGCGCGGCTCGGTCTTTGCATACTTTATCTCGCGCACGGCCGTCGCGGTGTTCCCGGATGAGTCCGTGACGGTGTAGGTCACCTTGTCCTTATCCTCGGTGCGCACGACCTTTGATGTAAGGTCGCCGTCGCAGCTGTCAAAAGCGGTGTAGCCCTCCTCCTTGTAGCCCTCCATCCAGCTCGCCTCATAGCCCTCTATGTGCTTGAGCTCTATCTCCGGCGGCGTCGTGTCTATAACGGTGACGTTCCGCTCGGTCTCATAGTCTGTGAGCATCCAGCGCGTCCAATATTTCAGTGTATAGCTGCCGAGCTTTGCGGTATCTACGCTGCCCTCGACGGCGACATGCAGGTGCTTAGTCCCCTCGCCGAAGAGCTTGCCGTAGGTCACGGCGTACACGCCCGGGTCCTCGTATACCTCGCCGTACTCCTGCGTTATGTTCTCCGACCCCGTCACGTAGAAGCGCACGTGACGCGCGTCTATTATCACGGCCAGCGCCGCGATGGCCACAATATATGCCAGCAGCACCATCAGTATTACTTTAAGTCTCCGGCGGGTTCTGTCTCTCCCCTGCCGTGTATCCATTTCTTTCATCTTTCCGTGTCCTGTCCGATTTATATCTGAAGTGTATTATACACCCTTTTTCCCGACAATGGAACCGACAGCGATAAATTCTCTCCGCGCGAATTCTAAACTTTATTTAAGAATTAACATTTCCCCCGGCTTAGTTTTTGTTGATATATGCCAATAATTCTGGTATATTATAGGTTTGTCGGGAGACAAAAATTTTATCTCTGCGGCAGCCAGCCGCAGGAAAGGAAGAAACATGAAAAATACCGAAAAAACCATGGACAGGATCGTGGCCCTGTGCAAGAACAGAGGCTTCATTTTCGCCGGCTCCGAGATCTACGGCGGCCTTGCCAACACCTGGGACTACGGCCCGCTCGGCGTTGAGCTGAAGAACAACATTAAGCGCGCTTGGTGGAAGAAGTTCGTGCAGGAGAACCCGTACAACGTCGGCCTTGACGCCGCCATCCTCATGAACCCGCAGACATGGGTCGCCTCCGGTCATCTGAGCGGCTTCTCCGATCCGCTTATGGACTGCCGCGAGTGCCACGAGCGCTTCCGCGCAGACAAGCTCATTGAGGACTGGTGCAGCGAGACCGCCTTCGAGCTGCCCAAGCCCATCGACGCCTTCTCCCAGAGCGAGATGAAGGACTTTGTCGAGGAGCACAACATTCCCTGCCCCACCTGCGGCAAGCATAACTTCACCGATATCCGTCAGTTCAACCTGATGTTCAAGACCTTCCAGGGCGTCACCGAGGACGCGAAGAACACCGTCTACCTCCGTCCCGAGACCGCGCAGGGCATCTTCACAAACTTCGTGAACGTCCAGCGCACCACCCGCCGCAAGCTCCCCTTCGGCATCGGCCAGATCGGCAAGAGCTTCCGCAACGAGATCACCCCGGGCAACTTCATCTTCCGTGTGCGCGAGTTCGAGCAGATGGAGCTTGAGTTCTTCTGCCAGCCGGGCACCGACCTTGAGTGGTTTGACTATTGGCGCAGCTTCTGCCACAACTTCCTTCTCTCCATCGGCCTGAAGGACGAGAACCTCCGTCTGCGCGACCATGACCCCGAGGAGCTTTGCTTCTACTCCAAGGCAACTACCGACTTTGAGTTCCTCTTCCCCTTCGGCTGGGGCGAGCTCTGGGGCGTTGCCGACCGTACCGACTATGACCTGACCCAGCACCAGACCGTTTCCGGTCAGGACCTAACCTATTACGATCAGGAGAAGAACGAGCACTATATCCCCTATGTTATCGAGCCGTCCCTCGGCGTCGAGCGTACCGTGCTCTCCGTCCTGTGCGACGCTTATGATGAGCAGGTCGTCGGTCAGGATAAGAAGGGCAATGACGATGTCCGCACCGTGCTGCATCTGCATCCTGCTCTCGCTCCGTTCAAGTGCGCGATCCTGCCGCTGAGCAAGAAGGAGATCCTCACCGGCCCAGCAATGGAGCTTTACAACGAGCTGAGCAAGGACTTCATGTGCGACTATGACGAGACCGGTTCCATCGGCAAGCGCTACCGCCGCGAGGATGAGATCGGCACCCCGTTCTGCATCACCTTTGACTTCAACACCGTCGGCACCGAGACCGACGAGGCCGACCACTGCGTCACCGTCCGTGAGCGCAACAGCATGGAGCAGGTACGCATCCCCATCAGCGAGGTCAAGGCGTACATCTCCGAGCGTATCAAATTCTGAAATCAGGTGAATATAAATGAAGTACGGTTTCATTAAAGCCGCCGCTGCGTCCCCTGTCATCAAGGTCGCGGATGCGGAGTATAACGCCCAGCGCGTTATTGAGTGCATCGCGGACGCCAAGGCCAAGGGCGTCAAGATCCTCGTTTTCCCGGAGCTCACGCTTACCGGCTGCTCCTGCTTTGACCTTATCGCCCACCGTGTCATCCTCGACGGTGCGAAGGCCGCGCTCGCAAAGGTCATCGCCGCGACCGACGGCACTGATATGCTCGTCTTTGTCGGCCTGCCCTATGCCGCCGGCTCCCGCATCTACAGCTGCGCCGCCGCTATATGTGACGGCGAGCTGCTGGGCCTTGTTCCCAGAGAGAACGTCGAAGGCTCCCACTTTCAGAGCTATGACGACGATGAAGCGCTCGACGTCACCGTCGGCGAGTACGACAGCTTCCTGTCCTCCGACGTGCTGTTCGAGCACGCCTCCATGCCCGATCTGAAGGTTGCGGTGGAGCTCGGCGCTGATATGGACGCCGTCACCTCCCCCGCCCTGCGCCACGCGCTCTCGGGCGCTGCCGTCATCGCGCAGATGGCCTCCTTCCCCGAGACCGTCACCTCTACCGATGAAGCAGAGCTAAACCTGCGCTATGAGTCGAAGAAGCTGTGCTGCGGCATCGTCATGGCCGCGCCCGGCAAGGGCGAGAGTACTACCGAAAACGTCTATTCCGGTCTGTGCATGGTCTCCGAAAACGGCGTTATCCTCGCCTCTGACGAGAAGGAAAACAGCCTTGCCGTCAGCGAGATAGACATTGAGCACATGATAAACCTCCGCCGCGCAAAGGGCGGCTTCGACGTGTGCGATTATCCACACTACGTCTGCCCGTGGGGCGGCGAGCTTGAGGACACCGTCCTTACCCGCACTTACCAGAAGCACCCGCACCTGCCCGAAAAGGCAGAGGACCTGCCGACCTACTGCGAGCGCATGCTTGATATTCAGGTCTCCGGCCTTGTAAAGCGCATGGAATACGCAGGGCTCGACCACTGCGTCGTCGGTATCTCCGGCGGTGTGGACTCCACTCTTGCCGTCATGGTCAGCGCCATGGCTGTGAAGAAAATGGGGCTTCCGAGCACGAACGTCATCGCCTGCACCCTGCCCTGCTTCGGCACCTCCTCCCGCACCAAGTCCAACGCCATCGTCGTCGCTGAGCAGATCGGCGCGGAGGTCCGCGTTATTGACATCGGCAAGTCCGTCTACCAGCACTTTGACGATATCGGCCACGCGCATGACGATTACTCCATCGCCTTCGAGAACGCGCAGGCGCGTGAACGCACCCAGGTGCTCATGGACATCGCCAATAAGGTCAACGGCCTTGATGTCGGCACCGAGGATCTCAGTGAGTTCGTCGACGGCTGGTGCACCTATAACGGCGACCATATCAGCATGTACGATGTGAACCTCGGCCTGACCAAGACCCAGGTGCGCGCAAGCGTCAGCTACATTGCCGGCAAGACCGAGGACAAGGTCCTCAAGGCCGCGCTCTATGATGTTCTCGACTGCCCCGTCACCCCGGAGCTTCTGCCGATACATGACGACCTCATCGAGCAGAAGAGCGAGGACGCCGTCGGCTCCTACAGTCTGCAGGATTTCTTCACCCACAATATGATGATCTGCGGCTTCTCCCCTGCAAAGACGCTCAAGCTCGCCAAGGCCGCTTATGGCGACGAGTTCAGCGACGAAGAGCTGCTGCGCTGGATCACCAGCTACTGCAAGCGTTACTTCTCTCAGCAGTTCAAGCGCTCCTGCCTGATGGACGGCCCCGCGGTCGAGGCTTTCTCCGTCTCCCCGCGCACTGGCTTCCTCATCCCGTCCGACGCCGAGAACACCATGTTCCTCAACAGTCTGGCAAATAGATAAGTTTTATCACTATCACC
>CAKTPC010000059.1 GCA_934590505.1 uncultured Oscillospiraceae bacterium
AATATGAAGAAACGGATCATCAGTGCTCTGCTGACAGTGCTCATGGTCATGTCCCTGTTCACGGGGCTGTCCGTAAGTGCCTATGCAGACGACGAAAATCCTCAGGTGGTTGAATACACCCTTAAGTCCGGCGACTATGTACTTAAGCTTTGCCAGGCACAGGGCATAAACTACTTCACCTGCAAGGATGCTATTATAAAGCTCAACGGGCTGAAGAGTGAAAATGACTTCAGATTCCTGGCCGTGGGCAGAGTGATCAAGCTGCCTGCGACTGACGCTGCGGCTCTGGCTATCATCTCCAGCGGCAGCACCAGCACCGGCACCGGTTCGTCCGGGTCGACCGGCTCTTCCGGCGCATCGGCAGGAACCGTAAGTGCTGCAAAGGGCAGCGACAGCGTTGCTTATTATCTGATCCCTTACACGATCCAGCGCGGCGAAACCGTTGCGGGTATCTGCAACTCTCTGGGTATCAGCTTCAGCAACTATGCCGATCAGATCATGAAGCTCAACAACATTTCGAGCTGGAACAAGGTCGCCGCAGGCAGGACTCTGCTTTTGCCATCGACCAAGGCTCCTGCGGTCGGTACTACCTGCTATCAGGTCGTAGCGCATAAGATCGCCTCCGGCGAGACCGCGTACACCATGGCATCAAGCTACGGCATTGACTATGGCCAGAACACCAAGCTGCTCCAGGCACTGAACAACACCAGCAACCTCACAAAAGTCAAGGCCGGCAGCACCTTCTACATTCCTGTTGCTACTACCATTACTGCCAGCAGCACCGGCAGCACCGGCAGTACCGGCAATACCGGCAGCACCGGCAGCACCGGTAACACTGGCAACACCGGCAACACCGGCAGCAATAACAACGGCAGCACCAGCAGCCAGAAGTACAGCATCACTCCCAATATCAACACCGCTTACGGCACTATGACCTTCTATGTCAACAACGCCACAGTCAGCTCTGCGGCGGCAGGCGATAAGGTCACGGTCGACGTCAACACCACCGACAGCAAGGCAATAAGCAGTCTGGTCGTCAAGCACGCCGACGGCAGCGCAGACGTCAAGCTCGAGGGCAACACCTTTATCATGCCCGGCTGCAACGTCCGTGTCGATGCCGAGATCAAGAGCGGCTACAATATCGATATCGATAGCAACTATCCCACTATCACCGCAGCTACCGTAAGCGGCGTTTCCGTAAGCTCCGCTTCTCAGGGCGCGAATGTCAAGATAGTCAGCACCGACCCCAGCTACATGGTCGAGTCCGCGACTGTGTACTACACGACTTGGCTCGGAATAAAGAAGTTCGTCACTGTGAACGACGCGATGTGCTTCATCATGCCTGCTGACGACGTCACTGTAAAGGCGACGCTCAAGACCGTGCCTACATATAACTTCTACAGAGCCGACTGCGTCAACGGCAGCTTCGACCTTCAGGTAAACGGCTTCAGCGCGAGCAAGGCCGCGAAGGGCGCGCAGGTCACTATTGTCTGGAAGGCAATGGATGGCTACACGCTGTCCGGCATTTCTGTTACCGAGAAAAAGACCGGCAAATCTGTCAGCGTCCTTAACAACTCCTTCACTATGCCCGGCTGCGATGTCGAAGTCAAGCTGACCTTTGGCAAGACCGATAACGCGATCGTTATCAATGCTGTCGAAGGCGGCATACTCAATGCATTCCTCGACGGCACGGCCGTTACCGAGGCAAAGACCGGCGACCTCATCACCATCAGGATGAAGGGCGGCTCGAGCGAGGCAGGATACGGCAATAAGTTCAACCTGACCGTTACCCGCAACGCTGACGGCAACCTCGTTACCACTGCCCCCGCAGTCGGCCCGGCTGAGGAGTACACCTTCACCATGCCCGCGGGCGGCGTCACAGTCGACGGCCAGTTCATCGGCAATGACAGCAAGGTCCGTATCGCATTCGACGGCGGCAGCAACGGCAACACCGTTATCGTCAATGAGAACAAGATCACCAATGACGCAGACGTGAAAGCTGTCATCGGCAGCAAGGTCACTCTCGCCACTCTGGCAAGAGACGGCTACGCTTTCAACAGATTCGAAGTATACGTGGACAACGTGTATAATGTCGAACAGAGCGAGCTTGCAAATACTCAGGGCTACATCCTCATGCCTAACGGCAGCGATATAGTCATCAAGGCCTTCTTCACGGCCGATGGGATACCTCTTGAGGCAGCAACTATCAGAGGCAGCGGCGATGTAAGCTATCAGGTTTCCTCTGACAGCACCAACGGCAAGGACGGCACGTACCAGACTGCCAGCAGCAGCCGCGTCGGCAATTGGGTCAAGGTCATTGTCAAGCCCAGCAATGCAGGCTTTGTCGTACCCGAGAACGCTATCCTGGTTACCGATAAGGCAACCGGCAAGAGCATTAAGCTTACGAAGCTTGATGACGGCAGCTACGCATTCCAGATGCCTTCACAGGGCGTGTCCGTCTATGTGATCCTGGTCGGCGACCAGCACACACTGACGCTCGAAACCAAGAACGCTGATAACGGCAGCTACGATCTCCAGGGCAAGAGCTTGTGGCAGATCTCCGTTGAAGGGGATTCGCCCATAGTCGAGAACAAAGCCGGTGCCAGCACCAAGGTAAAGGCTAACGACCCGGTTTACATCTCTCTCACCGAGCCCGGCATGACGAACTATGTTATCGATAAGGTCGAACTCAAGACCAGCGGCGGTACATACGCAGGCGGCGTTGAGTATGTTGGCAGCGAGTACTACTTCGCTATGCCTGACGATGATACGGTCTGCACCGTATACCTCAAGGCTAAGAGCACTAACGACGTATCTCTTGCCAACAGCCTCTTCTATGATACCTCCCGCGGTACTGCAAACTTCGAGAAGGACAAGGCGGCTGTAGGCTCCTGCAAGGTCGGCGACACCATCATGGTCCGTGCGACTGCGGCCGAAGGCTACACCTTCGCTCCGGACGATATCTCCATCCTCAGAGCTGACGGCGGCACGCTTACCAGCGGAACCGATGTCAATGCAGGCAACTTCGTACCCGTGTACGAGGATAAGGGCAGCGGCGCTGTACTGACCGGCTGGATATTCAAGATGCCTCAGGGCGGCGTGCGTGTCACGGTCTACTTCAGGCAGAGCGAATCCAACGCGATCACCCTTACGGTCAAGGATCAGAATGGCACGGACGTGACCGGCAACGGCTACGTATCTATCCAGCACAGCGGCAGCAGCTTTACCGACATCAGCAGCGATTTCGGCAAGGTGCCCTACGGCTCCGCAGTGACCGTTACGCTGACTGACCTCGGCAAGAGCCTCTACAATCTGACTAAGGTCACTGTAGACGGCGTAAGCTGCGAGAACAGAGGCAGCTACTACGGCTTCTACATGCCGAACACGACCGCGGTCATCAACGTCACGCTGACTGCCAAGACTCCCGAGACGACATCATACAACCTTTACAGCAGCTATGACTACAGCAAGGGCACCGTCGGGTTCTATGTTGGCGGAAATCCGGTCAACACCGCAGAGGAAAGCAGCACTGTTAGCATCGTGTTCGCTCCTGCAGCCGGATATATGCTCGACAGCTACACCATCGTCCGCAAGACCGACAACGTGACAGTTGCAGAAAAGTCTGCACTTGCCGCGAGCGGCACCACGACGGTTGATATACCGATGAGTACTATTAAGGATGACTTCGTCGTCACCGCAAACTTTGTGAACAGAGTCTTTAAGACCACGCTCAAGATCGTTGATAAGGACGGCAATGCGATCGCAGATGAGAATCTCGTCCAGTTCAGGGGCGCGGACGGCAAGTATAAGGCTGTGAAGAACGGCTCTGAAATAGAGGTCGTATTTGCCAACAACGTGAGCATTGGCCTTACGTCTACCGGCAGCAGCTATAAGATCACGAAGTACGCGGTCTACAGCGCCAGCGACACCACTGTCAAGCTCATTGATACTGTCTGCAGCTGCAGTGATTTCAACTTCCCGGTATCGAAGGACGGCGCTTCAACGATCGAGATACGCCTCGAGGTCAAGTAAGGCCTGATAAAAATGTCCCCCTAACCGGCAGGGCTTCGGCTCTGTCGGTTTTTATATCATTAAGCAAAATACCGGGCGGCTTCCAGATACGGAAGCCGCCCGGTATAGCTCGTATATGCTTGCTCAGAAGGAAACGATGAGCTGCATCTTGAAGCGCTCCTCGCCGTACACGGCGTGGGGGATGTTCTTCGGCATGATAAGGGTCTCGCCCTCGCTGAGAATGAACACCTCGCCGCCGACAGTGAAGCGGCCTGTGCCATCGAGCACAGTGACCATCGCGTCGCCGCCTGCGGCATGGGTGGATATCTCCTCACCCTTGTCGAAGGAGAAGTGGGTCATGCTGACGGAGCTGTTCTGCACAAGCGTCTTGCTGACGACCTGCCCGTCCTGATAATCCACAAGATCCTTGAGCAGGAGTTTTTACTGCTTGGCAATGTTTTTATACATTTGAGTAACCTCCAAAGTTTTTGATACGGATAGTATACCGCGCTTCGACGGGAAATTATATACTTATTGTAAAATCGTTCTCGGAGATTGACCGGAGAAAAAACGGTGGTATAATGATGAAAAAGTTCCGAGGAGGTAGAAATACATGAAGCTTGCGATGACCCAGATGGCGATGAGCGCAGACATGGCGGAAAACCTGAAAAAGTCCCTGCGCTTCTGCAAGGAAGCAAAGGGGAGCGACCTGCTGTTTTTCCCGGAAATTCAGCTCTGCCCGTTCTTCCCACAGTATGAGAAAAGAAATGTGGACGCCTATTGTCTGCGCCTGGACGCGGATGAGATACGGGAGCTTTCCTCAGCGGCGGGGAGGGGCGGCTATTACATGTCGCCGAACGTGTACCTTGAGATGAACGGCAGGCGTTATGATACATCGCTGTGGATAGACCCGAGCGGCAAGCTGCTTGACTGTGCAAAGATGGTACACATCGCGCAGGCGGAGCAGTTTTATGAGCAGGACTATTACACTCCATCGGATGACGGATTCAAGGTGTTCGACACTCCGTTCGGGCGGGTCGGCATCGTCATATGCTATGACAGGCACCTGCCGGAGAGCATACGCACCTGCGCGCTTATGGGAGCGCAGCTCGTGATAATCCCGACGGCGAATACCAAGGCCGAGCCTATGGAGATGTTCGAGTGGGAGATACGTGTACAGGCGATGCAGAACCAGGTGTTTATCGCAATGTGCAACCGCGTGGGCAAAGAGGGCGATATGGACTTTGCCGGGGAGTCGCTTGTCGTACACCCGAGCGGAGACGTGATATGCAAGGCAGACGATAAGGAGAGACTTATCTGCTGCGAGATAGACCTTGCCGAGAGCGACGCATGGCGCGCGAAGAAGCCCTATATCCCGACGCGGCGGCCCGAGTGCTATTTGTGACCGGAGGGCAGCTCGATGCGGGAAGTCAAACTCAAGCGTGTGTACAGGCACTTCAAAGGCGACTATTATCTCACCGAGGACATTGCCCACGACTCCGAAACGGGCGAGCCGTTTGTTGTATACAGAAAGCTCTACGGTGACGGCGGACTCTGGATCCGTCCGCTTGAGATGTTTCTCAGTGAGGTGGACCATGAGAAATACCCAGACTGTGAGCAGAAGTATCGCTTTGAATTGCAGGAGATCAAAAGCGCGGCGGGACACTGAAAAATGAGATAAGTCAAGAGCAGATCATGGAAGTGATCCGCTCTTGATTTTTTCTGCGTGTGAGTGTATAATAACCTTAATGAGACGAAATGTCTCATTAAAAATGGAGGTGCAGAGAATGAGGAGCAGGGACCCGGAGCTGATGAAGGCGATACGCGGCTATGTCGAGAGCTATTATAGGGAGCACCTTTCGTCACCGTCGATAAGGAGCATATCGGAGGCGACCGGGATACCGCGCGCGACGGTGCAGCGCTACCTAGTGGATATGGACAGCAGGGGAATGCTTGAATACAGCGGGCGCGTCGCCGCCTCCCCCGGTATTGCCAAATGCACCACGGGCTATGTCTCCGCGCCGATAGTCGGGGCGATACGCTGCGGCAGCCCCGAGGGCGAGGAGGCGGATGTTGAGGAATACGTGAACCTGCCGACCTCCGTGTTCGGCGGGGGGAGCATGTATCTGCTGCGCGCGAAGGGCGACTCAATGCACGATGCGGGTATAGACGAGGGTGACCTTGTGGTCATCACGGCACAGAATGAGGCAAACGTCGGGGATATCGTCGTCGCGCTCGACGGCAGCGGGCAGAACACGCTCAAGCGCTATGCCGGTTTCGATGAGTCGCGCGGCCGCTATGTGCTTGAATATATGAACGAGAAGGTCTATCCCGGCAAGGCCGAGCTTGTAGACAGCTTCACGGTGCAGGGTGTTGCGCGGCACGTGATAAAGGCGATTTGAGGAGCGCGGAAAAATGGAACGCAGCTATGTGTCCATCGACCTGAAGTCCTTCTTTGCGTCGGTGGAGTGTGTGGAGCGCGGGCTGAACCCGCTTACGACGAACCTTGTCGTGGCGGACTCCTCGCGCACGGAAAAGACGATATGCCTTGCGGTGACGCCCTCGCTCAAGAGCTACGGTATCTCCGGCAGGGCAAGGCTGTTCGAGGTCGTGCAGCGCGTGGGCGAGATAAATGCCGCCCGCTGCAGGAGAGCGCCGGGCGGAGAGTTCACGGGAAAGTCGTACAATGATCCGGAGCTTAAGAAAAACAGCGCGCTTGAACTGGACTATATAGTGGCAAAGCCCCAGATGGCACACTATATAGAAATGAGCACGAGGATATACGATATATACATGAAGTACGTCGCACCGGAGGATGTGCACATCTACTCGATAGACGAGGTGTTCATTGACCTGACGGCGTATCTAAAAACATACGGACTGACCGCACGCGAGCTTACGCAGCGGATAGTCCTTGATGTGCTGTGCAGCACGGGCATCACGGCAACGGCGGGGATAGGGACGAATCTTTATCTCAGCAAGATCGCGATGGATATAGTCGCAAAGCATATCGAACCGGACAAAGACGGCGTACGTATCGCGGAGCTTACCGAGCAAAGCTACCGTGAGCAGCTTTGGGAACATAGGCCGCTGACGGATTTCTGGCGCGTTGGCAGGGGCTACGCGAAAAAGCTTGAGGCGCACGGGATGTATACAATGGGCGATGTCGCCCTGCGCGCGGAGTACGACGAGGACTCGCTCTATAAGCTCTTCGGTGTGAACGCGGGGCTGCTGATAGACCACGCGTGGGGCTATGAGCCGTGCACAATCGCGGACATTAAGGCGTACCGCCCCGGCAGCAGCAGTCTCGGCTCGGGACAGGTGCTGCAGTGTCCGTACACCTTTGATAAGGCGCGGATAATTGTCCGCGAGATGACGGAGCAGCTCGTGCTCGAGCTTGTGGAAAAACGCCTTGTGACCGACCAGATAATACTAGACGTGGGCTACGATATCGAGAGCCTCTCCCGCCGGGAGACCGCTGCGCAGTATAAGGGCGAGGTGGTGCGCGACCACTATGGGCGGCAGGTGCCGAAGCCGGCGCACGGCTCGTGTCCGCTCGGGCGGCAGACGGATTCGCTGAAGCTGATAATGGACGCGGTGCTGCCGCTGTATGACAGGATCACGGACAGCAGACTGCTTGTGCGTAGGATCAATATAGCGGCGAATAATGTAGTGCCGGAGTCGATGGTGCGGCCTGCGGAGGAGGCGACGCAGCTTGACCTGTTCTCTGACTGCGAGGCGCAGGCAAAGCGCGCAGATGAGGAGCGCGCGCAGCTCGAACGCGAGAAGCGCCGTCAGAGAGCGGTGGTGCTGATAAAGGGCAAGTACGGGAAAAACGCGATCCTCAAGGGCACGAACTTCATGGACGGCGCTACGATGCGCGACCGCAACCGGCAGATCGGAGGGCACTTGGCATGAGCGGAAAGTATGATTCACTGCTCCGCCGCGGCCGCCGCGTTTCCGAGAAGCACCCGTCGATGCCGAACTGCGAGCGCGCGGCGCAGTTTGCGCCATTCGCTGCGCTGAATGGTTTTGAAGAGGCCGTAGACGAGACGGCGCGCCTGACCGAACGGCAGGTAGAGCTTGACGACGGCGGCATTGAGGAGCTTGACCGTGCGCTCCGACTGGCAGCGGAGCATGCGGGTGAACGGCCGGAGATATCGGTGACGTGGTTCAGGCCGGACGACAGGAAGGACGGCGGCGCGTATCTTACATGGCGCGGCAGACTGAAAAAGACAGACATGTATGAGCGAAAGCTCGTCTTTACCGATGGGCGGAGCATACCGATAGACAGCATACGTAGCGTGGAGTGCGGGCTGAATGAAAAAATCCCCGGCGACGGCTGAATAAGGCCGATGCCGGGGATGCTTATATGCTATGTATCAGCTTGCAAGTATCTTATTGATGCGAGCTTCCGCTTCCTTTGCTATTGCCTCGGGGACTATGCCGGTGGAGACGACCTTGTCAAAGATCTCGCCGCACTTTTTCTTGCCGAGCAGCTTTATGGGGTACTTGAGCAGCTGGGGGGCAAGCTCCTTGATAACGGCGGCGGTATCGGGATTGTCGAACAGCTCATTGACGGTAAGATTCCTGAAATCCATGGCAATACTCCTTTTCGTTATTGCGGGTGGTGTTATCCCGCGGATGCTTGCATTATACCGTTTTTCCGGCAAAATGGCAAGAGTTTAACAGATGATCACTTCAGCGTGCTATTGGGGACGTCGAGGACGATATCGGACATCGGGAAGGACGCGCAGGGGTGGATGTAGCCGAACTCGATATCGGCTCTGCGGCGACCGTCGGTCTTCTCAGGGACGAAGACCTTGCCCGAGACGAGCTTTGAGCGGCACCATGAGCATTCGCCACTGCGGCAGCGGGAGGGGGCGGTGATGCCCGCGCGCTCGATGGAGGTCAGCAGCGGTTCATCGGCGGAGGCGGTGATGTCGTATTCCTTGCCGCACTGGATGACCTTGAGATCGAAGGTCTTGCCGCGGATATCCCCGGGGTAGCCGGGCTGGTTCCACGGGTCCTTTATCATGCCGAACAGCTCGCGGCGCACGAGCTTGCGGCGCAGGCCGAGCTTTGTGATCTCACCATCGAGGAAGTTGTACATCGCCTGCGGGCCGCACATGAAGATGCTGTATTCCTCGCCGCCGTACTTTTTGATAAGCTCGGCGGTTATGAAGCCGTGCTCAAAGCCGGGCTTCTCCTCGTCGGACAGGACATGCACGACGTGTACCTTATCACAGGCGGCGCAGACCTCGTCGAGCTCTTTCTTGTAGACAATGCCGTCCTCCGTGCGGGAACCGAAGAGGATAGTCAGGTCAAAATCCTCAAAGCCGTCGCGGATGGCATAGGCCATGCCCATGAACGGCGTGATGCCGGAGCCGCCCGCGAGGGCGACGACCTTCTTCGCGTCGCGCAGGCGCTCATAGTAGAGATGTCCCTGCGGGCCGGAGATCGTGACATGCTGCCCGACAACCCAGTGATCCTGAATGTACGGGCTGACAAAGCCCGCGTCATCGCGCTTGACGGTGATGTTGTATTCACCGCGCTTTGCCCATGCCGGGGACGAGCAGAGCGAATATGAGCGCGTGGTCACAGTCCCGCCGATGGGGACGCTTACGCTGATGTACTGCCCGGCTCTGAACGGCGCGAGGGCGGAGCCGTCCTCGGTCTTGAGGACGATCGTCTTCGCGTCGTCGCCGTTTTGGCGTATCTCGGCCACGACGACCTCCTGCTTCTCCGGGTGGCGCTGCTTTGCCTTTTCATTGGTGGTGAGCGTTTTGGGCAGCGGAGCGGAGGAGGCCGCCTGTATCGCCTTTTCACGCACCTTGGGCATGTTCTTGAACCTGAGCATATCGAGCGCGCCGATCATGCCTACCTTGTAATTGAGCTTATCTGACATCTTCTCAAGCCTCCTCTGCTTTCATTTCCGCGAGAGTCTTTTTGGCGAGCGTGTCTCCGCTGAATATCGCGGAGTTGTAGCCGTCGCCGCGGATGCTTGCCGCGCCGACGAATTTCAGCCCCTTTACCGGGAACTCCGTACCCATCATCATCATTCGCGGCATCATGTTGTCCCAGTCCTTCAGCTCAAAGCCGTAGGCCGCGCCCTGCGGAACGTTGACATAGTTGCACATCGTCCACGGCGTCGCGATCTCAAGCTCCTCAATGTACGGGGTGACGGTAACGCCATAGCGCTCCTCAAAGAGCTTTATCAGCTTCTCGGCAAAGGCGGTCTTGGTCTCAACATAATCGTCGGGGTCAACGTTCGCCCAGTCGTCGTCCATGAAGGTGCTGGTGAGGGAAACTACGCAGGTGCCCTCGGGTGAGAATCCGGGGTTCACTACGTTGTAGCACACCATGACCTGGTTGCAGTTTGTCGTGATGGTTTTGCCGGATTCATACTCCTTGGCGGTGTTTGCGGATGTCGGGAGGAACACCGTGTAATCGCGGATGCCGAGCTCCTCGGCGCTCCTGTCGAGCCCAAGGTACACGACGAACATTCTCGCCGAATATGTACGGGCGTTGCCGAGCTTCACCATGCGCTCGGGCACGACCTCAGGCGGACACATCGTGGCATACACCATATTCTGGTTCATGTTGCAGAGGATGTGCTTTGTCTCGACTTCTCCGCAGGTGGTCTTCACGCCGCGGACGGCGTTGTTCTCGTCGAAGAGTATCTCGGTCGCAGTGCAGTTCATCCACACCTCGCCGCCCATATTGCGGAAGCATTCGAGCAGACCCGTGGTCAGCTCGTTGCTGGTCTTGTCGGGTATCCACGCGCCGTGGTTGACGTACAGCCAGAGCATGTTGACGTACTGGAGGAAGGACAGATGATCGGCGTCGACGCCGAGGTAGCCCCAGTAGGTGTTCATTATATCCTGCGCAAGCTTCGGCATCTTCATTGCCCTGAACACGCGGTTGACGGTGTAGCTGCCCAGCCGCAGGAAGTTCGGGAAGTGCTCCTGCATGTACTTCGGGTCGGTCTTTCCGGCGACGCTCAGGGAGTAGTCACCGGCGGCGTGAAACTCCGTGCCGAGGTCGAACAGATCCTGTATCGATTTGCGGCAGCCGGGGACAAGGCGCTCCATCTCGTCGACGAACTCCTTGACCGTGCAGGGGAGAGTAGCGTCGATATGCGTTTTGCCGTCGGAGGCGGTGGTGATAACGCGGAAGTTATCCGGAACCATGTGCCACGGGATGTCAAGGCCGAACTCCTCGCAGGTCTTGCGGCAGCCACCGGGTTTTTCCTTCGTGCCCCATTCGCAGATCTCGTGCAGAGCCGTTTCAAATTCAAAGCGGCCCCTGCGGAAGCTTGAGGCGCAGCCGCCGGGCATATTGTGGCGCTCGATGAGCAGAGTCTTTTTCCCGCCCTTTGCCATACGGCAGGCGGCGGCAAGACCGCCGTTTCCCGCGCCGATCACAACGGCGTCAAATTTTGGCATCAATATCTCCTCCTTGATTTGTGGTAATACCACGCGTTTGTAATGTGTATTTTATAACAAGCACCGGCAAAGGGTCAATACCACCGACACATTTTCAGCGTAGTAGTCAGCTTTGCGCTTGACTTTTAAGCATCTTGCAGGTAAAATCCAATGTGTGGTATTTGGAATGACCACAGACATTCGACTCTCTGGAGGCGGCTATGGGCTTTAATAAAATAGTGGCGGTGTCCATGACTGATCTGTTCGTGCAGCAGATAGAAAATATGATACTCTCCGGGGAGCTTGCCATCGGCGAGCAGCTGCCCCCGGCGCGGGAGCTGTCGGTGAAAATGGGCGTCAGCAGGACGGTCATCTCCGCGGGACTTGTGGAGCTTGAGAAGCTCGGCTTTGTCGAGATACGCACGCGGCAGGGCGTGTTCGTCTGCGACTACCGACGCAAGGGCAGCCTTGAGACGCTTATCGCCATCATGCGCTATAACGGCGGCGCGATGAGGAAGAACGAGGTCAAGTCCCTGCTCGAAACGCGCGACGCGATGGAGTGCCTGTGCCTGCGCCTTGTGTGCGAGAAGAACGATGTAGCCGAGCTTGAACGGCTCAGCCCGATCCTTGACAGCAT
>CAKTPC010000060.1 GCA_934590505.1 uncultured Oscillospiraceae bacterium
CAGCGACAGTGTAGCACAAGTCGACAGGAAATACAAGCCCCGGCGGCCTATGCCAATTACATAAACTTTTTTACCCACTAAGGCAAAAATCTATGCTCTTTTACCACGCCGGGTCAGTATGTCGCCATTTTTAGATTATGTAAATAATATTATGTAAATCTCATTGAGTAACCGCAGCGGCGGCAAAGCTCCTCCGCTGCCTGTCTTTGTGAGAATCCGTCGTATATTTTTCGCGCCCTTTTGGTTGACATAATATTAGAAAGTTCATCCTCAAACAGATTACCTAACGCTATATCGCCCTCGTGATCAAGGCAGCACGGCACAACAGTCCCGTCGCACAGCACGCCTATCTGATCCCGCAGGCCGCGGCAGAAACGGCGCGCGCCCGTGTCCTCCGCACTCATATCCGGCCAGTCGAAGCGCTCTCCCGGCTGGAGCAGCACGCGCTCCGCAATATACCTGCTGCCGCGGCTGTCTCTCCACGGCTTCGGAAAGCGCACTTCAAGCGCCGCCTCGATCTGTGGGTTCAGGCTGTCAAGCCCGTTTTTGTTCCATAGGCGCAGCACGCACTGCTTCCCCGCCGCGGACATGCCAGCCGCGAAGTCCGCGCACATCCCAATATAGCCGTCCGGTTCTTCAGTGCCGTTGCCCTCAAACGACTGGAGCGAAACATTCACCTTGTACACCGCCGGTGAGGAAACGAGCAGTTCACCGCGCCTGTCGAGCCGCGTGCCGTTCGTCGTGATTATGACGCGGAAGCCCTGCCGCGCGGCTATGCCGAGTATCTCCTCAAGCTGCGGGTGCAGCAGCGGCTCACCCATCAAGTGCAGATAGAGATACTCCACGTGTCCGCGCAGCTTCCGCGAGAGCGTTTCGAACTCCTCAGGCGTCATAAAGCGCTTTTCACGGCGCGTCCCAGGGCAGAAGCTGCACGAGAGATTGCAGACATTAGTAATTTCAAGATAGGCTTTGTTCAGCATACATCCACCTAAAACTCACGCGTCCGTATCCGGCATAGCCGAACACGGACGCGGTAATCATTTACCTACATTTATTATCTTGCGCATCGGTTCGGGCGCGATCTTTACGACCTTTCTGTCATATGTCAGCAGGCCGTTGAGCTCGTCCTCAACGTCACTAAGCTGCGTATACACCGCCGCCGAAAGCCCCTGCAGCTTTGCCGGGCCTATCTCAGTCTGGTAAAGGTCCTCAAGCGCCGCCTCAAGCTGGAACGGCATCTCGAACTTCTTATAGCCGAAGTATTTATTATTGTAGCAGTGCCCCGGCACCTGATGGCTGTACCCGCCGAACTCGCTGAGCAGCACCGCACGGCCTTTCTTATCGGGCTTAAAGCGGTACTTTTTGAAGTACACATGCAGGCTCTGCACATTGCCGATGCCCTGATCGTGCCAGCCGGAAGCGTGGTCGATAACGCGGGTCTTGTCCATAGAGCGGACAAAGTCGTACATCTTCCTCGCGTCGAACTGACCCCAGCCCTCGTTGAAGATGACCCACATGCAGATGCACGGGCAGTTGTACAGATGGTTCACCAGCTCGCCGAGCTCCGACTTGAACTGTGCGCGCCCCTCGCTGTCGCTCCGGGCAAAGAGGGCGTGCGCCGAGTCGTTCAGATGGATGCCCGTCACGAGCGGTGCGGAGATGATAACGGGGTTATAGCGCCGACCGCCGTTCGGCATGTCCTGCCAGACGAGCATACCGAGCCTGTCGCAATGGTAGTACCAGCGCAGCAGCTCGACCTTGATATGCTTGCGCAGCATATTGAAGCCCATCGCCTTGGCGGTGCTGATATCGTAGATAAGCGCCTCGTCCGTCGGCGCGGTATAGAGCCCGTCAGGCCAGTAGCCCTGATCGAGCAGGCCGTTCTGGAAGTATGGCTCGTTATTCAGAAACAGCCGCGGCACTCCGTTTTTGTCCTTTGCAACGGCTATTTTGCGCATTGCAAAATAGCTGAACACCTCGTCCTCCCCGCAGCTTACGCTGAAGCCATAAAGCTTCGGGTTCTCCGGGCACCATGGCTCAAAGCCCGGCACGGGTATCTCCGCCGGGAGCGGATAGTCCTGCCCGTCAAAATGCGCGTATGCCTGCTCGTCTCCCCTGACGTCGGCCTCGACCGTGACCGTTGCCTTGTCAATATCCGGGGTGATGCGCAGCGAGCGCACATACGTCTCCGGTACGGCTTCGATCCACACCGTCTGCCATATACCGCTCTGCGGAGTATACCATATGCCGCCGCGCTTTGAGCTCTGCTTGCCGCGAGGCTGGAAGCTTCTGTCGGTATCGTCGGTCACTCTGACGGTGATCTGGGCATAGCCATCCTCAACGGCGTCGGTGATATCCGCCTCAAATGGCAGATAACCGCCGGTGTGCCGCGCTACCTGCGTGGAGTTCACCCACACCGCCGCACACTGATCGACCGCGCCGAAATGCAGCAGCAGGCGCTTACCGGAAAACTCCGCCGGTATCTCGACCTCTCTGCAATACCACAGGTACTCCCCGCTTTTCAGAGCTCTGCCGACTCCCGACAGTTCCGTCTCCGGCGAAAACGGTACGGTTATCTCACCGTCATACTCAGCCGGTCTCCTGCTGCTGTCCGTAAAGGCATAGAGCCACGGGCCGTTCAGGTTCAGCCAGCTGCGTCTCGCCATCTGCGGGCGCGGGTATTCTGGAAGCGGAGCGTTGATATCAACGCTGTCTGTCCAAGGGGTATTCATCTCAGAACAGGCCGGGGAAGCCACCAATGCCGCCCTGAAGCTTGCTCATAGCCTTGTTGGTCTCGTCGTCGGCAAGCTTGATAGCGCCGTTGACCGCCGCAAGGATCAGATCCTGGAGCATCTCGACATCGTCGCTGTCGACAACATCGGGGCTTATTTCTATGCTGTGGAGTTGGCGGGTGCCGATCATTGTTGCCTTTACTGCGCCGCCGCCTGCCGTGAACTCAAACTCCTTGGTCTCAAGCTCCTGCTGCATCTTCAGGAAATCCTGCTGCATCTTCTGCGCCTGTCTCATCATGTTCATCTGGTTGCCGCCGCCGGGATATCCGCCGCGAAATCCGCCTTTTGCCATCTTTTATATCCTCCGTTTTTATTATTTACTGTTTATATACTTATATGAATTTTACTTCCTTGAACTGCTTCAGCTCTTCCAGACTGCGCTGCTGATGCGGCTCGTCATGAAGCTCCGAGAGCAGGGCGTGTATCTCCTTCCCTGCGAGCGCCGTTGCCGCTTCCGAGAACTTTGCAAGCACATCCTGCCTGTTGAAGCGTCCGTAGAGAAATCCGGGAACGACCTCTATGCGCAGTGTGACGTTTTCTATTTTACCTCTTACTGAAGCGCTGTTGTCCAGTCTCAGCTTTATATCCATCGGGAGAGAACCCGCAGCCTTTGCACAGATGTCCTTCCACGTGGGCTCTGTTGGCTCTCCCGCCGGAGCTTCCGCTTTGGGCTGGGCTTCCGGTTCGCTCTGCGGCTCAGGCTCAGCCCTGCCGCCGCGCCGAATGAAGCTGTCCTCGGGCTGTTCCTCCATGAACATCTCGGGGTCAAGGTCGTCCTCCTCCGGGATGTACGCTTCCTCTTTCCGCCGCGTGGGCTCCGACTCATAATATTCCGCTTCCTCTTCGGTGGGCACAGGCGTCGGATGCTTGTCCTCCCGCGCCGGGGTGAAGCTCCCGCTGCTCATCTGCAGTTCGAGCCGCGATATACGAGCCCGCAGTTCCGCTACGCTTTCGCCCATCGTGTTGTCACACAGGGAGACGAGGCACAACTCCGCCGTCGTCTTGGGGCTGGTGCTCTCGCGCATGGATGCAGTGTACTTCTGCACGGTCTCCATCGCGCAGATTATCTCCTCGGTCGTCATGCGGCCCGAAAGCTCGCCAAGCGTCGTATCGTCATAGCCGCCGGATATGAGACTGCGCGCGCCCTTAGGGGCGACATGCGTCATAAGCGTGTCGCGCAGCAGACCGGACAGCTCCGTCAAGAGCGTGGCCGGGTCCTTGCCGTCCATCCACATGGAGTTAAAGTCCCGTAGTGTTTTGTCTGTGTTGTGATCAAGTATGCCGCTCATAAGCTGCGCCGTGCGCCGGTTGCCGGCAAGCCCCATCGCGCTGTAAACGGCTTCCAGGTCTATCGTCTCGCTGGCAGAGCACTGGTCGAGCAGGCTCAGCGCATCTCTTACGCCGCCATCGGCAAGCCGGGCGATAAGCTCCGCCGCCTCGTGGCTGAGCTTGAAGCCCTCCTGCTTTGCAATGTATTCAAGGTATTCGGCAATGTCAGGAGTATCGATGCGTCGGAAGCTGTGCCGCTGACAGCGCGAAAGAATCGTCGCCGGGACCTTCTGCAGCTCCGTCGTCGCGAGGATGAACATCAGATGCTCCGGCGGCTCCTCAAGAATTTTCAGCAGCGCATTGAATGCCGAGGCTGACAGCATGTGGACCTCGTCGATAATATACACTCTCTTGCGCACGGAGGCCGGGGTGAACACCGCTTCCTCCCTGAGCGCGCGCACATTGTCAACACCGTTGTTGGACGCCGCGTCAAGCTCCACGACATCGAGCACTGAGCCGTCGCTTATCCCGCGGCAGGCGGGACACACCCCACAGGGGTTGCCGTCCACCGGATGCTCGCAGTTGACGGCCTTGGCAAGTATTCTCGCACATGTCGTCTTGCCTGTGCCGCGCGTGCCGATGAAGAGGTAGGCATGGGAAAGCCTGCCTGTCTTGACCTGGTTTTTCAGCGTCTCGGTAATATGCTGCTGCCCGACGACCTGATCAAAGGTCTGCGGGCGCCATTTGCGATACAGGGCCTGATACATGCGCTCCCACCTCTCCGGTACATAATGCAGTTGTGGCTCTTGACAAGACTGCACACCCGACTTCGAACAATGAACTATGTCCGTTACCCCGGCAGCCGGCTCGGACCCGGCAAACTCGCGGCACACGAAAAGCACCGCTTAATGCTGCTCGGTTCCCCGCCTGACATGGTTCGCGGGTTTCCGTTGCGCGAGACCGGATCGTCAACGCTGCTTACCGGAGTCAGACGACACAGAACATATCCTCAATCGGGAATTCGCCCCTGCTGTAGCGGATTGCAGGTTACAGGGCACCGCTGGCTCCCCGACTAGTGCAGCCTTGTCAAAAGCCACGGACATACTATACTACAAAACCGAAATTTAATCAATCAAAATTTTTCCTTTACAAACGAAAAAAATGTGTTATAATGTATAAGCTGTCAGTTGAGAACTGATTGTATAAGTAAATATGGGGGCGTAGCTCAGTTGGGAGCGCAAGCGGTACGGTTTTAGCCATCGTGTTGTATCTCATGCGGGAGCCACGCGGTTCACCCTCAAAAAGTTCATAAAAATGGGCCTGTAGCTCAGCTGGGAGAGCGTTCGGTTCGCATCCGAGAGGTCGAGAGTTCGAGTCTCTTCAGGTCCACCAAATACGGGATAATCCGATAAAATTCGGATTATCCCGAACTTTTTTATGCGGTATGCGAACGCAGCGGTTGCAAAATGACTGGCTCCCCATTTTTGACGGAAAAGTTCTGAAATTCCTCAAAAGACACGTTGAAGTCAATCTCAATATTGTAGTCGCGGCTGACGCGAACGGCTTTGACGAATTGCGCAACGATCATTTTCTTTGCCTCAAAGGAGCAGGTGTCGAACAGATCTGCCCATGTGAGCAGTCGGTCGTATTCCTGCCGCAGATTCTCCGCCGAAGCCAGCAGCGACTCATATTCTGTCTGTGCCGCGTCTATGCGGGTCTGCGCCAGGGCAATCATCGTTTCTGTTTCTTTCACCAGTGCATTCAGAAGCTCCACGCTGAGATTGCTCTGACCGCGAATGACTTTCAGCGTTTCCGCCTTATAATCGGAGAGGTCTTTCTGCTTCTCTGCCAGATGCGCATTGGCCTGATCGAGCTTGATTCTTGCAAGCTCGATTTCTTTTTTATGCTGGTGATTCAGAATCTCGGATTCCGGCGCGGCAGCGATCTCTGCAAACTTCATGCGGATCACTTTCTCTACAATACCGTCGAGCTTTGTGACGCCATAGCCGGATTGTCCGTCGCATTCGCCGGGATGTCGGACGTTGTAATGGCACTGGTATCGCATCCGCGGTTCGTATTTCACTGTGCCATCTGCGCGATACACGCGCCTGCCGCTGGTCGTCAGCGTCAGCCGGTTTCCGCAGTGGGCACAGAAAATATTTCCGACCAACAGGGATTTTCCCTTGCAGTTCAGCGGCACGTTGCCATGCGGGAGCGTCCGCTGGCGCATGATCTCCTGTGCCTTGGAAAAGGTGGAAACGTCGATGATGCGTAGCTCATCAATATAGCCGGACTGTGACTCGCCGTTTTTGATGATACCGGTATAGGCAATGTTCTTGATGATCCGGTTGACGGTTGTGTTCGGAAAGCCTTTTCCGTCGCGGCTTTTGATGCCCTGTTCATGCAGATAGTGAGAAAGGCGCTGTGCGCCGTATCCCTCATCGACGTATTTGTGGAAGATCAGACGAATCACCTCCGCCTCATCTTCGTCGATCTGCAAGTCCAGCACTGTGCGGTTGCGCTTATTGACGCGGCCTTTATCTACCGCGCGATAGCCATACGGAACTGTTCCGCCGGTGTAATGCCCCTCCTCTGTGAGCTGCCCCAAGCGGGTTTTCGTGCGGATCGAGGTTTTCAGACTCTCGCCGGAGGCCTGCCAGTAGCGGATGTAGTTCATCAGCTTGTCAACGTGATTGTCGAACCGCTGCTGCCCCTCCATCGCGCTCCAGACCTCCACGCCGTTCTTGACGAACCATTCTACAATGAATGGTGTTTCATCATCCCGTCGTCCGAGCCGGTCAAACATGAACACAAGCAGAATATCAAATTTGCCGAGCGCAGCATCATGCTGAATTTCCTGAATGGCGTCGCGGTCTTTGGCGGATACCTTGTAGCCGGAAATGCCTTTTTCCGAAAACTCCTTGACAACCACCCAGCCTTGCTTTTTTGCGAAGTCACGGCAAACCTGTTTTTGCATCGGAATATCATCTTTTTCAACCTGACCGATGGTAGAAACTCTGTAAAGCGTGTAAACACGCGGAACGTTGGATTCATAGACTGTCTTTTCCATTATACATACCTCGTTTCTGTCTTAGATCGTCTGAAAGATGATGTATCCGGTCCGTTTTCTTTATTTTCGATTTTCAAGGTACAAGTACATCATCATTATTGCATCGAGGTAACAAAGATGCAAATGTGCGGCGGCTATTTTTTAAGCCTTGAGGCAAGCAGAATCTCATGGATTCTGTCCAGCACTTTGCACGCGGATGGCGCGGGCGGTTTTGGGAGATAGTTTACCTTTACTTTGCAGCCGTCGATCATCATGTATTGATACGGCGGCTCGACCGGGTTTGTCGGCTGCATGATCTGCAAAACAGTGTCATTCATACCGTCCTCGATCTCATAAATCTGTTCTTGGAGCAAATGCTCCTGCCGCTCCTTGGAGATTGGGATTTTTTCAAACTGGCTGTGTCCGATGATGACGGCATCATAATCGCCGGTGGCAATGCGGGCACAGAATTTTTTGCGGTTTCGGGTTTCAAAATCCTTTTTGGTCGTGACGAGGATGTTCGCGGAGGGATAGAGCCGCAGAAATTCAGACGCCCACTGTTCCGTCAGGTGGTTCGGCACGACGAACATGGCTTTCTGGCAAAGCCCCAGCCGCTTGGATTCCATGACGGCGGCGACCATTTCAAAGGTCTTGCCCGCGCCGACCTCATGCGCCAACAGCGTATTGCCGCCATAAAGAATATGTGCAATCGCGTTTTTCTGGTGTTCGCGCAGCGTGATTTCCGGGCTCATGCCGGAAAAGCGGATGTGGCTGCCGTCATACTCGCGCGGGCGGATCGAATTGAAGCGTTCGTTGTATTGCTGCACCAGCGTTTGCCGCCGATTCGGGTCGCGCCAGATCCATTCCTGAAAGGCGTCCTTGATGGCCTGCTGCTTCTGCTGCGCAAGCGTCGTTTCCTTGGAATTGAGAACGCGCCGCTCCGTGCCGTCTGCATCATAAACCGTGTCATAGATGCGCACATCGCGCAGATTCAGCGTGTCCTCCAGAATCCGATAGGCGTTAGCGCGCTCTGTGCCGTAGGTCATATAGGCGTTGACATCCTGTTTGGATGGGGTGGATTTGCCGCTGATGTTCCATTCAGCGGTGCTGGGCGAATAGCTGACCTGAATTGGGTTCCTCCTGTTGTACGGAGGCTTGAAGGTCTGCTCCATGAACTCCTGGATATAATCCTGACTGATCCACGTCGCGCCGAGGCGCACTTCGATCTCTGACGCATCCAGATCTTTCGGCTGTGCCTGCTGCAGCGCCTCTACGTTGGGAGCGTAGCCGGGTGCGTCTACGGCGGCTGCTTCCGCCTGCCGCAGCTTTTGGCGGACGTTGCCGGAAAGGTATTCGTCCGCCGTCTGCCAGTTGCCGCGAGTCGGGTCGAGGAAAATGACACCGTTCAGCTCGTCAATCAGTTCATCCTGACTTTTGCCGGAGAGCTGTGCCATATAGTGCATATCCACACAGGCTTTTTCCGAGATGGACAACGCCAGCGCTTCCGATGCTGTGTCCACCGAGGTCACGACCTCATGCGGCTTGATGGTGCGCTTGGTGAAAATATCCGCCTTGCGCTCCAAGTCACCGTTTTCATTCAAGATTTCCAGCGAACAGAGCAGATAGTAGGAGCTGTCATCAGAGAACGCAAGGCTGTTGGCGCGAGCGTTAATAAGCCCGTATTTGTCGGTAAACGTATCATAAAGGCGGTTGAGCTTCCGCTGCGTCTGCTGGATGGTCATATCCGAAATAAAACCGTCCATTTGCTGCGAAATGAGCAACTGCACGCAATCCCGCAGCTCAATCATACCCTTGACGCGTTCTTTGGCGGTTGCGTTCAGGTCCGGTTTTACCATGACACTGTTTTCGCGGTAGTAAACCTCGCCGGCCACAAGCGTGTAGCTGTAATTCTTTACATCTGGGTCTGCGGGGATGGTATCTTGGATCTGATCTTCTTCCCCGAGGTCTGGCAGCTCGGCTGCCTGATAGATGCCGCCGATGTGCTGCACCGCTTCATGGAGCTGCGCGGCAAGGTCTGCGCCCTCAAGGGGTTCTACGGTAAAATCCTGCTTTCCGTATTGCGTACTTTCCGCAGACTGTCTGCCAAGAATCATTTCCGGGTGGTGGATAAAGTAGTTGTTGATGGAAAAACCATCTGCATTTTCACCGAGCTGCGTCCACTCCGGCTCTGCGATGCTTGGCTGCTCTCGTTTTTGCAGGAACAGAATGTCAGATACCACGTCCGTACCGGCGTTGGCTTTGAACGCATTGTTCGGTAAGCGAATTGCTCCCAGCAGCTCGGCACGTTCCGCAATATACTTTCTGGCACGGTCATCCTTGCTGTCCATCGTGTAGCGCGAGGTCACAAACGCCATCACGCCGCCCGGACGCACCTGATCGAGCGCCTTGGCGAAAAAGTAATTATGGATGGAAAAACCGAGCTTGTTGTAAGCTCGGTCGTTTACCTGATATTGTCCGAACGGCACGTTGCCGATGGCAAGATCATAGAAATCTCGCCGGTCCGTCGTTTCAAATCCGGCAACGGTGATATTTGCCTGCGGATAGAGCTGCTTGGCAATTCTGCCGGTAATGCTGTCCAGCTCCACGCCGTAGAGCTTGCTGCCCTGCATGGATTCCGGCAAGCAGCCGAAGAAGTTGCCGACACCCATTGACGGCTCCAGAATGTTGCCGGTCTGGAATGCGGTCTTTCCAGACGTCATATTCCGCGCACGCCGTTGCGTTCGGGCGCTGGGCGTAGATCATAAGCTGCTCGTTGTAAGGGTACTTGTAGAGCCGCGCCGCCGTAGCGAGAAAGGCCGTCCAGCTTCGATAGCTGCCGGTGATCTGCCGCGCGGTGCGCTCGGCAAATTCTGAATAGAATTGTAGCTTGCTCGGCATACTCTAACCTCCTTTTCGTAAAAAATTAGCCAGTCAGTAAAAACTGACTAGCTGCACGATATTTTTTGAAATTGTTTTTTAGACATTCTATTTCCCAAAAACGAAAAATTTTTGATTTTGGAAAATAGAATCAGAATCAAGTTTAGCTTTTCGTGCGAAGCACATTTTTCTGGTGACTTTCCGCTGTGTGTTACACATTTTTCTGAAATATTTATGCGACGATTAACACGTTTTTCTGAAAATCAGCCAGTCTGACAGTCTAGTTGACATAAGTCAAAAGCCCTGTTCGGAAAGTCTGGTTGTATTTTTTGAAAAAGACTGTTATACTAGAATCAGAAAAGCACTGGGAGGTGACGCAAATGCCGTACACGATTGAGGAACTGCGCAGAATTATCACACCGATCGCGCAAGCGCATGGACTGCGCAGCGTCAGCCTGTTCGGTTCTTATTCCAAAGGCACGGCGCGCCGTGACAGCGATGTAGATTTGAAAATTGAAAAAGGCAGCGTCATGTCACTGTTCCAACTCAGCGGTTTGCGGCTGGATATGGAGGACGCGCTGAAAGTGCCGGTCGATCTTGTCACCAACGATTCCTCCGACCATGAATTTCTGAATTTGATTGCGAAAGATGAGGTGCTGCTGTATCGAAAATCGTGATCGTCTGATTCTAAACAAGATCATCAGCTATTGCGACCGGGTGCGGGATAATCTGAACCGCTATCAAAGCTCCTATGAAGCATTTCAGCAAGACTATTTGTTTCAGGATGCCTGCTGTATGTGCGTGGTGCAGATTGGCGAACTGGTAGCGCAGCTTTCTGAAGAAGCAAAACAGCAAAACCGCGCGGTACCGTGGCGCACAATAAAAGACACCCGCAATTTTTATGTTCACTCTTACGGTGCCATTGACCTGCCCGCAGTCTGGAAAACGCTGCGTGAAGATCTTCCAGAATTGAAAACCGCCTGTTTACAGATATTACAGAATAGCGAACTATAAAAAAATTCCTGCCAACAATGCTTTGGCAGGAATTTTTTATAGTTTTGCAATCACTTATGACACGAATGCCGGGCGCACGCTGTCTACCGGTAATCCCATGCGAACGGCTCTGTCGCGCTCGTAGGTGACTCTGGACATTTCTTCAATGAACAGCCGTTCTTTCTCGCTGGCGCTGCACCAGCTGACATGATACTTTCGGCACATCTTGAAGAAAATTTCATAAAACCGGTCTGCCTCCGGGTCTTTGCGGCAATACCACTCCGCGTCAGAAGCCGGTCTTTTCGGATCGTTCATGCTAATATTCCACCTCGTTGCTGAAATAACCCTTTCTGCATTCTTCAAAAGAATATAAAGATATATTTTATTATACCCTTTGAAATTGGCCTTTTCAACCGATTTTTCTGCACAACCAGAAAACAATTAGAAATCCGGGTACAGCTCCAACTCTGCAAATTCCGCATCACTGATCTTCTCCAGCTTTTGCAGCGTGGAATCCGTCATAAGAATCAAATCGTGCTGGATAAGGACCGCGCCGGAGAGAGTCGTCCGCTTTATTGTGCGGAAACGCTGGAAAAACTGGCTGAGTTGATGTTTGAGCATGAAACAGAACGCAGAACATTTTTAGGGGAGGTCAAACGATATAATGAGTTGTGCTGCCAAAAGCATGACGATGATTTTGGGAAAGACCCCCGGTTGATGAACCCCATCGAAAAGGCTCCCTTCTATGCAAGCGGCACGGTCAAAGACAGTCACAGACCCGGTGGGCAATCGCTGAAAATTCTCGTGACTGTCAGCGGGTTGGAGATCAACGAAAACCAGCAGGTATTAAACCGGGACTTTGAACCGATTTCGGGGCTATATGCCACGGGAAATTGCAGTGGAAGACGGTTTGGCGTACAATATACCACATCCATGCCGGGGCAGAGCATCAGTATCGCACAGACA
>CAKTPC010000061.1 GCA_934590505.1 uncultured Oscillospiraceae bacterium
CCCCCTACGATATAACTACTTCGCGGCTCGATTTTTCGGTTTGGAAAAGGATGAAAAACCTTGCCAGATAACCGAAAACCCTTGATATACGGGGCTTTTCCGGTTTGTCGTAATTATACCGTAAGGGCATAGCTTCGCGACATACGCCCTGCAAAGCGGAGCAGACGTCAAAACGCTCTCGTGTATGCTGGGTCACTACTCGGCGGGCTTCACGCTGAACACCTACTGTCACGCCACAAGAGATATGCAGGCAGATGCGGCAAGAAAAATTGGCGGATTCATGTCAGCACAAACTGGAATCGGATAAAAAGAACCCACTCAAACGCAGAAAGCACCGGGCAAAAACTGTCCGGTGCTTTCCGCTCCTATCCGCATTTGGGTCACGGTTTGGGTCAACGGCGTTTTCGAGGCTTCTACGTGCACGTGAGGCCAAGGTGTAAGCAGGCAATAAATAAGGTGGATTCGCCTGCCTGCGGGCAGGCCGCCTCGGGTTGAAACGTGCCCCCGGCACGTTTCTAAGCGCCCTCGGTTCGAATCCACCACGGTTTTCACGCCAAATAAAAGAGACATCCGCATGGATGTCTCTTTTATTGGTGGGGGAAGGTGGATTCGAACCACCGAAGGCATTGCCAGCAGATTTACAGTCTGTCCCATTTGGCCACTCTGGAATTCCCCCGTATTCAGTTGCAATGGAGCTGGTGGACGGATTCGAACCCCCGACCTGCTGATTACAAACGTTGGCAGAGCCGCCAATGTATTGATTTCCGGTGCTTGTTGTAGCTTTCGCGTCTGTGGTTCGGCAGTATATAATCCTGTTGCGTCCATCCAGTACATGCGGTCATATCCCCGTTTGGGTCACGGTTTGGGTCAAACGGTTCTGCGGCGCAGTTAGTGGATCGTTTTTACCAGCAAATCTCGCAGCGCAGGGGGCTCAAGATTTGCGCCGGTATAAACAAAGAAAAAGCAGAATATATATTACATCATTTTCTTCTGCATTGTCAGAATACACTCGCTGACCCGGTCGAGGATTAGACCCCTGTCGCGGGCGGCATAGTAGTCAAGCATAGGGCTTATCGTCTCTTTAATCTGCTCCCAGCTCAGCTTCGGCAGCTCCAACTGAGCACCGTACAGGCTTCTCGCTGTGTTCATCTGGCGGGTAAAGCTTATCCCAAGCGGGCGCGATTTGAGGGAAGAGGTAAGCGCTTTGGGCGAAATGTCCATCTGCAGCATTTGTGTATTGGACAGCAGTCCCGCTCCGTTGTCGAATATAGGGCAGTACGAATATCTGCCCGTCTCGTAAAGAACAGCTATATTGTTTAAGTGCCTGTCATCATTTAGAAACAGCGAGTCGATCTCAAAAAGCAAGGTGAGATACTGTGGGAATTCTTTCAGCCCGGTAAGCTCCGCCGTCATATCTGCCATGTAAGCAATGCGGCGCTTGTCGCTTGGAAGGGCTTCAAGTTTTGCTTTCAGAGTGCCATCAGTTTCTCTTGAGAAGAGGTGGCTCAGGGTAATCAGTGACTGTCGGGGCTTAAGAAAATTTTCACTCGAGCATCCGTTTCTGTCTCTGCCGTGTACATTCAGACGCTCCATTCCGTAGCGGACAAATGTGAACGGAGTATCGCTCTCTATATTGCTCCGCTCAAGAAATGACGACACTGCGCATTCCGCCAATGCCTCATAGCCGAACTGGTCAAGCTTGTACCATCGGTTTGTCTCTCTGTCAAACCACTTTTCTTGATTTCCCTTTGACGAGGTCTCCGCGATCCTGTCATCCGTAACAAGATGTACTGTCATTGTTTCACCTCTATGTTTATCCACTGATCGTCCTCCGCCATTCTGCCATGCGTTATCTTGATGATCTCAAGCGGATCATATTCGTCAAGTCCGAGCGTTTCCAGATATTCGCGCAGCCCAGCACGCCCGCGCGGAACGCAACGGCTCTCTAAGAACTCATTAAAATCATCCCAATCAGGAAACACCTTTTTCCCGAACGCGGTTTTTATCAGCGGGCAGTCGGTGTTCTCCGCCGCTATCGTCTCATCAGTAAAGTCCGCAGCGATCCGTGTACACAGCGCGGAGCCGTCGAAGAAGTCAAGAACAGCAATGTGATGCCCCTCGTTCAGCTTCTTTTCAATAAATTTGTCAATAGTAAGCCTTTTGGAGACAGTTATCTTTTCTCCGTCAAAGTCTATCCTCACCTCACGGCCAAGCTCGCCTATCCCCAATTGCTTCACCCAAACTGACGGCAAGGACAGCTTGCAGCCTTTGGAATCCGCCCCCGCATTGCCTCCTGCCTTATTAAAAATTATGTTCGCCATTCTGCTTTCCATTTTTCCACCTCGCAGCAATTATAGCATGTTGGTATCCAATTTGTCAAATAATTCGACTGGCGTAAAGCTTAACCGGAGCGGGGGATTAACTCCGCTCCGGTTAAGCTTAGTATGAATTTTCTATTCGAGACTTACCGTATTTCACATACTATATTCAAAAATGAGCTCATATGTCAGATATATCATCCATCAAGATCAGGTTTGCTTCATAACCTTGCAGACTAGACCTTTATCATCATAATCGTCTGCACCTCACACGGTTATGTAGTTATCAAGATTGTGCTTGGACTGGTGGATGGACTTGAGAATATTCTCGCGACAGCCCTCGAATGCCTTGTAGTCCATCGCTATAACGGCGCAGCCGTTATAGCGTATGTCATTGAGCGCGGAGATGAACGCTGCCCAGTTCACATCGCCGAGGCCGGAGATCTTCGGGGGCATATAGTCCAGCGTGTATGCCAGCACGCTGCCCACGCCTCACTGCTATCTTTTTTTGCTTCGCTCTAACCCAACTATTGACACAGAACCTATAAAGGTACCCCCACGGCTCACCTGAACCGTGGGGGGATTCTTATGCACCTGTTATACTTTGTTCCTGCGCACTCCAAAGCGTACCGCATACATATCAGCCGCTGCATGCGGCGAGCATACCGCTGAGCATATCGCTCCCGGAGCTGCTGCCGATGCTGAGCAGCCGCGCTATGCTGTCCGCGTCCTCACCGAACAGGCAGCCTTCCAGCAGCTCATAGTATTCTCCGCGCGCCGCCGCGCGAAGATACGCGGCACTGGCGGCGTTGGTATATTCCCCGGCGTATTCCAGCACGGCTTCGCTTACCGCCGCGCAGACCTCCGTTTTCCCGGTGCGCCGCGCGGCATACATATACCCAACGAGCCAGTCGTCGCAGGCGGGCGTCAGTCCCCTGCCGAGGCCGAGCAGTTCCTTTACCGCCGCAGATATTTCTTCATGTCCGCCGTTTGCCGCAGCAAGGAAGCTTTCAGTGCGCCGGTGCATCTCGCGCCGAAGCGGACTGTCCTCCGGCGGCGTCATCCCGCACGCGGCATACCTGAGCTCGCCGCGCCCGGAGCTTCTCAGCGCTTCTTCAAGCGCCTGGAGACGCTCTGGAGACACGCCCGCAGTTTCCTGCTGGCGTGTCTCTTTTTCACCGTGAAGCTCTATCTGCAGCTCATCGGTGAGCATAAGAATTCCGTTCTCAAAGCGCAGCGGCCGATGCTCAAGGCTCTTGTCATACGGAAGCTCTCCGATATCCGGCAGCGCCGCGCCTATCGGTATCTCGCCGAAGCGCGCGTCATGCAGCAGGAGGATATCCCCCCGCTCCGTCTCAAGGTACCAGCCACCGTGCGTCACAAGGAGTATCGTTCCGCTCCATGGGCTCTGCGCCGCGGCGCGGAACGTCTCCCCCTGACAGGTGCTTATAATGCTTTTCATGACTCACAGCTCATAGGCCGCGGTCTCGCGGGCTACTCCAAGCTCCTCGTTCGCCGGGATCACCGTCACGAGAACCGCAGAGCCTGCCGCCGAGATAACGCCGACCGGCTCGGATGCGCAGTTCTTCTCCTCGTCAAGCTCTATCCCTAAATGCCGCAGCTGTGAGCATACGGCCTTTCTCACAAACGCCGAGTGCTCGCCTATGCCGCCCGTGAACACGAGCTGATCCAGCCCGCCGAGCTCGGCATAGAACGCGCCGACCTGCTTTATTATGCCGCTTACAAAAGCGTCGACGGCGAGCCTTGCCCGCTCGTTCCCGCTCTCCGCGGCGCTCTGGAGATCTCTCATGTCATTGCTGACTCCGGATATCCCCAGCAGGCCGCCGTGCTTGCTCAGCCCGTCCTCTATCTCCTCGGCGCTCAGCCCCTCGCTCTGCAGAAACGGGATCATATAGGGGTCTGCGTCCCCGGTGCGGTTTGCGTGGATGAGCCCGGACTGGAGCGAGAAGCCGAAGCTTGTGTCAACGCTCCTGCCGTCCCGTATCGCGCAGACGGAGCAGCTCCCGCCCAGATGGCAGGAGATCACGCGCCCGGCCTTGCCGTAGCTGCGGCTCTCCCGGGCGATATAGCCGTGGGAAGCCCCGTGATAGCCCATGCGCATCAGGCCGTACTTCTCGTACCACTCATACGGCACGCCGTAAATGCGGCGCTCGGTCGGGATCGTCGTGTGAAAAGCAGTCTCGAACACGCCTATCTTCGGCACGTTCGGAAGCAGGCTGTCAAACTGGCCTATCGCTTCTAAGTACGCCGCGTTATGCACCGGGGCGATGAAGAGGTAATCGCGCATCCCTTCCATGACCGCGTCCGTCAGCTCATGTACACCGTAAAAGCCCTTGGAAAGCACGGTCTTGAAGCCGATGCGTTCTATCTCGCCGGCGCTCTTTATCACTCCGTATTCCCCGGAGACCAGCGCGTCAAGGAACATGCGCATGCCCGTCGTATAATCCGGGATGCACTGTCCCTCGAGCCGGTAATTCTTGCCGGTCACGAGGCTGCCGTAGGCAAATATCGCCTTGTCCCGGCTCCCGACGCGCTCGATCTTTGCCTCGCACAGCGCCGTTTCCTCCGGCATTTCAAACAGCTTGAACTTCAGCGAGGTGCTGCCCACATTGGCTGCCAATACTTTCATAGCTTCTCCTAACTGCCCCGTGTCTGTGCGGCTGTGTTTTTCCTCAGAACTCGTCGTCGAGCATGCAGTCGATGACGCCGTCGATTGTCTGGCCGCCGTCAACATGCAGGGTCTGGCCGACTATGTACTCCGTGCTCTTCACGTCCGCAAGGAACAGGATGGACGGGACGATGTGCTCTGTCTGTCCGAGGAAGCCCACGGATATCTTTCTCTTGAAGCCCTCGACGTCTCTCTCGGAGTATCTGTCGGAAAGCTTTGTCTGGATAAAGCCCGGCGCGATGCAGTTGACGCGGATGCCGTACTTCGCCACCTCAACGGCGATAGCCTTGGTGAACATCTCGATGCCGGCCTTCGCGGCGCAGTAGGGCAGCATCTTTCTGCGCACCCATGAGATCGTGCCGTGTACCGAGCCGATGTTCACGATACGGCCGGGGATGTTGTTTTCCTTCATGTTGCGGATAGCGCCCTGAGTGAGGTAAGCCGCAGCGTTCAGATTGAGCGCGATCTGGCTGTCCCAGTAATCAAGGGGCATGTCGACAAACTCGCCCTTGGGTATCTTGAGCGCGCCGCCCGCGTCGTTGATGAGCACGTCGATGGTCTTGTAGTGCTCAAGGAAGTCGGCCATCAGCTTTTCGCACTCGGCGCGGACACTGAGGTCAGCCTTGAATATCTGGATATCCCCGCCGTACTCGCGGCAGGCCGCGGCAGTCTGCTCCGCGCCCTCCTTGGTCTTGCAGTAAACTATGCCGACGTTGCAGCCCTGCTTTGCGAACGCTATCGCGGTCGCCGCGCCGATGCCGTGGGATGAGCCTGTTACCAGAACATTTCTTGCCATAATAAATACCTCCCGAATAATATATTTTTAGTTTTCTTGTATTGCCGTTTTATCCTACGCGGAAGCTTACAGTGCGCTCCTCGCTCCCGTGAGCCGGGGCGCACAGCGCGCCCGTGCGTTTTTCCCAGATGTGGTCCGTATCGATAAAGTCCGATGTGCCGCACCAGGGCTCTATGCAGACCAGATACGGCCGGATCGCGTTGCCCCAAAGGCACATATACGGAAAGCCCGATATGCCCATCTCGACGAAGCGCCCGGACTTGGTTGAGCGCAGCGTCACGCTCTCGGCGCTTACGCCCTCCAGCAGGTGCGAGCCGCCGTTGAACATATCGTCGCGCAGCGGGATATCCGTCCCGTCCGTGAGGTAGGGCTTTCTCTCCCCGGTCAGCAGCATCGTTGTCGGCTCGTTGACGAGCCGGCTGATGTTCTGCCTGCGGTCGAAGCTGATGACATAGTCCTCCGTCTTTTCGCCCAGAGCCAGCGGCAGATAAAAGCCGGGGTGCATACCGAGGCAGAAGTACATCGGCTCCTCACCGTGGTTATAAGCGGTAAAGCCGACTGTCAGCTTATCTCCCGCAAGGCTGAAGCTTACGCGCAGCGTGAACTCATACGGGAAATACCGCCTTGTTTCGTCGTTCGCGCGCAGCTCTAAGACTGCCCTCTCACCTGTGTTTTCGGTCACGGTAAAGACCTGCGTCTTGGCAAAGCCCTGCATCGTCGCCGGGTATACCCTGCCGCCGATCACCGTCCTGTCCTTGTATATTCTTCCGTTATTGGGAAACAGCGTAAGGCAGCTGTGGTCCCATATCTCATAGCCGGGCTGCCACATATATTCCGTGTCGTGCTCCTTGGAATAAATGCCGCACAGCTCCGCGCCAAGCTCCTTGACGCGCACTCTCAGCCTGTCGTTTTCAATAGTGAGCATTTGTTTCACCTCATTTTGAGTACGATACTTTTATTCCATGCGGGTTTTTTCTCCGGATAGTCGCTGCGGTAAAATACGCCTCGGCTCTCCTTTCTTTCAAGCGACGCTTTCGCTATAAGCTTCGCCGTCAGGAGCATGTTTTTCAGAGACGTCAGGTTTACAAGCTCCTTCGTGTCCGCAGCGCCGATAGCCTCCGCCGCCTCATTGAGCTTTTCAAATGTATCCGACGCTTCGCGCAGCCCCCGCTCATCGCGGATGAGACTGAGGTCTTTCCCCACCGTCTCTCTCAGGCTCGCAAGAAGCGCTTCTACCTTCTCAGGGCGGCTCTCCTTGGGCGCACGGTATTCATCGATCATTGCCTCCGCCAGCTCTTCCGCGCGCGAAAGCTCCTCTTCCGACAGCTCATTTACACCGGCGGCACTCTCGCCGACAGCCGCGCCGAAGGTGACAGTCTCCGCGCCCGCGCAGCCTCCTATGCGGTTCGCGCCGTGCAGTCCGCCGAGGTTTTCGCCCGCCGCGTACAGTCTTTTCAGGTTTGAGCACAGCTCGCCGTCGACCTTGATGCCGCCGAGGAAGGTATGCGCCGCCGGCATGACCGGCAGCAGCGTTGTTTTCGGGTCCATGCCGGCCTGCATAAGCTCTTTATAAAACAGGCAGTGCGCCCGTATCTCCTCCTCCGGGACGTCTCTCAGGTCATAGAGACACGGCGCGCCGCAGGCCTTGGCCTCGGAGAATACAGCGCGTGAGAGCCTGTCCTTCTGCATTTTGGATGTGCCGTCAAAATACCGTGAGAGGAAGCTCTCACCCCGCGCATTGAGCAGTCTGCCGCCTGCGTTCAGAAGCGTCGTGCTTATGCCCTTTCCGCAGAGCTTTTCGGGCTTTGTCAGGCAGCACGGCTCGAACTGCACGAACTCCATGTCCGTCAGCTCCGCCCCGGCTCGAGCCGCGATCGCGTAGGAATCGCCGCATATGCCGCGCGGGTAGACCGTTATCGGGTACAGGCCTCCCTCGCCCCCGGCAGCCATGATAACGGCATTGCTCACGATCTTAGTGAGCCTGCCGCCGATGACCGCCATGGCACCGTATACGGTGTCTCCGTCGGAGATGAGGTCGAGCACGTAAGCGTCGGTCATAAGCTCTCCGCCCATGCGCTCTATCTCCCCGAGGAAAATTTTCTCCTCCTCGGCTCCGGTGACGGTGCCCTTGTGCACGAGCCTCGGCGCGCTGCACCCGAGCGGGGTCAGCAGGTCATAGCTCCCGTCCTGTTTTCTGTCAAAGCGCAGTCCCTTTTCCTCGAGATAGCTCACCTGCTCGTCGGATTTTTCCGCGAGCAGCCCGGCAAGCTCCGGCTGGGACAGTCCCTGACCGCTCTCAAGGATGTCACGGCGGTAGCGCTCCCGGCTGTCGGGCACACCGACAGCCGCGTTAAAGCCGATGACCCCCGCCGAGCAGCGCGTCCCCTTGGACAGTACGGTGACCTTCCTTCCCCGCTCCAGCGCGGCCACCGCCGCGCGCAGGCCGGTAAGGCCTCCGCCGACTATCAGGGTATCCGTGTGTTTCTTCTCTGCGGTATACATCATTTTTCTTCCGTGCTCTCCGCCTTGATCTCCTTGATGTGTTCGTCGATCGTGTACATGGTCATAAACAGGTATGGCGGCTCCTCCGCACCGACGCAGTTCAGGACATATCTCGCTATCTGCGCCGTATCTGTGACACCCGCGGCAAGCTGACGCCTCGTCAGGCAGTCATAGAGCTTGAGCGCCTGCTCGCAGCAGTCGAGAAAGAGCGAGACCTCTTTCTTTCCCTTTGCGAAGAAGCCCATCGGGGCAAAGTCATGCCCGGCAATGATGTTGTCCGCGTCCAGCTCGCGCGCCTTCTTCAGCGTGTAGCGGTATCCGGGCAGATCCTTGTAAAAGGCCACGCCCGCCCCGTCAGCGCCGAGCGTGCCGAAGGCCTGAAGCGAGTCCCCTGTCAGCAGGGTGTTTGTCTCTTCGTCATGCAGCATTATGCATTCGGTGTCGTGCCCCGGCGCATGGTATACGCGCAGCCTGCCGCCAAGCATCTCGCCGGCGCGCACGATCATGTCCGGTTCGTTCGCAGGAATGAACGCCGCCGGCGCGGGGCTGTATTCCGGGTAGACCGTCCTCGTCGCGCGGTTATATTCAAGCGGATGGCGCAGCTTGTCCGCGCAGGTCTCATAGGCTGCGAGCGTGCAGCCACTGCGCTCGACAAAGCGTCCGTTGCCGCCGGCATGGTCCTTGTGGGCATGCGTATTTATAAGGCAGGCGACATCCTCGGGCTTCACGCCGATCTCGGCGAGAGCGGGGATGATGCACTCATCCACGGAAGCGTCGTCAATGCAGGAGTCGACGAGCACGTTCTGCTCCCCGCGCACGAAATAGACGGCGCTCCATATCGTATTGAACGGCGCGCGCAGCACATACAGCCCCGCGGCCAGTTCTTCAAAGCTCGGTCTCATCATTTGTCCCTATACTCTTCCGCAAAGGCCTTCATCGCCTTTTCAAAGCACTCCATCGGTACGCGCGCCATGCCCGCGCCGATCAGGCCGCCTTCCTTATTGAACATGCCGCCGTGTATGGTCGGGCAGATACCGGTCTTGAGCACAAGGCGTATATCGAAGCCGACGGGCAGCGTGTCAAAGTCCAGATTGGGTATGGAGAAATTGGGGTTATGGGTGATGGTGATCTGCTCCATCTCGCGGGTCTGCGCGATCGCCTCTGCAAGGGACATGCCCCGGAGGTTGAGAACGATCGGGCTTGCCGCCGCGGCGACGCCGCCCATGCCCGCAGCCTCTACGACGCAGCTGTCCCCGATCCACGGGAGCTGGTCGGCCTGCGTGAACTTGGTGGAGGTATATTTGCCGGTCATATAGGGTGCCGGAGCTGTGAACCATCTTCCGGGAAGTCCCGCGACCTTTATGCCGAACTCGCGCCCATTGCCGCCGAAGGCCGTGACCATGGTGGAATAAGGGATGCCGTCTGCCGCGATAGCCGCGGAGCGGGATGCACCCTGACCGTAGCAGTGGAAGAAGCGCGGAGTGTCGACTATGTATCTGACGGTCTGCATGATGACCTCTTTCGGCAGGTCAAGCGCAAACAGCTGCGGGAGAACTATCTTGTCAAACAGCAGGTCCGCCGCGGTCTGGCGCGTGTGGTTCTCGTCGCCCATCTGCATGCTCTCGGCAAGGATAGGCTTGAGCGCGATGCCGCCGTTTTTCGCCAGCATCTCGCGCATGGGCGGGAAAAGCTCCTCGCGCATATGGCGCAGGTTTTCCGCGATGTCCTTGCTGTAAAGCCCCCAGCCGCAGAAGCCGCCCTCAAATGGGCCCTCTGCCGGGAAGGTCGCGGCGCGGGTGTGGTTGCGCCGGTCCTCGACGACGATCATCGCAAGGGACTTCGTGATGATGCCTGTGCCCGCACCGACCGTGTTGTGGTTGAGCGCGGAATCGATCTTTATCTCGCCCGAGTGCAGAAGCTCCATCGCTTCCTTCTCGTCCTTCGCCCAGCCTTCAAAAAGCATCGCGCTGACCATGCCGCGCCTGTGCAGCATGACCATGTCGTCCAAGTCTACCGGAGGTCCGGAGTGCAGGATCATGTGATCCTCCAGTCCTTCCACGACCTCCCCCGCCGGGAGCACGTCGACCCACCACGGGTCGTTATCTGTCAGGCAGGCAGCGGCAGCCTTGTTGGCTTCCGCGATTTTCTGTTTCATATCAGGCATATTTACTCCACCTTTACTACAAAATTACAGGAATTCATCCAGGAGCTGCTCGATTTCGGCGGATTGCTTGAAAGGCGGAACCCACTCGATCTGCGCGCACTTTACCCCCTGCGCGGCCATGGAATCATAAAATATCTTTATGCCGATATTGGCAACGGAGGGCTTGCTCTTGGGTATCGGCTTCTCCTGAGGAGTCTGCTTCAGCTCGCTGCTCATCTGTTTCTCGCCTCCAGCTTCTTCATTATGGCTGTGCTCAGCAGGGCGCTTTCATGGTTGCTCTCGGCAACTATCACGCCCGCTTCTCTGAGCTGCTTCTTTATCTTATCCTTGCCCTGCGGGTCGCCCTCGCCGCCGCAGACCGCAAACACGTATACGATGTCCGGGCGCTGGCTTATCATCGGCAGATAGCAGGATGCGGGGTCGGGTGCAACGCCGGGTCCGAGGATGATATCCATAGATATCAGCGCGACCTCGGGGTCGCTTATCTCCTGCCGGAACCTTGCGACACGCTGCGCCGGGTCAAAGACCGTGTGCGGCGCTTCGGCGGTAAAATCAAGGTCGCCCATGTCGAGGAGGGTGTTGCCCTCTGACTGCTTGTGCGTTTTGAGCCGGCGGGCATATTCGGTGTTGTCGCGGTTGGTGTAAAGGGTGATCTCCGGTGCCTCGGCGCGGAAAGTCATCAGCGTCTCCTCGGAGAAGGTGCCGCCGGTGTACAGGCCGCGGAAATATTTGCGCTCGGGAGAAAGAGAGTCCGCGCTGCGCTGCGCAAGCTCCTCGCGCTCCTGCTCCGTAAGGCCGAGGGAGGGCTCCTTTCCGGTCACAAGTCTCACGCAGGCCTTCGCCGCGTCCGTGAGGTTAAACGTACCGGTCACCTTATGCCCCTTATAGAGCTCCTCGTCTGCGCCGAGGAACACAGCGACTACGGGCTTTGAGAGCATGTCCGCTTTTTCGAGCACCTTTTCCATAACGTCGCGGTCGGCGAGCATGGACACAAGGCAGATAAGCTTCGTGTCATCATCGCGCTCGAGCCTGTCCATGTCGGCCATCATCGATACGCCGCCCACGGGCTTTTTCAGGTCTCTGCCGCCTGTGCCGAGGACGCAGGTGACGCCGCTGCCCATCTGCTCGATAAGGCAGGCGACCTCCTGAGAACCGGAACCGGACGCGCCGATAACGCCTATCGGGCCGTACTGTACGATGCTGCCGGCAGCCATTGCCACGCCGCCGAGGAGCCCGACGCCCGCGTCCGGTCCCATCATCAGGCAGCCGTGGTCGCGTGCGTATACCTTGAGGTCATGCTCCTGTTCGAGGGACAC
>CAKTPC010000062.1 GCA_934590505.1 uncultured Oscillospiraceae bacterium
TCCCCCGGGGGGGCTTAAAATCTCTGCGGCAATCATGTATACTCAATGACAGTAAGCATGAAGCGCTCATGAACTGTCTGCGGAGCGGAGACCGATCACCCCCGTTCCACTTAGATACAACGGAGGAAAGAACAGATGTCTAAAAAAATAACAGCTATAATACTCGCGCTTGCGGCGCTGCTATCGCTCGCAGCATGCGGAAGCTCTTCTGTATCTGAACAGAGCGCTGCGCCCGCGCAGGAGAATACTGCACAGGAGAATGCTGCGCGGGAAATGCGCATTGTGACCGATACATGGGGACGCAAGGTAGAGATACCCTATAACGTCGAGAGCATTATCTGCCTTGGCTCTGGCGCGCCGCGCATGGCGGCCTATCTTGACGTTGTGGACATGATGGTCGGCGTTGAGGATCACGACAGGGAGGCCTATAATATCCTCCGCGACTATAACCCCGTTTACCGCGATGAGATAAAGGAGCTGCCCGCGGTCGGCTCGGGCGGCGGCAGCGGCGCGAACAACGGCTATGCCGAGGAGATAATCACCGTTGCGCCCGATGTTATTCTCGCGGGCTTCTCCGCAGAGGCTGCGGATGAGCTTTACGGACAGACAGGCATACCTGTTGTGTGCGTGCGCTATCTCAGCCGGAACTTTGTAGACGAGAGCTTCTACGACGCGATGCGCGTTTTTGCCGAAGTCGTCGGAGCGCAGGAGCGCTGCGAGGCCGTGCTCTCTTTCATCGATGAATGCAAGCAGGATCTCAACGACCGCACCAAGGACATCCCGGATTCCGATAAGCAGAAGGTCTATACCGGCGCTGTTACGTTCTCCGGCCGCCACGGCTTTGGCGGCACCTATGCGCACTTCGGCCCGTTCATGGGTGTGAACGCACTCAACGTTGCCGATGAGGCGGCGGACCAGAACTATTATGAGGTAGACCTTGAGAAGGTCATCGAGTGGGACCCCGATATAATCTTCCTTGATCCGGGCAATATGGATCTTGTGAATGACGAATATAACACTAACCCCGGCTTCTTTGACGCGCTGCGCGCGGTAAAGGAGGGGCAGGTCTACACGATGCCCTCCTTCAATAACTGCGGGACGAACATAACCTACGCGCTTATGGATGCCTACTATGCCGGCATAGTGCTCTATCCCGAGCAGTTTGCCGACGTGACGATGCCGGAGATCGGCGGGAAGATACTCACCTTTATGCTCGGCAAGGACACCTTTACCGAGATGGAGGAAGGCGGACTTTACTACGGAACACTTACGATCGGAGAATAAACAGAGATGAGAAGGAAAAGCCTTGAGACGCTCAATAATGACTACGGGCGCTATATATGGAGAAAGTGGCTCGTGCTGCTTGTACTGCTCGTCATTACCGCCGCGTCCGGGCTTTTCTCGCTTGTCGCGGGTTCTGCGGGACTGTCGGTGAAGGAGGTCATCCTCGCGATAGCGCACTGCGGTGACCTTCGGACAGAAACGATAATCTGGAACGTGCGTATGCCGAAGCTCGCTACCGCCGCTGCGGTGGGAGCGGCGCTTGCGCTGAGCGGCTGCATCATGCAGAACGTGCTGCGAAACCCGCTTGCCTCGTCGTCCACGCTGGGCGTGTCTCAGGGAGCGTCCTTCGGCGCGGCAGTGGCGATAGTGTATTTCGGCGCGGGGATCCAGGTCAACGCCGGGGGGACGTCCTCCGCACTGACTGTAACTAATCCCGCGCTCGTGACGCTCTGCGCGTTTGCAGGGGGCATGGCGACGACCGTTATTATCCTCGCCATCTCGCGTCTGCGCGGCACAACTCCCGCAACTATGGTTTTGGTCGGCGTCGCGCTCAGTTCAATGTTCACCGGCGGCACGGCGCTCATACAGTATTTCTGCGATGACGTCATGGTTGCGACTGTTGTATACTGGACCTTCGGCAGCCTTGGACGTGCAGGATGGCGGGACATCGCCATAATCGCGGTGCTGACCTTCGGCGCATTCGGATATTTCATCTATAACCGCTGGAACTATAACGCGATGGAGAGCGGCACAAGCACGGCAAAGAGCCTCGGCGTCCATGTTGACGCGCTCATACTCTCCAGTATGGCGCTGTGTGCGCTCATATCCTCCGTGGCCGTAGCGTTCGTCGGCTGCATCAGCTTCATCGGCCTTATCGCGCCGCATATCATGCGCCGTTTTCTCGGCAATGACTACCGATTCCTTATCCCGGCCTCGGCACTGTGCGGCTCGGCGCTGCTCATTCTGTCGGACATCGTTTCACGAACACTGCTGTCGCCGACGGTGCTGCCCATAGGCGCGCTGACCTCTTTCCTGGGCGCGCCGCTGTTCCTCTACCTCATAATAAAGCGAGGCGGCATGAAATGATAGAAGTCAAAAACCTGAGCTTTTCATACGGAGAAAGAGAAATACTGCACAGCGTGAGCTTTTCGGCAGAAAACGGCGAGCTTGTAGGTATCCTAGGCAATAACGGCGCGGGCAAGAGCACACTTGTTACGTGCATCAACCGCATAAATACGCCGGGGGCGGGCACAGTTCTGCTCGACGGCGAGGACATCGCGCAGTCCGGGCGCAGGAAGCTTGCCCGGAATATCGCATACGTCGCGCAGAAAAACGAGCTGACGCAGGCCACGGTGTTTGACTGCGTCCTGCTTGGCCGCAAGCCGTACATAAAATGGTCGGTGGGCGACGAGGACGTGAACATATGCGACAATGTTATCGAGCGCGTGGGGCTCACCCAACTCCGTCTGCGGCCTGTGGACGAGTTGTCCGGAGGTGAGCTGCAGAAAGTCATGCTTGCCCGGGCTCTCGTGCAGGAGCCGAAGGTGCTCGTGCTCGATGAGCCGACTAGTAATCTTGACCCGAGAAACCAGCATGAAATGATGAAGCTTGTGCGCACAGTGGCCGACGAGCGCGGGATAACCGTGCTCGTGGTCATCCACGAGTTGAGCCTTGCCATGCGCTTCTGCGATAAATTCCTGCTCATGAAGGATGGCAGCGTGTTCAAATACGGAGGAAGAGAGGTGCTGTCGGATGACAACATCTTCCCAGTATACGGTATGCATGCTTATGTTGAGACCGTACACGGTCTGCCGGTAGTCGTGATGCACGAGGACGATTGGGGTGCGGGCGATGAAGGATGAACGCACAAAATGGGACGAGGCCGCGCATGAATATCAGACCGTGTTCCGCCTTGGGCTGAATGATTACAATGCGGCGCTCCTGCGCTTCTGGCAGGAAAACGGGATGCTCACGCCGGGCTGCCGGGTGATAGACATAGGCTGCGGCGTCGGCAAATACGGTGCGTATCTTGCCGGACTCGGCTGCGATGTGACGCTGACGGATATCTCGGAGAAGATGATCGCCCATGCGCGCGAGAACATGGCGCCGTACAAGACACCGTGGCGTGCAGTATGCTGTGATTTCAATGAGATCAGCGGCAGGGAGGAGGCGTTTGAGGAGGGCTTCGATCTTGCGATATCCACCATGTCGCCTGCGATACACGACGCCGCGACAGTCAAGAAAATGAGCCGCATGACACGCTCATGGTGTTTTACGGCGAATTTCTATGAGTGGCGTCAGCCGTTCCGTGATGCGCTTATGAAAGAAATAGGCATTGAGCCGCGCCCGAAGCATACAGGCGATCTGAAGGCCGACTGTGCCGCGCTTATACAGGCAGTGACAGACGCAGGCTATGTGCCGCAGGTGAAGTATGTCGACTACGATTGGTCAGATAAGCGCGGCGCGGAGGAAATGGCGGAGTATATGCGCCGCAATTACTTTGCGGATGAGCCGAACGCAGGTGCGCTGCGTACCGCCATGTTGGAGCGACTCAAGGATATGTGCTATGCCGACGGCAGTGTAAACGATGAAATATCCACAAAAGTGGCGTGGGTATACTGGAGAACAGGAGCGAGAACATGATAAAAGAGCTGTATGAAAAAGCCGGTGAGCTGCACGGGCACTATTGCCCCGGACTTGCCATCGGAGTGAGAGCCGCAGCCGCGGCACTGGATATCCTGAACCCCGAGAAGAAGGGGAAAAACCTGTACTGCATCGCCGAGAGCCGCGCATGCTATCTCGACGGGATACAGGTCGTTTTCGGCACAACGGTAGGAAACGGACGCCTCGAAGTGCGTGACAGCAACGAGGCGGCGTTCAACTTCTATGACCGCGAGAGCGGCAGGAGCGTCAGGCTTGCCGCCGCCGATATGCCGAAGGGACTGAGCCGCGATGAGAAAAGGGACTTCATCCTCACCGCGCCGCTCGACAAAGTGTTCACGCAGACCACTGCACGCTTTGAAGCGCCGCCGGATGTCCCGCCGAAAAAGAGATGAAGCTTTACAAGCCCCGGAGCGGGCCGCATTTTGCGGCCCGCTCCGGGGCTCGTGCGAGGGTACTTTTGCGGATGCATGCACGCAGGACAGCAGCAATATATCACCGGACATAAATAAGGGAGCCGAAACCCTAGAGAAGCCAGTCCTTTTATAGCTATAATAGACACACTGATCAGTATAAATTATAACTATTAAAAAGGAGAAAAAATTAAATAATGCAGCAAGGAGCTTTCAGTAGAGCTGTTCAGAGTATAATATCACGTGTGGCGGCAGCGGGCAAAACAGGTACGCAGAGGAGCAGTGGAAAATCTGCGCGGGTACAGCAGCGGGTTACCCACAGGATAGTCGACAGCGGAGCGTCTGTGCGCAGCACAGGTATGCCAAGCTTTACTGAGTATAAGAACGCGGGAAAAGAGTACACAGCTTTTTCACCGATACCTACTCTTGAAGAGTTCTATAACATCGTAAAGGGAAATACAGCATCCTCTGAGAGTGAAACATGGGAGAGCAGCAAGCAAAGCGGCGGAAACTCAAGCAGTGAGGATAACAGTTTCCGGAGTGAAAAAGAGAATGCCCCGTCGGAAGAAGCGGAAGAATATGCACCCAAGAAAGACGTAGACTGGCGAACACTGGCCTACGGCGTGGCGGAGCAGGGGGCAAACGATTTTGTCAGCAGCTTTACCAGCGCGCTGGATATGCTTGCCGGCGACTTTGCGCAGGAGCTGTGGGTGCTGGGCGGACTCATGTTCGGTGTGAGCGATGTGGGGACAAACCCGATCACCGCCGCCAACAACTATATGCAGGAAACAACGCGAAAGGAAGCGGAATATTTTGCGCAAAATGCCTCCGGAAGCAAGGCTGCGGAAAATCTGAACAAATACGGCACAGTCGTCGCATCTGCGCTTCCGACGCTCGCTTTGGCAATGATGACAGGCGGGGCGTCCAATGCCGGTATGGCGGAGAAAGGCATTGAAAAAGCCGCGTTTATGGTGAAGAGCACGGATTTCAGCAGGTACGTGGATATGGCCAGATCCGTCCTAAAAGAGACGGCGAAGAACCCGAATGCGCAGATGGCGTTTATACAGGGGGCGGGATATTCGTATGAGATGGCGCTGGAGGAGGGAGCCTCGGAGACCGAGGCAGCACTGTTTTCGATATTGAACGGCGGCTTCAATTCGATCACATCGGTAGGCGGAGGACATAAAGACCTCGGCGGTATACAGTCCCTGCCACAGAACGTAAAAACTGCGCTGCAGGAGGGAAACTCTCCCGTTGTGATGGAATATGCGAAAAGCGTGGTTCAGGAGATTGGAGAGGGGCAGCTGCAGCGTTGGTTTGAAAAGACCATGCGGTCGATCTATGACCCGAATGTGAAATTCGGTTCACTGTCTGACGAGAATGCGATATTCAACCCGAAGGATATGTGGGAAACCGCGAAAGCCGATTTCATATCCGCTTCTGCGGCAGGCGGTGTCCATGCATCTGCAAAGGCTGCGGAGAAGGGCCTGATGACGGCTGCAGGAAAAAGTTTTTCGAGGATCGACAGCTTCCGCTTCGCGAGAGAGCTTGCGGCAGCATCTCCGGAATATTCATTTGCTGACGCTATGGAGCAGGGATATCTGCTGCACAAGGCCACAACAGGGAATATGCTTACGGCCAGTGAGTTTGACCGCTTATCAATGACAAATCAGACTATTCAGCAGATGTTTACCGAAAGAACAAATATTCCCTTTTCCATACATGACAATGCAGATGCGACTGTACTGCGGAGAAAGTATAGCTCAGGCATTATAAAAGTGGCAAATAATGATGTAAGAGCCGGCAATTCACAGTTTGGACTTATTGATTTATTTCGGTCGGCAGGTTATAATGGAAAAAAATCAAAGCTTCCGTATAAACACGCGGGCGGCTGGGATAACAGCGTGATAATCTCAGACGGGACACAGCTGAATAAGGGCATCCTTAAGCCTAACTGCTCATACGTCGCGGGCGAAAACAATTACATCTATAAGACAGATGGGCTTGGGAGACAGTGCGGGGCGACGGCGTGCCTGCAGCTGAAGAAGCATGATAAGAGAAAAGGAAATGTAGGCAAACCGGCCGACAAGCTCCCTGGAGACGAGGCAGGGCATTTGTTCGCGGATATGTTCGGCGGGTCAAGATTTCTGGACAATCTGGTCGCGCAATCGTTTAACGTGAACCGAAGCGAGTACAGAAAGATGGAGAACATCTGGCAAAGGGCACTGAAAGCCGGAAAATCAGTTTATGTCGATATCGATCTCAACTATGAAGGCAACAGCTTCAGACCCACCTCGTTCGATATCACATATTACATAGACGGAGAATATACGATGCTGCGTATATATAACGAATAAGACACTTCAGGAGGTACGGCTATGTACTACAACGACACCGATCAGGCGCGGGAGAGCGGGCTGAGAAGGGCTTTCGTAGAAAGCATGCGGGAACTTATGAAATGCGTGAACACGCTGGCAGCGGGGGCAGCAGAGAAAGCATACTGCTACCTGAACCTCTGCGGAATGGATGTGTTCACGGGCTGCTTCTTCGTCGACGGGGACGGTAAGGCTTCCCTTGCACCGGCTCTGCTGGGCGAGAAGCAGAGAATATTCGAGACCGTCATGACTACGCAGGCAAGAAAGCTGCGCGGAGCGTACCTGGAATATGCCGATGATATCCCGGGCGAGTTCTTCCTTGACTTCGATATCGGTGCGACGAAGCCGCATTGCCTTACCGGAAGAGAGAAATTCCCGAAGCACGATGAGGCGCTGCTGCATTTCTATTCATGGGCGCGCGAATACGGCGCAGACACGCCGACGATCCCGCTCACCGAGCTGACATGGAGGGATCGCCTCCGCATACGCCGGGGGAAAATGCTGCCGTATGTAGAATTTGTACATCCGACGGAGAAGGCGGAGGAGATGAACCTCAAGTGGTACAGCTCCACGGCGAAGAGGATAGACGAGGCAAAGGAAAAGTATGACGGCAGCGAACCGTCCGACGCGGTATACGGCGACGGGTGGCTCGCCATAGAAAAAGAGTTCGAGCGCATCTATCCCGGCCAGACGGAGCCGAAGCACTACGCGCCGCTTATAAAGTTTGAGTTCGGCGGCAGAGATCCGCTGGACGGCATAAGCGTATACGACGGCGGAGACTGCTGGCACTTCGTATCGTTCGGTCTGAGCGCGCTGGCCGAACCGGATATAGAGGGCGACGAAGGCGTCAGCGGCTACGGCATGGAGTTCACGCTCCGGCTGAAGAAGCAGGACTTTGCCGATGAAGAGCTGGAGCTGGAGAACATCTGCGGTATCTTCCAGCAGATCGCTGCGGTCACGTTCGAGACGAACGAGCTGTTCCTGCCGTATGAATACCTCAGCTCAGGGCAGACCGTGGGCGTGGACGCGCAGCATGAGTCGTGCATAACCGGCTTCATCACGGTGCCGGACGTCAAGGCCCAGCCTATCACAACGCCGTTCGGCGCGCTGGAATTTGTCGAGTTTGTCGGCGTGACGAAGGCGGAGCTCGACGCGGTGCAGAATAAGTGCATGACGGTCGAGGAACTGTACAGTAAGCTCGGCAGCGACCTTACCGACTACCGGCGCGAGAGCGCAGTATGATATAAAAACTGCCGCATGGCACATTCGTGCTATGCGGCAGTTTTGCGTCCTGCAGTGTATCTCAGGCAGGCTTTGCAGCCTTGGCATCGAGCGCACGCATCGCTTTTTTGAACTCGACGGAGAACATCACCGCCGTGAAGCAGACTGCGATAATGTCCGCAACAGGTTCGGCCGTATATACGCCGGTCGTCTTGTCCGCGATGAACTGCGGCATGATGTATATCAGCGGCAGCAGCAGTACGAACTTGCGCATCACCGTCGCAGAGAAGGACGCGAAGGCCGACACGACAAGGATGATCGGCATGCATACGCCGACGCCCGTCAGCGCAAGGCTTCCGTCTCCGGGCATGTGCCCGATATATATGCGGTCGACGATGTTATAGAGCATGTTCACGAGCTGCGCGATGACCGTCGGCACGGCGAGCTTTAGAAGCAGTTTGCCGACAGGCTCCGTGCCGAGAAAGGTTTTGTCCTGATCTATGAGATGTACCCTGTTTCTTCTAAGTTTATTATAACATTATCCCCACCTTGACGCACATGCTTTTCAAGTCACGAATTATTAATTTTTGCGCAGAAACAGTTGACCTCGTCGGTGCAATGATGTAAAGTGGAAATATCAAAATATAGGAGACGTGTAATATGCTCTGGAAAATTTGCCTTAAAAGATTCCGCTGGTTCATATACTGCCTCATTCTTGCCGTCCTGTTCGCGCTGCCCGCCGCATATGGCGACGGGGAATCCGGCGGCGCGTTCGGCGCGATAGCGTTCTTTATTTTTGTGCCCGCGGCCTTTGCCGCTTTCGTGTGGGCGGCCTATGCTGCGGTGCGCGATATCATCAATGTGCGTAAAGGCGGCACGCTGCCCGAGGATAAGCTGTCGGTAGTTTCCGCAGCTGCCGGAAAGCTGCGCGATGAAGCTGCCGTTGTCAATGAGCTTGACGCCCACGGCCGGGCGAAGTATTTCATCCTCCGCATACTCGGCGTGCTGCTTGCCGTTGGCGGCATAGCGCTTATAATCAAGGACGCTGTTGTTATCGGCACCATCGTGCTCATTGCCGGCGGCGCGCTTTGGATCGCGGCCTCGCCCAAGAGCTTCAACGAGACGACCGACGGCATGAAGATGATCACCTGCCCGAAGGAGATGACCATCGAGGAGCTTTACCGCGGCATCCGCGGTATGAGCACCGCGCTCGGCGCGCCGTATATCGGCAAGGTCAAGACCGTCCCGGGCGATACTATCCTCTTCGGGCCCGACGCCGACGGCTGGTTTGCCTACATATACAAGGCTCTCGACGGCAGAAGCTTCTATGCTGCGCTGAGCGATTTTACCGCGACGATCGAGATGCCCGCCCCGGATCTCGCCCCGGACGCGGCGGACGGCGAAACGGAGACAGATTACGACGGCGTGCTCGAGGAAATATATACCGCCGTGAAGCACTGCGCCGACCGTGCGCGTACCGGGGCTTGACTTGCCTCTGAGCTTCATGTAAAATACACAGGATACCTAAGGGCACGCCAAAGGCGTGCCCTTTATAAAAGAGGAAATATTATGACAGACGAGAACATAAAAGAGCTTCACGAGGAGCACGGCACCGGGGAACTGTACTACCACGATCACGGCGACGGGCACGTCCACGCGCACACTCATGAACATGGGCACGGACATACGCACACACAGACGAAGGCTGTCGTGAACCGGCTTGCCCGCGCCATCGGGCACCTTGAGTCCGTGAAGCGCATGGTCGAGGATGGGAGGGACTGCACCGATGTGCTCATCCAGCTTGCGGCGGTGCGCTCGGCGCTCAACAATACAGCCAAGATAATTCTGAAGGATCATATCGAGCACTGCATCAGCGACGCCGACCACGGCGACGGCAACAGTCTCCAGCACCTCAACGACGCTATCGACAAATTCATATAACGGCATCATAAATGAACGCGCTGCAAAGTATAATGCAGCGCGTTCAAAATATTTTATCCGTCTGCGCAGCGGATTCACTCGTCTGCAGCCCGGGTATCATTCTTCTATCCCAGACGCGAGCAGACCTTTACGGTGATGTCACTCTTCGGGTATGCCGAGCAGAACTGAGGCAAGCTGCCGACAGTACACGAAATGGGGAAAAAGTACTGTGAACAGAACACCTGATGTTGAAGTGGCCAATCTTTTATAAGAATAGATTACTGCCCTTGGAGTGGTCATAAATTGGTATCTAAAGATAGATAATGCAGGGATATTTCCCGTTTATACCACTCCAAGCCTTGTAAGAAACAGGAGCCTTGCGGCATGACGCAAGGCTCCTGTTTATAGCTATTCAGTTTACAACGTGGATAACGCCGAAGGTCAGTGCGGTCATTATCGCGGCGGCGAGGAGCACGCCGAGGAAGATACACGGGATCGCGGATTTGGGCTTGAGCTCAAGCAGCGCCGCTATGAGCGAGCCTGTCCATGCTCCGGTGCCGGGGAGCGGAATGCCGACGAACAGCAGCAGCGCGATGGGACCGTACTTCTGCACCTTTTCGCCTTTGAGGTGGGCTTTGGCCTCGAGTTTGGTAATGAAGCTGTCCATCTTCGGCCAATGCCTGCGCAGCCATATGAACACGCGCTGGATGAAAATGATTATAAACGGCACAGGAAACATGTTCCCGATGACCGCCGCCGTCAGCGCCAGCGGATAGTCAAGGCCGAGGGCAATGCCGTAGGGCAGCCCCGCGCGCAGCTCCACGATCGGGAGCATGGATATGAAAAAGGTCGATATAAATTTCCCGGCTATGGTGCCGGCGATCCACTCAAACATACGTTATCTCCGAATGTATAAATAATGCTTTGCTATTATAACAGCCGCAGTAGACTCGCGCAAGACGGCTTAAGAAAATTTAACGCACAATTAAACTAATTTATAAGCGCAGCGGCGGCAGCGCCCGGGAGCGTCGTCTCCTGCCCGACCTTCAGAACAAAATGGACTCCGGCTTCTCTGCCGTATTCATCCAGCAGACGCTCGAGTTCCGGTCGGTAGATGCGGCTCTTCTGTACAAGCGAACCCTCTGCCAGCACGCACAGCGGCTTGCCCGCGTCTTTTCCTGCTCCCGTAAGCATCGCGAGCGCGAGAAGGTCCGCGCACATGCAGCGTGCCGAACGCCTGAACAGGGCGCGGCTGAGACGGGCGGCGAAGGCGAGGTCAGTCTCCGCACCGCCTAAAAGCTCTCCGCGCTCCATGCACGCCCAGGCGTCGATAACGGCGGAGTCGATATCCTCAAGCCGCCGCGCGCCCTCGCCTGCTGCGCGTGAGATAAGCCCTTCATCAGCCGCAGCGATCAGCATCAGGCGGCAAAGCTCGCCGAGATAGACCCCGGCGGTGAGCTTTTCAAAGGCCTTGAGACCGGGATTGTTGCTTGCGGAATCGAGCATGAGATCAAAGCTCCCGCGCGGGATGCCGGTATAGAGCCCGGCCTCCATGTTGATTATCATGCCGCGTTCGGCAGAACTCCCAAGCTTGCCGATAAGGCTCTCCGGCAGGGAGACGCAGGTGTTCGTGCCCGTGCCGCTCACTTGACCGATGAAGCCGCTGTACGCGCGTTTATCCAGCCCCGCCGCGCCGCCGAGAAGCACAGCGACGGTGTCGTTAAGAATGACTACGCGTTTGCCGGTGATGCCGCGTTTCTCAAGCTCCGCTATGAGGGATGCGCCGATAAGCTTACCCTCAGAGCCTGTGACCACGACCTCTTTATCTATGCGGATGACGCGGCCGTCCATATCCGGGGTGATGTCCGC
>CAKTPC010000063.1 GCA_934590505.1 uncultured Oscillospiraceae bacterium
ACGACAGGCACGTCCCCGCAGTCGAGGAGATAATAAAGAACGCTCCGAAGCCCGCTCCGAAATTCATCATCGACCCCGCCGTCGACGATTTCTATAAGTTCACGCGCGACAGCTTCAGCATGGTTGGTTATGAGTATTCCGACTTCAAGGGGATTATCCCCGTTGCGGTGTAAGGCCATGGAAGCAATAGTTGCGGTATATTCAGACTGGGGCATCGGCAGCGGCGGGACACAGCCCGTTGTGCTCAAGGCCGACCGCGCCCACTTCAAAGATCTGACGAACGGCGCGGCAGTCATCGTCGGTCGGAAAACGCTGAGCGATTTCCCCGGCGGCAGGCCGCTCAATGGGCGGCACAACATCGTCGTCACCCGGCAGGATATTGAAGTCCCCGACGCGCAGGTCGCGCACAGCACCGAGGAGGCGCTTGCGCTGGCGGCGGAATATGAGCGCTGCCTTGTTATCGGCGGTGCGTCGGTGTACAGACAGTTCATGCCGTATCTTGACACGGTACATGTCACGAAGATAGACCTCGCTCCGCAGTCCGACAGTTATTTTGAAAACCTCGATTCTTCCCCCGATTGGGAGCGGATCGACGAAGAGCGCTGGCAAAGTGAGGGCAATATACGCTACTGCTTTGTCACATACAAACGGCGCGCATAATATTACACTGCCCCGGTTCTCATGGGTAATGGGAGCCGGGGCGGTGGTTTTTACGTTTCTGATATGAAGTCCATATTTATCCGATCACTCTTGCGGCTTTCTCTGCCGGCGGAGCGCAGCGCGTTTTTTCTTCTCGGTACTGCTGAGCGCCATGCCGGCAAGGACGCCGAGTCTAATGCCGATGGCCATGCCCCAAAGCATCTGTCCGTGCACCTGCCCGATGGACATTCCGATGGCAATGCCGAAGAGCATATGGATGGTTGACAAGTTTGTAAGCGGAACTGAAGTATTGTCATTTACCCTCATCGGATGTATACTAAACATATATATAACTATGCTGAAAGGTACCGTGCAGACATGGAAAACAAACTTATACGCAGCAAATGGTTTCTCTATCTGACAGAATTTTTCGCCGGAATGTCCGTCATGGCAGTCGAGCTCGGCGCGAGCAGGCTGATGGCGCCGTATTTCAGCTCGTCGCAGATAGTGTGGACGGTCATAATAGGCGTGATAATGATCGCTATGGCGCTCGGCAATATCTGGGGCGGCAGCATGGCGGACAAGAGCAAGTCCCCGGACAGGCTCTACCGCCGCGTCATCATAGCCGCGATATGGATCGCGCTCATCCCGTTCGCCGGGCGCTGGCTGATCGTCGGCATCTCCGGGCTGCTCGCGGCCTTCATCACGAAGAACTTTCTGGTCTGGGCGGCATTTGCGGCCTGCCTTGTGATATTCGCTTTTCCCTGCGTGCTGCTCGGCACGGTGACACCGTCGCTGACAAAGTTCACCGTCGATAATCTTGACGACACCGGCAAGACCGTCGGCCGCCTCAACGCGCTCAACACGATCGGCAGCATCATAGGCACCTTTGTCCCGACCTTTATCACAATCCCAGCCGTCGGCACTGCTGCCACGTTCCTCATCTTCTCCGGTGTTCTCGCCGCGATAGGCATCGCCTATTTCATCTTTGAGCGCCGCCACACGATCCCCGGCAGCATCGCCGTTGTGCTCATCATTGCGCTCTGCTTTGCTCTGCCGGGCTACAGCTTCGCTTTCTGGGAAAACGACCTTGCGCTTGAGGACGAATCGATATACAACTACCTGCAGGTGAAGGACGACGAGCACCAGACACTGCTGTCAACAAATGTGCTGTTCGGCGTTCAGTCGGTGCAGATAAAGGACTCGGAGCTCACCGGGATGTACTATGACTACGCCCTCGCCGCCCCCTGCATGGCTGGTATGGACGGCAACAATAACGAGGACCGCAGCGTCATGATCCTCGGCATGGGCTCGGGCACCTTTGCAAGCTACTGCGCTAGATACTTTCCCGGGACATCGGTCATGGGTGCGGAGATAGACAGCAAAATCGCCGACATCGCGTATGATTACTTTGGCCTGCCGGACTCCGTCGATGTCGCCGTCGCGGACGGGCGCGCATACCTGACCGCGTCGGATGAAAAGTTCGACGTCATCATGGTCGATGCGTATCAGGACATCACTATTCCCTTTCAGCTTTCAAGCCGCGAATTCTTCACCGAGGTTTCAAACCACCTTAAGGCTGAGGGCGTCATGGTCGTGAACCTCAACATGACCTCACGCGAGAACGGCTCGATAAACGAGTACCTGTGCGACACGATGGCGAGCGTGTTCCCGCACGTCTACCTTGCCGACGTTGCGGGCAACACGAACACCGAGGTGTTCTGCACAAATTCCGACACTCTGCCCGAACGCTTTGCCGAGAGCCGCGCGGCGCTTGAAAACCCGCGCTATGCCGCAATGATGGACAAGGTTGCAGGTATTCTCACAGAGTACGAAGGCGGGGAGCATATCCTGAGCGACGATAAGGCGCCTGTCGAAGTTCTCGGCATGCGGGTGCTTGATGAACTCATTGCGGATGAGCTTGACTATTACAGAGAATATTTCCGCTCCGGCAACATTGTCGGTCTGCTTGGGGCATAAAGCCCAACGGCGCACTGCGTATTTTTGCAGTGCGCCGTTTTATTTCACCAATTGCGTGCCGGGGTAATAGTGCGCAAGTATCTCGCGGTAGTCCGCGCCGCTCTTTGCCATGGCGTTCGCGCCGTACTGACTCATGCCGACGCCGTGGCCGAAGCCCGTGACGGTAAAGAGGAAGCTGCTGCCTATATACTCCAAGGTAAAGGCCGTGGAGCGCAGAGAAAAGAGACTGCGCAGCTCCGTGCCGCTGAGCTTTTCCCCGCCGAGGATGACCGAGGCCACTCTGCCGCTTCCGTCGTGCGTGATCTCGCCGATCCACTCGCTCTCATCGCCGGTGAAGTCCGCGTCCGGGCGTGCATAGAGCACGGTATCGCGGAAGTCCAGAGCGCTCAGCTCAACGCTGCTTATGTAGTTTGGGACCTCCTCCGCTGTTTCGGGGCTGTCCACGCTCACCAGATACGGACGCGCGCTCCAGACAGCACCGCAGTCCTCAGTCGCCCCGGCGGAGGATGAGTGGAATGCCGCGAACACCGGCGCGCCGTCATAGCACAGGTACTCCCCCGCCGTGGCTTCGACGGCATCCCGTATCTTCTCAAGCTTTTCATCATAGCCGTCACCCCATGTCCGGTGAAGCATGTCCTCGCTGCTCCACGCCTGACAACAGGAATAGTCCGTGCAGACCTGCGCGGTATCGCCATGGCGTCCGGTCGAGGCACAGTAGAGCGCGTAGCTGCGCGCCGCGACGCTCTGCGCCTTCAGCGCTTCCGGTTCAAACGATGCAGGCATTTCCGCCGCGACGACTCCGACTAGGTAGCTCTGCATGTCCATCTCCTGCACCTCATCGCCGTTCTTTACCGTCACCGTCGCAGGCGCCGGTGAGGGAGCCTCAGCAATTTCAGTAACCGGAACCTCCTCCGGCTTCGCCGTCTTTGTCGGCTCCGGTGAGGGGATCTGCACCCCGGCGCTTGCGGCGGCAGACTCGATTTCGGTCTGAGCGTATGCGCTCTCCGCCGGTGCGGACATCCTGCACTGGATGAATGTCATGGCAAATGTCAGAAAAAACGCGGCATAAGCCGCAAGCAGCACCTTCTTCACGCCGTGTTCCCCCGTTTCATCTTGACTGAATATGGAAAAAAATATATAATATATTGGTTTCCAGCAAGCGGACATGTCCGATACCCCGTCCGCCTAATCTAATGTTATTGAAACGAGACATTGAATATGCAGAAAAAATCTTTGGAAATAACCTGCTACGTCGCAGGCGCCGGTGCGTTCGGCGTGTTCCTGCGATGGCTTCAGGATCAGCTTGCCTTCGATGAAAACGGGCTGTCGGAAAAGAGTGCCTTTAATTTTCTGGTCCCGCTGCTGATCCTCGCCTCGGCATGGATGTTCACCCGATTCATAAACAAAATTCAGGATGACAAGTGCTACGTCCCGCGGGATTTCTGTGACGCGCTGTTTAACCCCGGCAAGCTCTTTGCTATCGCCCGCTGGGCGATAGGGCTGCTGATGTGCCTCGGCTCCGTCGTCCTGCTTGTCACCTCGGAGACAGACGTCGACGCGGACTTCATCCGCATAATATGTCTGCTGGGCTTTCTGTCCGGGCTTGCGTTCCCGTTCGTCCTCGGCTCGGCAAACTACGATGAGTTCGCAAACGTCAAGTTCGTGCGCCTGTGCATGATGATGCCGATTCTGCTCTTCGCGGCGTGGCTCATTCTCTGCTACAAGCAGAACTCGTACAACAGCGTTGTCTGGTCTTACGTGATAGAGATGGCGACGATCATCGCCGCGCTGCTGGCGTTTTTCCGCATCGCGGGCTATGCCTTCTTCGCGCCGAACTGGCGCAAGTGTCTGCTGGCAATAATGATGGGTGCGGCAATGTGCATTATGTCCCTCGCCGACGAACGCTATATTGGAATGCACATCATTATGCTCTCTGCAGCGCTGATGCTCATTCTTTATAACTGGATCCTTTTCAAGAATCTCCGCAAGAAGGTGAAGCGAAGCGAGGTCCAGGAAACGCCGACCGACGAAGGCGGCTTTGAACAGATACGATAACATAAAAATATTCCCTCACTTCGGTGAGGGAATATTTTTATGCTATAAATGTTTACTTGCCGACGGACTCGAACTCCTCGACGATCTCCTTTTCGGGAGCGGGAGTCAGGAGGCTCACGACGACGATGACGAGTGCGGAGATGACGAACGCGGGCAGCAGCTCATATATTGCGAAGATGCCGCCGAGAGGAGCGACGAGGTACTTCCAGACGAACACCATCACGCCGCCGACGATCATGCCGCTCATAGCGCCCCACTTGTTGCAGCGCTTCCAGAACAGGCTGAGCAGCATCACAGGACCAAAGGTCGCGCCGAAGCCTGCCCACGCGAAGGAGACGACACGGAAGATGGAACTGTTGGGGTCGCTTGCGAAGATGACACCGAGAATCGCGACGCCGACAACAGTGACGCGGGCAATGGTCATGGTCTTTTTATCGGAAAGCTTGATGCCGAAAACATCGGTGAGGATATTGTGAGTCACACCGGAGGCTGCGGCGAGCAGCTGTGCGTCAGCGGTGGACATGGTAGCGGCAAGGATACCGGCAATGATGATGCCTGCGACGATTGCAGGGAACACTCCGTGGGTGGACAGAAGTGCCGCGGAGTTGACGATCATATTCTCCGCCTCGGCCTCGGTGCCGGGCATTGCAAGCGCGCCGGCCTTGGCCATGCTGTAGCCGATGATGCCGATGACGACGGCGACGCTCAGGGAGATAACGACCCAGATGGTGCCGATGCGGCGGCTGATCTTGAGCTTGTTCTCGTCCTCAACTGCCATGAAGTGCAGCAGGATGTGGGGCATACCGAAGTAGCCGAGACCCCATGCCAGAGTGGAGGCGATCATGAATGGTGTGTACTTTCCAGTTTCGGAAGCGAATATGTTAGTGCTCGCGGTAAAGCTCAGGTAGCCGGGGATCTCTTTCGCGTTTGCGACAACGGTGTCCCAGCCGCCGGCAGTGTTGATGCCGAAAATGAGGATGATGACGAGCGCAGCGGTCATGACGATGCTCTGGATAAGGCTCGTGACGGAGGCCGCCATGAAGCCGCCGGTCGCGCAGTAGGCGACGATGACAGCGGCGGAGATTATCATTGCAGTCATGTAGTCAAAGCCGAAAAGGCTGTTGAAGAGCTTGCCGCAGGCGGCAAAGCCGGAGGCGGTGTAGGGCACGAAGAACACAATGACGACGATCGCCCCGATAGTCTCGATGACCTTGGTGTTATCGCGGAAGCGCACGGCGAGAAAGTCAGGCACGGTGATTGCGTGGACCTTCGAGGAATACTGTCTGAGTCTCTTAGCGACGATGAGCCAGTTGAGATATGTACCCAGCGCCAGACCTATGGCCGTCCAGCCCGCTTCGGCCACGCCGCAGAAGAAGGCGAGACCGGGAACGCCCATCAGCAGGTACGCGCTCATATCGGAGGCCTCGGTGCTCATCGCGGTGACGATAGGGCCGAGCTTTCTGCCGCCGAGGTAGAAGTCCTCAGTCGTGGAATTCTTAGAATACATTATGCCTATCGCCAGCATACCCAGCAGGTAGACAACGACGGAAATAAGAATGCAGATCGTTGATGTGTTGAACATGGCTTTTCTCTCCTCTTTCAAATACAAGTGGTATTTTACTCTAAAGGAGTTTTTTAGCAAGCGGCGCAGGAAAAAAACAGCTTGCAAACAAGCTGCTTTTTTCCTATAATATAACTCGCTATAATGATGTTCATATCAAAATGATTTTTTTTCATGTAGGAGCCTGACCATGAGTATAGACAAGTATCGGACATTGACTGCCGTTGTTGAGACGAAGAGCCTGACCCGCGCCGCGGCGGAGCTCGGCTGCACGCAGTCCGCCGTGAGCCACAGTATAGACGCGCTTGAAAAGGAGCTGGGCTTCGCGGTACTCATCCGCAGCCGCGCGGGGGTGCGGCTTACCGAGGAGGGCGAACGGCTCATGCCCGCGGTGCGCAATCTCTTAAGCAGCGCGGAGCAGCTCAATCAAACCGCCTCGGCCATACGCGGGCTCGAATCGGGCACGGTGCGCATAGGCGCGTTCACTTCCGTCGCCGTCCACTGGCTGCCGACAGTGCTGAAGGAGTTCCAGCACGACTATCCGAATGTCGACTTCAAGCTCCTCAACGGGGACTATCACGATGTCGAGCAGTGGCTGTCGGACGGGAGCGTCGACGTCGGCTTTGTCGCGATGCCCTCCGCCGTCGGCTGCGAGTGCATCGCACTGATGGAGGACAGGCTGCTCGCGATACTCCCGAAGCACAGCCGGTACGAGAGCTACCCGAAGTTCCCGCTCGTTGAGTGCGAGCACGAGCCGTTCATAAGCCTGCTGGAGAGTTCCGCGCATGACGCGCGGCGCGCGCTCGACGCCGCCGGTGTCAAGCCGAATGTGCGCTTCTACACTAAGGATGACTACGCCGTTATCGCCATGGTCGAGCAGGGGCTGGGCATAAGCATAATGCCGGAGCTGCTGCTCAAGGGGCGGCACGACGAATTACAGGTCATGCCGCTCATACCCGAGGCCAAACGCACGATCGGCATCGCCATTGCCGCCGGGGACAAGGCCGGTCCCGCGACGCGGCGCTTTGTCGACTACGTTGTGAAATACGTTTCGGAAATAAAATGAAAAAGGAGAAACATCATGTCGCTGCTGTTCGGTTATCTCACTCTTGCCTGCTTTATACTGCTTGCCGTAAAATACCCTCTGAGGATAGCGGAAGCGCATAAGGCGAACGCCCTTCTTATGAAGCTGCACGAGGCTGCGAGCGGGGGCTTTCTGCTGTTCGCGCTTATACACGCTTTCTTCGCCTTCAAGGCTTTAGCGATCCACGGCGTGTGGCTGCCGGTCATGGGGGCTGCGGCGCTCCTGACGGGCCTTGTGCTTATATACGCATGTCACATGACCAAGGATATCAGAAAGAAAATGTGTTGGCACCGCTGGTATTCGCTTGCTCTGCTTATGTTTATCGCGCTGCATATGGTGCTGTATTTTATATAATTTATTTATATAAAATACAGCGATAAAAAGCAGCGGCAGCCATGGAAGACGGCTGCCGCTGTGTTTTATCGCTGTTCGTTTATATAGATGTTTGCCTTGCTCTGGATGAGCTTTGCGACCTCCTCGGCGCTCTTCTGACCGGAGAAGTACGCTGCGGCCTGTTCGGTGACAATGTCCACGATGCTCATGTCATAGTTCATAAGCTTGGTGGTATCGGCTATCGCCTGACGCAGCTGGTCAGCCTGCTCCTGAGTGGTGGCGTATATCGTATAGGTATTGACACCGTCGGACATCATGCCCTTGGAGACGGGGATGCGCTCGCCGTTCTCATCGAGCAGATAGTTGCCGTTCGGGTCCTTCTTGTACTCGACGACCATGGAATCGGCAAGCTGCTTTTCAAAGACGTTCATATTCGTCGGCAGATAGAACACGTCCTTCTGGTAGTCCTCGGTCAGGAAGGTGCGGAGGAACTGCCATGCCGCGTCCTTATGCTCGCAGCTGCTGCTCATGGCGTAGGAGGACTGTGTGGTTATCATGTTGCCCACGCCGTGCATCGTCGGGAAGCCCTTTATTGTGACAGGCGCGCCGAACGTCTGCTCAAAGTTATTATACATATAGTCGGCACTGAAGAAGTTTGCCGACGTCAGCATCTGCTTGCCCTCACGGATGCGGTTGGCGGCGGAGTCCTCCTCGGTGTACTCGGCGTTCTCGTAGTCAAAGTCCGTTTTGTTCTGGTTTGCGAACTCAAGCAGCTTCACGAAGTCCTCGCTGTCAAAGCGGCATTCGCCGGTACTCCAGTCCATGTAATCGTCCATATCGAGCGCAAGGCACAGCGTCAGCAGGGTGTTGCGGTCATAGCCGTAGTCAAAGCCCTCGCAGCCCTCGGGCATTTTCGCGAGCGCTTCATAGTACTCGTCGTATGTCCAGCCCGGAGTATCGCCGACGATCGACGTCGCGCCGACCGCCGAGAGGATACCGAAGCCAGCACAGGCGGTGTAGAGTCCGCCGTTTACCTCAAGCGCGGCAAAGACGTTCGGGAAGTAATCGCTGCGGTCAAGCTCGCTGTCCGCGTCTATATAGGGGTAGAGGTCCTCGAGCAGTCCCTTTGCCGCGTACTGGCGGTATGGGGTCTGGGTATCGAGGGCGAGGATGTCCGGCATGTTCCCGGCCATGATCTCGGTATTGAGCTTGGTGAGGCCGGCGTTGTAGTCGTCCTCAGTGTTATACTCGGAGTAATCGATAATATCGACGCGGTACTTGTCGTTCGAGCGGTTGAAAGCTATGACGGCTTTCTGGGTGCTGTCATCCACATACATGGTGGCCATGCTCAGGCTGATCTTCTGCGGCACGGAGTCATAGGGCACCTTGGTGACGGTGACATAGTCAAGGCTGTAGGTCTCGGCCTTATCGTCGTAGCCGCCGGTGAAGCCGCTGATCGTCCCGTCGTCGGATACGTTCACGAGCGCGAGCTCGCTGCTGTCGACATCGCAGCTTATCCAGCTGAACAGCTTCTCGGCCGTCTCGGTCTCAAGGGAGTAGCCATAGAAGTTGACGCCGCTGGTGTAATACAGGTCGTAATCCCCGCCGCCGCTGATGAGGTCGTAGGCATCGGACGGCATGGTGTAGCTTGTGCTGTCAAAGGCTCCGGCCTTGCTGTCGACGATATTGAGCTTGAAGTCATAGCTGCTCATGTCCATCGTCAGAACGCCGATGCGCCCGTCGCGCAGAGCTGCGAGGGAATAGATATAGCCGTCAACCGGGATCTCGTATGCGAGGCTGCCGTCCGGTGCAAACGCGGTGAGCTTGCTGCTGCTCATCACGAGAGCGTTGCCGGCTTCGTCGAGCACGAACTGGCTGACATAGAAGTCATCAGACGAGGTGTCCGCTTCGAGCTTCGCGCTGCTCACCTCCGCGCCGGTCTTATCGAGCACGCGCAGATAGTAAGCATTCTCGCTCTGGTAGTAATTATAGTAGTCGTCGCTGTCGCTCTTAACATCGGTGGGAGCATCCGACCATGAGAGGTAGACGTTCTCGATGATCGTCAGACTGCCGTCGTCGTTCACAGCGATGCCGGCGATGCTGTGGCTGCTTGCGTAGTCACGCTTATCAGCGTTGCTTTGATCCTCCTCGACAGGGACGTAGCTTTCAAGCTTCGTCACCTTGCCGCCAAAGTCCGTAAAAGTGATGTACGGCGCGTATACGTCATACTGCCCCTCATAATCGGGCGTCACGCCCTCGGGTGTATTGTCGCCGACCTTCTCATTGCCGACGCTGTAGAACCCGTCGGCGGTCACGGTCTGGGGCTGGGAGTCGTCCTTGCTGTTTTCGCGCAGCTTTGTGAAGCTCGCAGTATAGGTAAATTCCGGGGCCGACTCATTATTCTTTATGCCGGTCTGTTTAGTATCGCTGCCTGTGCTCCCGCTCTGGCCGCAGGCGGCAAGGCTGAATATCATGCACAGCGCCATAAGCAATGCGGCACAGGATCTGAATTTATGCTTCATGTTGACCTCCTAGTTGATTTGATACGCCCTGCATTATAGCACATGTTGTTATGTAAATTTCTTAAGTTTTCATAAACGATGTTTAATTCGTCTTAATGAAAATAAAATCAGCACCAATCAGGTGCTGATTTCTCATTTTACTTTTTTGCTGCCATTCTGAACGCGAACACAATGTTCACAATACTCAGCGCCGCCGCGGTTCCGACGAGCGCAAGCTCAAAGCTGAAGGGAATAAGGTTTCTCACAAGGACGATGGTGCCGAGCAGGACAATGTCCACCGTTATGCGCAGGAGGTTTGCGATGAGCATGGCAGAATCCTTCCCCTTTTTGACTGCCGCCTTTGTGATGGCACAGTTTATAAGAGCGCCGATGCAGCCCCATATAATTCCGGCCAGCGCGCCGATAACATATTTCATGATGTGTCCCTCTTTGTTGTTTTTTGTGTATGATAAATTTTAACATAACTGCGAGCTTTTGCCAAGCACGGATCATCAGGCATTTCAAATTTCCAATGCAGTATTTGCCGCGGCTATATTTCTGCCCGGCGCAGATAATAACAGCGTCGAAAAATTCGACAAAATAAAAAAAGAGAGGAACGATATCCATGAGCCCTAAGGAACTGCTCTATATTGAGGACGCGCTCGGCCACACCCAGTATCTTATGACCCAGTGCCGCACAGCCGCAAGCCAGCTTACAGACCCTGCACTGCGCCAGCAGGCGCAGCAGCTTCTCAACGGCAACCAGAGACTGTTCGCAAAGTTTTACGAGCTTGTATAAGGAGGGACGGCAATGAACGACAAAGACATTATGGAAGGCATACTTCTGACGACAAAGGGCGTGTGCGACCTGTATATGCACGGTTCCATCGAGTCCGCGACACCAAACGTGCACCAAGCCTTCAACGCCGCACTCAACGATGCGCTGTGCATGCAGAACAACATCTATAACGAGATGGCGCAGCACGGCTGGTACCCCGCCGAGCAGGCACAGCCGCAGCAGATTCAGCAGATAAAGCAGAAGTTTTCAAGCGTGCAGTAATAAGGCATAAAACAGAGACGGGAACGCTCGTTCCCGTCTCTGTTTTTATTCGGTTTGTTCACAAATTCGCTGTTGACAAAGGGCAGGCAAAATGTTAGTATTTCATAAACTCTTTGCACTGCATCGCGTATACGACAACAGTACAAACTGAACAGGCAGCGCCAATGCGCCGGCCGGGTCGCCGCAAGGCGGCAGCAGAGAATACAGATAGTCTCTGCGGGACAGTAGTATGTTCCGAGGGGGACTGTATTTTTTTATCCCTCTCGGCTCGTGAAGTGCATATTATACCGTGGAGGGGATCTGTCATGTCTGAAAAGAAAACCGTCGCGCGGCTGACCGCCGTCGGCGTCATAGGAAACATACTGCTCGTCGCTTTCAAGCTCTATGCGGGCATTGCCG
>CAKTPC010000064.1 GCA_934590505.1 uncultured Oscillospiraceae bacterium
GTGCTGTGCCACAGCGCCGGTACTTGGGATTATAACACGCTCATCGCGAATGTTCAAGCGTACATGGCGCAAAAGGGCGAATGGAAGCCCAAGGAGGAGAACTCCTTTGCCCCGGCGCTCTGCAACCGCATCGACCGCAACACCGGCGGCATCGTCATTGCGGCAAAAAATGCCGAGGCACTGCGCATCCTCAACGAGAAAATACGTGACAGAGAGATTGAGAAGTTCTATCTCTGTGCCGTATCCGGCAGGCCGCGCCCCGCTTCCGGGCGGCTTGAGAACTATCTGTTCAAGGACGCGAAGAAGAACCAGGTCTTTATAAAGGATAAGCCCGAACCGGGCTGCAAGACCGCGGTAACGGAGTACCGCGTGCTGGACAGTAAGGGTCAGCTCTCGCTCGTGGAGTGCAGGCTGCTGACGGGGCGCACGCACCAGATACGCGCGCAGATGGCGCACGCTGGCTGGCCGCTGCTCGGCGATGGGAAGTACGGGCGCGAGCGCTTCAACAAGGACTTCGGCGAAAACGGTCAGGCGCTCTATTCCTACCGGCTGCGCTTCGAGTTCCCGACGGACGCGGGAGCCCTCGAGTATCTGCGCGGTAAAGAGTTCCGGGTCGAGCGCGTGGACTTTGCGGAAAAGTACTTCGGCGTGACGGAGCTGAACTTCGAATAACTACAAGCACTTCAACTGCTGCTCTCGGAAAACAGGGGCAGCAGTTTTATTTTACATTTTTTGCTCCGTTCCGGAAATAATACCATCATTAAATGCTATTGAAAGGGCGGAGGAGCATGGCGAAAAGGATCGGCAGCAGGACGATAGAGCTGACGGCAAACGTCCGCGTCGCGGCGTCAGCCGCGGTGGCGGGAAAGAAAGAGGGCGAGGGTCCTCTCAAGGACTGCTTTGACTATGTGTCGCAGGACTCGTACTTTGCCGAGGACAGCTGGGAGAAGGCCGAGACGAGCATGCTGCGCCAGTGCTTCGGCATATGCCGCGGCAAGGCAGGCGGCGCGGCGTTCGAGCCGGAGTGCGTCCTCGGCGGGGATTTGCTCAACCAATGCGTCAGCTCCTCCTTCGCGCTCAAGGACAGTGAACTTCCCTACCTCGGGCTATACGGGGCGTGCTCGACGATGGCGGAGGCGCTGTGTCTGGCGGCGCTGTTGATAGACGGCGGAGGCTTCAAGACCGCCGCCGCACTCACCGGCTCGCACTTCTGCACGGCGGAGCGGCAGTACCGCTTCCCGCTTGAATACGGCGGGCAGCGCACACCGACCAGTCAATGGACGGTCACAGGATCCGGATGCGTGATGCTCTCCAAGGACGGGCACGGCCCGCGCATAAGCCGCGTGACGCCGGGCCGGATAGTCGACGCGGGCATAGCCGACGCGAATAACATGGGCGCGGCAATGGCTCCCGCGGCATATGACACGCTGAGCGCACACTTCAAAGACACCGGTCGCACGCTCGATTACTACGACGCGATCTTCACCGGCGACCTCGGCGCGGTCGGGCACGACATTCTCCAAGAGCTTTTCCGGCGCGACGGCATTGAGCTCGGCATGCGCTATATGGACTGCGGCGTGCTGATATACGACCTCAAAACGCAGGATGTACACGCGGGCGGCTCGGGCTGCGGATGCAGCGCCTCGGTGCTCGGCGGGCATATCCTGCCGGCAATGGAGCGCGGGGTATGGAGGCGTGTGCTCTTTGCGGCGACGGGCGCACTCATGTCCCCGGTGACCTGCCAGCAGGGGTGCAGCATCCCGGGGATATGCCACGCGGCCGCGTTTGAAACGGAGGAGCAATAAAATGGATGTGCTGCTTCAATACCTCAAGGCCTTTGCCGTAGGCGGGCTGCTGTGCATCATCGGGCAGCTGCTCATTGACTACACAAAGCTGACCCCGGCGCGGATACTGACAAGCTACGTCGTTGCAGGCGTGATACTCGGTGCGCTCGGAGTATATCAGCCGCTGGCCGATTGGGCGGGCGCGGGTGCAAATGTCCCGCTCACGGGCTTTGGAAATGCCATCGCAAAGGGAGTGAAGAAGGCCGTCGCCGAAGATGGCGTCCTAGGCGTGCTGACCGGCGGCTTCACCGCCGCCTCCGCGGGTCTCGGAGCCGCTGTGTTCTTCGGGCTGCTGATATCCCTCATATTCAGATCAAAGGACAAGAACAAATAGAAACTCGGCAAGGGCGGCGGTGTATCGCCGCCCTTATTTTACATATTATCATTTACTTAATATCATTTACATATTTTATTTCCCATAATATAATTCACATAAAATAAAAGAGATGTAAAAATCGGGAGCAGCCGTTCAATTAAACGGCTGCTCCCGAATAATATTGGGGTCCTAAATGTGCTTTTTCACGGCTCTTACATGCTTCAAAAGATTCGAAATAGCAGTATCACACACCGCCGGTCGGGTCGTAGGTGCGGTACTGTATCGCCTCGGCGATGTGTTCGGGCGCAATATTCTCCTCACCCGCAAGGTCGGCTATCGTGCGCGCTACACGCAGTATCCTGTCATAGCTGCGCCCGGAGAGGTTCATCGCGCTGAACGCCGCTTTCATAAGCTCCTCGCACTCGGCATTGAGCACGCAGAACTCGCGCAGACCGGCGCTGCCGATGCGCGCGTTGCACATACTTCCGTCCCCGGCAAAGCGCGCATGCTGGCGCTCCCGCGCTGCGTCGACGCGCTTCTTTATCTCGGCGGAGCTCTCGGCCGGTGTGCGGCTGCGCAGCTCGTCATACTCAAGTGCGGGGACCTCAACGATTATATCTATCCTGTCGAGCAACGGGCCGGATATCTTTGAATGGTAGCGGCGGACGTCCTTCTCCGAGCAGCGGCAGCGCCCGGACGGATGTCCGTACCAGCCGCATTTGCATGGATTCATTGCGCACACGAGCATGAACCGGCTGGGGAACGTCACCGAGCCCGACACGCGCGAGACAGTCACTTCCCCGTCCTCAAGCGGCTGGCGCAGCACCTCAAGCACGTCGCTGCGAAACTCCGGCAGCTCATCAAGAAACAGCACGCCGTTGTGCGCAAGGCTTATCTCCCCGGGGCGCGGAAAGCTGCCTCCCCCGGCAAGGCCGATCGCCGACACCGTGTGGTGCGGCGCGCGGAACGGGCGCTGCGCGATTATCGGGTGCTCTCGCCCTGTGAGCCCCGCGACGGAATGGATCTCGGTACACTGGATCATTTCGTCCCGGCTCATCTCTGGAAGTATGCCCGGCAGGCGCTTTGCCATCATTGACTTGCCCGCGCCCGGCGGGCCGACGATAAGGATATTGTGCCCGCCCGCGGCGGCGATCTCAAAAGCACGCTTGACGTTCTCCTGCCCCTTGACATCGGCAAAATCCGGCAGAGGACGCACATCCTCCCCGGGTCTAGGCGGCTGTGCGGGCTCAAGCTTTTCCTCGCCGCGCAGGTGGCGCAGCAGCTCCCGCACGTTCTTAACAGGGTAGACGGTTATGCCCTCGGCAAAGGCGGCCTCGTCCGCGTTCTCGGCGGGGACGAATATCTCACGCACACCCTCACGCGCCGCGGCAAGCGCCATAGGCAGCGCGCCCTGGACCGGGCGCAGCTCGCCGAGCAGGGACAGCTCGCCGATAAAGGCCTTGTCGCTCCCGGGCGTGTCAATGTCTCCGGAGGCGGCGAGGATGCCGACTAGGATAGGCAGGTCATATACCGTGCCGGCCTTCTTTTTATCCGCGGGCGCAAGGTTCACCGTGAGCCTGCTGACCGGGAAGCGGAAACCGTTATTCTTTATCGCGGCACGCACACGTTCACGCGCCTCCTTGACGGCGGCGTCCGGAAGCCCGACGATGTCAAAGCCCGGAAGCCCGTTCGATATGTATACCTCGACCTCGACTCCGTAGCCTCCGATGCCGCTGACGCCGAAACTGTTGATGCTCGAAAACATATTTCATCCTCCCCTGCCGCTCATGGATATACGACACGGCGGAGTGCCCCGGATATTCTCCGTAAGGCGCTCCGCCGTATATGATTCTAATGTTATTCTTCGAGTTCGCCGACGGTGGCAATGTGCAGCTCGTCAAGCTGCTTCTGCTCGACCGTGGAGGGAGCGCCCATCATGACGTCCTGCGCGTTCTTGTTCATCGGGAAGGCAATGACCTCACGGATGCTCTCCTCACCGGAGAGGAGCATGACCATACGGTCTACGCCCGGGGCTATACCGGCATGAGGGGGAGCGCCGTAGCAGAAGGCGTTGTACATTGCGGGGAATTTCTTCTTGACGTCCTCTTCGCCGAGACGCACCATCTCGAAAGCCTTTATCATGATCTCGGGATCGTGGTTACGGACAGCACCGGAGGAGAGCTCAACGCCGTTGCAGACAAGGTCGTACTGGTCGGCGGTGATGGTGAGCGGGTCTATCTCGCCGCGCTCTGCCTTGAGCAGCACATCCAGCCCACCGGAGGGCATGGAGAACGGGTTGTGGCAGAACTCAAGCTCGCCGGACTCCTCGCCGATCTCGTACATCGGGAAGTCGACGATCCAGCAGAACTCGTAGCGTTCCTTATCCATGTGACCGGGAACAGCCGCGCCGAGCATCTTGCGCATGACGCCGGCGGTTTTCTGCGCGGCATCCTTCTTCCCTGCCGCAACAGCGACGAGACAGCCCGGCTTCAGGCCGAGAACTTCGGTAATGCTGTCCCTGCGGTCATTGAGGAACTTGCTGATGCCGCCGACGAACTCGCCGTTTTCTTCGACCTTGAACCAATAGGGCTTGTTGCCCGCCTGCACCTCGACATCGGCGCAGAGCTTGTCTATCTGCTTTCTGGTCATCTCGCATCCGGAGACGGCAACGGCCTTTATGACGTTGCCCGGTGCAAAGGGAGCAAACTCAGTGCCCTGAACGAGCGCGGTGATGTCCTGCACGACAAGGTCAATGCGCAGGTCGGGCTTATCAGAACCGTACTTCTCCATTGCCTCGAGATACGGGATGCGTGTAAACGGAGCCTTGGAAGCGATATCATAAGTGCCGTACTTTGCAAAGATCGGAGGCAGCACGTCCTCGAGGACGGCGAAAACATCCTCCTGAGTGGCAAAAGCCATCTCCATATCTAGCTGATAGAACTCGCCGGGGGAACGGTCGCCGCGCGCGTCCTCATCGCGGAAGCAGGGGGCGATCTGGAAATAACGGTCAAAGCCGGAGGTCATGAGCAGCTGCTTGAACTGCTGCGGAGCCTGCGGCAGAGCATAGAACTTGCCGGGGTGCTTTCTCGCGGGGACAAGATAGTCACGCGCGCCCTCGGGAGAGGAGGCGGTGAGTATAGGCGTGGTGATTTCAAGGAAGCCGTGCTCGGTCATCGCCTGACGCAGAGCTGCTACGACGTTGCAGCGGAGAATGATGTTCTTCTTGACAGCGGGGTTTCTGAGGTCGAGATAGCGGTACTTGAGACGCTGGGTCTCATCGGCCTCACGGCTGCGGTTTATTTCAAAGGGCAGTTCGTTATAGCGGCACTTGCCGAGGACCTCGATCTTCTCGGGGACGACCTCGATATCGCCGGTCGGGAGCTTGGGGTTTTTGCTGGCGCGCTCGCGCACGGTGCCCTCGACGGAGATGGTGGACTCCTTATTGATGCCCTTGACAACGGCCATCATGGCTTCGTCCTCAATGACGACCTGAGTCGTGCCGTAAAAATCACGCACGACGACAAACGCAAAATTGCTGCCGACCTCGCGGACGTTCTCCATCCAGCCGACTATTTTGACCTTCTGCCCCACATTCTCGATGCGGAGCTCATTGCAGGTATGTGTACGGGATTGTGTCATACTCTTTTCTCCTATCTGTAACAGCGGCTTACTCTTTTATAACAGCGCCGCTGTTTCTTTCTTTTATGACGGCGGCGATATGCTCCGCCGCAGCCGCCGGGCTGAGCTTGACCTGCTCGCCGGTCTGCATGTTCTTGACGGACAGGACACCCTCGTTTATCTCGTCCTCGCCCACGAGCACGACAAACGGCACCTTCAGCTTATCGGCATAGCTCATCTTGGCCTTGAACTTTTTCTTCTCACCGTAGAGCTGGGTGCGCACACCGCCGGCACGCAGAGCGGTCGCGGCGGAGATGGCAAAGCCAGCATCCTCGGTCATGGGGATAACCAGAGCATCGCACGGTGCGGTGACTATCTCATCCGACAGCAGCCCCTGCTCATTGAGCACGTAGAACAGCCTTGTCAGCCCTATCGAGATGCCGACGCCGGGCAGCTGCTTATCGGTATAATACTCGGCAAGGTTATCATATCTGCCGCCGGAACAGACGGAGCCGATCTCCGGGTGCTCTGTCATTTCGGTCTCATAGACCGTGCCGGTGTAATAGTCCAGACCGCGCGCGATAGTCAGGTCGACAGCAAAGTTTTCCTCCGGCACGCCGAAGGCCGCGAGGTAGCCCGTGACGGTCTTGAGCTCATCGAGCCCCTGGTCGAAGGTCGCGTCCATGCCGCGGTAGCGCTCGAGAGCCGTGATGACCTCATCATTGCTGCCGCAGATGGCCATGAAGTCCAGCACGTTCTCCGCCTTGCAGGGGAGCATCTTGACATCGTCAATGAGCAGCTGGCGCACCTTCTCCGCGCCGATTTTATCAAGCTTGTCGACAGTGCGCATAATATCCCCGGCGCGCTCGCTCATGCCGTTCATGGCATAGAAGCCGTTGAGGATCTTGCGGTTATTGACCTTGATTTTGAACTTTGTTATGCCGAGCTTTGAGAAGGTGTTATAGATAATGGCGGGGATCTCCGCCTCGTTTATGATATCAAGCTTTCCGTCTCCTATTACGTCGATATCGGCCTGATAGAACTCGCGGAAGCGGCCGCGCTGGGCGCGTTCGCCGCGGTAGACCTTGCCGATCTGGTAGCGGCGGAACGGGAAGGTCAGCTCGCCATAGTGCCCGGCGACATATTTTGCCAGCGGGACAGTGAGGTCAAAGCGCAGGGCAAGGTCACTCTCGCCCTTCATGAAGCGGTATATCTGCTTCTCGGTCTCGCCGCCGCCCTTGGCAAGCAGCACCTCGGCAGACTCGATTATAGGTGTGTCAAGCGGAGTGAAGCCATAGACGGAATAGCTCTGACGGAGGACCTCCATCATGCGCTCCATCTTCATCTGCTGCTCCGGCAGCAGCTCCATAAAGCCGGAAAGCGTGCGCGGTGATACCTTTGCCATATATGTGCATCCTTTCAATATACGCATTAATTCCGAAGCCGTTCATGCAGACGGCTTCGGAATAAAAACGCGCAGTATAGCTGCCGTGCGGCTTATCTCTTCTGGGGATTGACGATGTTGCGCCAGTCAAGGTCGCCGCGGCGCAGGCCCTGAACGAGCACCTCCGCCGTCGCGGCGTTGGTCGCAAAGGGGATCTGGTACTGGTCGCACAGACGCTCGATCTTGTTGATATCATCAAAGCCCTTGGGGTTTGCGGGGTCGCAGAAAAAGAGCACAAGGTCGATCTCATTGAAGGATATGCGTGCGCCGATCTGCTGCGCGCCGCCCTGATCCGCGTGGAGGTAAAGCGTTATCGGAAGGCCGGTCGCCTCCGAGACAAGCTTGCCCGTGACGTGGGTCGCACAAAGCGAGTGCTCCGCCAAAATGCCGCAGTAGGCAATGCAGAACTGCACCATGAGCTCTTTCTTTCTGTCATGCGCCATCAATGCAATATTCATACTCTTCTCCGTTTCCTTGTATGCAAAATACCTTATTTGTTCATTCGACTAATTATATACACAAATTCCCGAAACTTCAATAGCTTTATTTAAGAAGCGTCATTTCCGTCTCGGAGGTATCGCTGTAGCCCATTATAGTGATATAAGCGTCCATGATGTTGCGTGCGATGAACTGCACGTCAGCACCGGCACCGCCGCGCTCAACGACGACGAATATCGCGACCTCGGGATCCTTATACGGGGCATAGCACATGAAGATACCGTCGTTCTGGATGCCTTCGCCCTTCTGTGCGGTACCGGTCTTGCCGGCGACACGCCACTGGCAGTCGACCCAGACGTTGACGTTCTTCTCGTTTATATAGTCGTTAAGCACTTCCCACATGCCTTCATGTACCGCCGCCCAGTTATACTCGGCGGAATCGACGGTGCTCATGACGGTAGGCTCGCGGTCATAGAGCTTTTCGCTGTAATCGTAGTTTCTGATGGACTTGAGGATGGACGCGGAATAGCGTGTGCCGGAGTTTGCGACGGTCGCGCAGTATTCAGCCATCTGTATCGGGGTGAAAACGCTGTCGGACTGGCCGATGGCGGCCTGCAGGGTATCGCCTATTCGCCACTCGGTACCGGCATAGTCCATGTGGTTTGCCTGGTTGGACATGTTGCCCTTGGCTTCGACAAGCTCAATGCCAGAGTATTCGCCGAGGCCGAAGTCCGCGGCGAACCTGCCGAGGTCATCGACGCCGAGGAAGTTGCCGATGGAGTAGAAGTAGTAGTTGCACGAGTCGCGGATAGCGGTCGTGACGTTCTCCTCGGGGTGGGTAAGGTGATCCTTCGTCGAGTTCCAGATCCAGCACTCAGGCGCGTAGCCTTCGGCCGCGTACCTTGTGTAGACGCCCTCGCATTTTATCTTGTCCTCGGTGTTTACTATGCCCATTGTGAGTGCGGCTATCGCCGTGCAGGGCTTGAAAGTTGAACCAGGGGCATAGGTTCCCATCAGCGTGCGGTTAAAGAGCGGCGCATTCTCCGCTTCGAGCAGTTCCTGATAGTCCTCCAGTATCGTCGCGACATTGTAGGTCGGCCAGCTTGCCATTGCAAGCGGCTCACCGGTCTTGACGTTCACGACCACGGCGGCAGCGCCGGTGATCTCGTCCTTGAGGTCGACATTATAGTCGCCTCGCGCCGTGCCCTCGGCACGCTTCTGGGCAATGTTCTGCTTGAGTATCGACACTCCGTTTGCAAGGATACGCTCGGTCTGCTCCTGCAGGACGCTGTCGATCGTCAGGTACACATGGTTGCCGGGCTCCGGCTCCTCGGTGTACACCGTTGCAAGCACCGTACCGGCAGAGTTTCGCGTCTCGATGACCTTGCCGTCCTTGCCGTGGAGGTAGTTTTCAAAGGCGTATTCGACGCCGTCCTTACCGACCATGGCGTCGGTAGAGTAGTTCAGCAGGGAGTATTTCTCATATTCCTCCTGCGTCATAAGGCCGGTGTAGCCGAGGATGTGCGCTGCGTACTCCGTGCCGTATTTACGGCTGTAGGCGCGCTCGACCTCGATGCCGACAAGCTTATTTTCCATGATCGACGAGATGAGCTTCATGCTCGCGTCCTCGACGAAGATATAGTCGGCGGTATTGACGGCGTAGCGGACGTTTATCGAGTAACGCACGCCGGCGATGATGCGCATCTCCTCGGCGGAGTAGCTGTTGTCGATATTATATCTCGTGCGCATATAGCTCATGAGCTCGACCGCCGTAGAGTTCGGGTCTATCTCCTGACGGACATAGTACGCATCGAGCATCGTGCGCTGGATAGCCGTCATGTCCGGGTCGTATTCAAACGGCGGGGTCATGGTTATGGGCAGGTCGTCGGTATACTCGTCGCCGTAGCCCTGGACCATATGCACAAGCTCAAGAATGACCGAGTTCGGGTCCTCGTTTGCGAAGAGCTTGTCCGTGTCTATCTTCAGGTTATAGGTCTCCTCATTGCTGACAAGGGTACGGCCGTAGCGGTCATAGATATTGCCGCGCGCGGCGGTCACGGTGCGCTCGGCATTCGTAAGCTCGCTGCTGCGGTTGTAGTTTGCCTCGCCCTCTATGATCTGGAGCTTATAGAGCTCCACCAGATACACCGTGAGGAGCAGCAGGATAAGGATAACAAGTCCCGCGACTCTTCCCGGTTTTACAAGTCTGTTGTGCATTGCAAGTCCTTTCCCTTACTTGATCCACTTTGCCGGCGGGAAATACGCCACCGTCGAAAACGGCAGTGACCAGAGCGTCTGGACAATGACCGTCGAGAGCATCGCCCCGCTCCATGTATCGCCCGCCAAGGTCTTGAGCATCTGGAGCACCGCCGTGATGAACAGCGCCGCAAGTGTGATGCCCATAAAGGCAAAGAAGCGCCGGTTTATAAAGAACTGGGACACGAACGCTGCCGCGAACGACAGTGCAGGCAGAACCAGCGCAAAGAAAATCGTATGCTCCACGAAGGCCATATCCGCAAATATACCCATGATGAGCGAAAACAGCGGACCGAGCGTCGCGCCCTCGAACATGCCGACCGCCACGGCGACCGCCGGCAGCACCATCGGGCACGAGCCGAACAGCCTGAAATGGCTGAGGATCATGTTCTGCGCCATCAGCGTCAGGAGCATGAACAGCGCGTATCTCAGCACACGGTGTATATTTATCTTCTCAAAAAGATCCTTCAACTTTTATTCCACCACTTCAAAGCTCTTGATAATGAACACCTGCACGAGCGAGTCCAGATCGCACTGCGGCTCGACTATACCGTATTCTATCTGCCCGCCGGCCTCTGTCTGCACAGCTGTGAGCGTGCCGATCACGAGCCCGGAGGGGAACGCTCCGCCGGAGCCCGAGGTCAGAACATCGTCCCCGACGAATATCTGTGCGCCGTCTGCAAGGAAGGTGAGCTTTGCAGTCTTGTCTTTCATGAATGAGTATTCGCCGACGACCATACCGGAGTTGCCCGCCGCGCCGACGAATGCGCCGACGCTCATGTCAACGTCGATAAGCGTGCTGACCGTGGCCCAGTTCGTGCCGAGCTCTGTGATCTGGCCGACGACTGCGCCGTACTCGGTTATGACGGGGTCGCCTATCTCAATGCCGCTGGTCTCGCCCTTGCTTATCGTGAAGGACGACGACCAGTTCGACGATGACCAGAGCACGACCTTGGCCGACTCCATCTCATAATCCGTGTGCTTCTCGCGCAGCTCAAGGAGCTTACGCAGACGCGTGTTCTCCTCGGAGGCGGCGATGCCGTCGCGCGCGGACTGCTGCGCATCCGCAAGCTGGGAGCGGAGCGATTCATTCTCCGCCATGAGCGAGTCATAATCGTACAGATAGCCGTATAGGCTGTCGAACCAGTTGACAGCGGAGCTCAGGGCCTTCTGCATAGGTGCCTTCACGATGCCCGACACGTTCTGCATGAAGCTTATGTTGCCGCCGCGCGCCGCAGCACCTAGCGCGATTATCAGCACGACCGCACCGACGATTATGCCGACGCGTATTCCGTTTTTCTTCAGGTATTCTTTCAAAGAAGTCCAACTCCCTGCCTGTTGAGCATTTTACCGAGCCTGCACAGCGGCAGACCCATGACGTTGAAAAAGTCGCCCTCTATGCCCTCCACGAAGAGTGCGGCCTTGCCCTGCGCGCCATACGCGCCGGCCTTGTCCATCGGCTCCCCGGTGGCTATGTATGCCTCTATCTCCCGCTCGGAAAGCTCACGGAAGCGGACGCGGCTCATTTCATATTCAAGCGTCTCCTGCCCGTCCTTTATGACGCACACGCCGGTATACACCTCGTGCGTCTCACCGGAGAGCTC
>CAKTPC010000065.1 GCA_934590505.1 uncultured Oscillospiraceae bacterium
AAGGCCGCTCTCAGCGGAGTTGACGCAAGCCAGCTGCGCCGCTGCATCATCGCATACGAGCCCATCTGGGCTATCGGTACTGGCAAGACCGCTACAGCTGAGCAGGCTGAGGAAGTCTGCCAGGGTATCCGCGCGGTCATCCGCGGCATCTACGGCGCACGCCCCGCACGCGCGGTCAGCATTCTCTACGGCGGCAGCATGAATGCGAAGAATGCATTCGAGCTGCTCGCACAGCCTGACATCGACGGCGGACTTATCGGCGGTGCGTCCCTCAAGCCGGTTGACTTCTCCGAGATAATCAAGGCAACAGATCAGGAATGATACGGATACGACCGCGATTGTATAAATAAGAAGGTATCACAAATGTCTAAAAAAGCAGTTCTTATAATTCTTGACGGCTATGGCCTCGCAGCTCCGACTGCCGGCAACGCCGTTGCACAGGCAAAGAAGCCGAACCTTGACAAGCTGTTTTCGTCGAATCCTTACTCAACGCTCTCCGCTTCCGGGCTTGACGTAGGTCTGCCTGCCGGCCAGATGGGCAACTCCGAGGTCGGACACACCAATATGGGGGCCGGCCGCGTAGTGTTCCAGATCCTGCCGAAGATGACGCAGGAGATCGAGAACGGCAAGTTCTTCAAGAATGCCGCCTACATCAAGGCTATGGAGGATGCCAAGGCAAACGGCAAGGCTCTGCACATCATGGGCCTGATGTCCACCGGCGGCGTTCACAGCCACCTGACGCATGTCTTTGCGATACTCGATATGGCAAAGCAGCGCGGCGTTGAAAAGGTCTATGTCCACTGCTTCCTCGACGGACGCGACGTCGCTCCCAAGAGCGGCGCAGGCTTTGTCGCACAGCTAAATGACAAGTGCAGGGAGCTCGGCAATGCGAAGATCGCCACTATTCAGGGACGCTTCTGGGGCATGGATCGCGACAAGCGCTGGGACCGTGTAGAGAAGGGCTACAATGCCATCGTCTGCGGCGAGGGTGTTCTGGATCCCGACCCTGTCCACGCTGTTGAGGCGAGCTACGCAAACGATGTTACCGACGAATTTGTCGAGCCGGTCGTTGTCTGCCCCGATGGCGTTATCAATAAGAGCGACAGCGTCATCTTCATGAACTTCCGTCCCGACCGTGCAAGAGAAATGACCTGGGCGCTGAACCTTGAGAACTTCGATGGCTTCGAGAGAAAGAAAGTTGTCTGCCCGCTGAGCTATGTCTGCACCGCGCAGTATGACGAGACGCTTCCTCTGCCCATCGCTTACCCGCCCGAGGTCATCAAGAACACCCTCGGCGACTATGTCAGCCACTGCGGGCTCAAGCAGTTCCGCGTTGCGGAGACCGAGAAGTACGCACACGTCACCTTCTTCTTCAACGGCGGCGTTGAGAAGCAGGAGGAGGGCGAGGACAGATGCCTTGTGCCTTCCCCGAAGGAGTTCCCGACCTACGACCTCGTTCCTCAGATGAGCGCGGCAAAGGTCGCCGACAAGTGCATCGAGGCCATTGCCTCCGACAAGTATGACCTTATCGTCTGCAACTTCGCAAATTGCGACATGGTTGGCCATACCGGCGTCATGGAAGCGGCTGTCAAGGCTGTTGAGACTGTCGATACCTGCATGGGACGTATCATGGAAGAGGTCGCAAAGCACCCTGATACCGTGCTGCTCGTCACCGCTGACCACGGCAATGCCGAGTGCATGTTCGATGAGAACGGCAAGGTCAATACCGCACACACCACGAACCTCGTTCCGTTTACTGTCTGCATGAAGGGTATCGAGCTCAACAACGGCAAGCTTGCCGACATTGCCCCCACAATTCTTCAGATAATGGGACTCAAGCAGCCGGAGGAAATGACCGGCGTATCGCTCATCAAGTGAGCAGCCCCGGCCAGTGAGCGGCCGGTACATAAGTTTGTTTATTCTATTTTTTAGAGAATGGAAGGGAAAACGATATGATCTACACCACAGAAGTAAAGAATATGTGCCCAGTCGCAAAGGGCGCGTATCATGGCCCCGCGCCTATCCCCGAGGAGGGCAAGTGGGTCCAGGCCAAGGAAATCTCCGATATCTCCGGCTTTACCCACGGCATCGGCTGGTGCGCACCTCAGCAGGGCGCATGCAAGCTGACCCTGAACATCAAGAAGGGCATTATTGAGGAAGCTCTTATCGAGACCATCGGCTGCTCCGGCATGACCCACTCTGCGGCAATGGCTTCCGAGATTCTCATCGGCAAGACCATTCTTGAGGCCCTCAACACCGACCTTGTCTGCGACGCTATCAACACCGCAATGCGCGAGCTGTTCCTCCAGATCGTTTACGGCCGCTCTCAGTCCGCCTTCTCCGAGGACGGTCTGGCTGTCGGCGCTTCTCTGGAGGACCTTGGCAAAGGTCTGCGCTCCCAGGTCGGCACCATGTTTGCGACCAAGGAAAAGGGCCCGCGTTACATGGAGCTCACCGAAGGCTATGTCACCCGCATCGCTCTGAACAAGGACGATGAGATCATCGGCTACGAGTTCGTTTCTATCGGCAAGATGATGGACTTCATCAAGAAGGGCATCGACGCAAACGAAGCTCTCCAGAAGGCCAAGGGCCACTATGGCCAGTGGGACAGCGCCGTCAAGTACATTGACCCGCGTCAGGAATAAGAGAAGGAGGACAATCTAATGGCTCTGTTTGAGAATTACGAGAGAAGAATAGACAAGATAAACGGCGTCCTCGCTCAGTACGGCATCGGCTCTGTCGAGGAATGCAGAGAACTCTGCAAGGGTATGGGCTTTGACCCCTATGAGATCACCGCGAGCATTCAGCCCATCTGCTTTGAGAATGTCCGCTGGGCGTACTGTGTCGGTGCGGCTATCGCAATCAAGTCCGGCGCAAAGAACGCTGCCGAAGCGGCAAAGTACATCGGCATCGGCCTTCAGAGCTTCTGCCTCGACGGTTCTGTTGCTGACGACCGTAAGGTTGGTCTCGGCCACGGCAACCTCGGCGCAATGCTGCTGAGCGATGAGACCAAGTGCTTTGCTTTCCTCGCAGGTCACGAGTCCTTCGCCGCCGCAGAAGGCGCGATCGGTATCGTCAAGAACGCGAACAAGGCTCGTAAGCAGCCGCTGCGCGTTATCCTCAACGGCCTTGGCAAGGACGCTGCCCAGATCATTTCACGTATCAATGGCTTCACCTATGTCCAGACCCAGTTCGATTACTACACGGGCGAGCTGAAGATCGTCCGCGAGATCCGCTACTCCGAGACCGAGCGCGCAGATGTGCGCTGCTACGGCTGCGACGATGTCCGTGAGGGCGTTGCCATCATGCACTTCGAGGGTGTTGACGTTTCCATCACCGGCAACTCCACTAACCCCACTCGCTTCCAGCATCCTGTTGCAGGTACCTACAAGAAGGAATGCATCGAGCAGGGCAAGAAGTATTTCTCCGTCGCATCCGGCGGCGGCACCGGCCGTACTCTCCACCCGGACAACATGGCAGCAGGCCCCGCTTCCTACGGCATGACCGATACTATGGGCCGTATGCACTCTGACGCTCAGTTCGCCGGCTCCTCCTCCGTGCCTGCGCACGTTGAGATGATGGGCTTCCTCGGCATGGGCAACAACCCCATGGTCGGCGCGACCGTCGCTGTCGCAGTCGCTACCGCTGAGGCAATGAAGAAGTAATCCGGTTCAAAGAAAACGGGATAAATACGCAAGAAAAGACGCCTGATAATAACAGTCAGACGTCTTTTTTGCCTTAACAGTGTAGATGATATTCATAGTTTCTCTCTGGCTTTCAGGTGCGCTGTGTGCTAGAATAAATCATACAAGAACAGCGGGGTATAATTATGCTCAAACAACTGAAATACTTTCAATCCGTTGTGCGGCTGAAGAGTTTTTCCGAAGCGGCGGAGGAAAATTACATTTCACAGTCGGCAATCTCACAGCAGGTGCAGACACTGGAACGGGAGCTGGGCTTCAGCCTTTTGGAGCGCAAAAACCGCAGCTTCACACTGACACCGGCTGGTGAATACTTCTACCGGAAAAGCCTGATACTGACGGCGGACTATGAGCACATGTGCAGCGAGGCCGCAAAGATCGCCAATGGAAACAAGGCGAGCCTGAAAATCGGCTATCTGCGCTGCTATACCGGCGGCGAATTCCGCCGCGCGCTGGAGCTGTTTTCCGAAAAGCACCCGGATGTGGAGGTGACAGTCTCTTACGGCAACCATGAGGAGCTGTACGGTCTGCTGCGAACCGGAGCGGCCGATATTGTCCTCAACGATCAGCGCCGTGCGTTTTCGGATGAATATGTAAATCTCATTCTGACCGTGTGCCGCAGCTATATCGAGGTGCCTTCACACAGTCCGCTTGCGCAGACGGAAAGGATCACGCCGCAGGAGCTGAAAAACTTCCCGTGCATTCTCGTCACGTCAGAGGCCCAGCGCGAAACGGAGCAGGAATACTACCATGATGTGGTCGGTTTTCAAGGAGAGTTCCTGTATGCGGAGAACCTGGAAGAAGCCAGACTTATGGTGATTGGGCGCAAGGGCTTCCTGCCGGTGGAAGGGGCGGAGAAGGCTGCTCCTGCCGGAACATCGATCATCCGCATTCCGCTTGTGCGGGGCAATGAACCGATTCTGCGCAACTACTGTGCGTTCTGGAAAAGAGATAATCCGAACCGCTATGTCGAAGAGTTTGCAGAGCTGCTGAAAGTACAGTTTGGCTAATTATACGGAGCACTGCCGTGTTTATTGGCAATACTCCGTATCAGTTTTTCTTATAAGAATTGACGGAAAGCGGAATTGACTGCATTAGACTGTGCGGATATAATACAGACATCAAGTGAATGGGGGGATTTTCAATGAAGGTGCTTGCAATCAGTGCCAGCCCCCGCAGGGGCGGCAATTCCGATGTGCTGTGCGATGAATTCCTGAAGGGTGCGTCGGAGAACGGCCATGAGGTGCGGAAGCTTCGTCTGGCTGAAAAGAAAATTGCACCATGCATGGCGTGCTACGGCTGTGCTGAGAGTCATGTCTGCGTCCGCAAGGACGATATGCAGGAGGTGCAGGAAGCGCTAAAGTCGGCGGACGTGATAGTGTTGGCTTCGCCGGTATATTTTTATTCCATATCTGCGCAGATGAAAACAATGATCGACCGCTGCCTTGCCGACTATCAGGCGATAAAAGACAAAACATTTTACCTGATCGTTACGGCGGCAGACCCGCAGCACAGTGCCTCCGATGAAACGCTGGCAGACTTCCGCGGGTATCTGCGCTGCCTGCCCGGAGCAAGAGAGGCGGGCGTTATCTTCGGAACCGGCACGTGGGACAAGGGCGATGTGTACCGTCACCCTGCGCTTAAACAGGCTTATGAAATGGGAAGGAGTGTCTGAAATGGCTATTCTGATCGCGTTTTACTCCCGCGCGGGAGAGAATTATTTTGGCGGAACGTGCCGCCGGGTTTCTGTCGGCAACACTGAAAAGGCGGCAGAAATGCTCGCGGAACTCACCGGAGGTGAGCTTTATAAGATCGAACAGGCGCAGCCCTATTCCGAAAACTATAGGACCTGCGTTGCCGAGGCGAGGAACGACATGCTGAAGAAGGCACGCCCAGAGATCAAGAACCTGCCGGATGCTCTGGACGCCTATGACGAGATATATCTTGGCTACCCTAACTACTGCGGCACGATGCCGATGGCTGTCTATACCTTCCTTGAGCACTACGACTTCACCGGCAAGACCATTCATCCGTTCTGCACCCATGAGGGCAGCGGACTTGCGGGCACAGAGAGAGACGTCCAGAAGGCGGCGCCGGGAGCAGCGGTCACAAAGGGCCTGGCAATCCACGGCAGCAGCGTGGACGGTGCAAAGACCGCACTTGAAAAGTGGGTCAAGGAAGTACGGTAAATGAAGAACGTAATGCTATGGGCCGGAGCCGGGCAGATAGGCATGGCTATCGCACGCCGCATGGGTACCGGGATGAAGATAGTTGTCGGCGATAAGAAAATTGAAAACGCGCAGGCTGCGGCCAAGACTATGAATGAGGCGGGGTTTGACGTCGTTCCGGTGGAAATGGGATCTGTCGAGCCGTGAGTCTATCAAGGCGCTGATTGCCGAGGGACAGAAGTATGGCGAGATAAAAATGCTTGTGAACGCAGCGGGCGTTTCTCCGAGTCAGGCACCTATTGAAGCAATTTTGAAGGTCGACCTCTATGGCACGGCGGTGCTGCTGGAGGAGGTTGGAAAAGTTATTGCACACGGCGGCGTGGGCGTCACGATCTCAAGCCAATCCGGGTGGCGCATGCCGGCACTGACAGCGGAGCAGGACGCAAAGCTTGCGGTAACGCCGACAGAGGAGCTGCTGGGATTGGCTTTCCTGCAGCCTGAAAATATCCGCGATACTCTCCATGCCTACCAGATGGCGAAGCGATGCAACGAAAAGCTCGTGATGGCACAGGCAGTAGAATGGGGCAAGCGCGGCGCTCGGCTCAATGCCATTGCACCCGGCATCATTGTTACACCGCTGGCGCTGGATGAGCTCAACGGTCCCCGAGGCGATTTCTATAAGAATATGTTTGCAAGATGCCCCGCAGGCCGACCCGGTACGGCGGACGAGGTTGCCAATGCGGCGGAACTCTTGATGAGTGACAAGGGCGCGTTCATTACCGGCTCCACGATACTGATGGACGGCGGTGCAACGGCAAGCTATTTCTATGGTCCGCTCAAGCCTGAAACTAATGGCTGACGCGCAGCAACCTTATAAGGAATGTATTAAGGAGAATGAAGCATGCATATTTCAGCAGTGATGCTGTCGATACCTTGATGTTCAGTGAGTTTTCCATGTATTTCTCCTTGGTCATAAATAAGACGGTAAATAACATTGACTGTTATACACAAGGAGAAAGCTTTGTCAAGAGCGATTCAGTTAATATATAGGGAAAGCGGGAGGTTATAATTATTCTCTGGGGCGTTTGACGCAGAGCTGCATTATGGCGGCAATATGCTCAATGGGATCGGTGCAGTCATTTTTAACCCACTCGGTGATGATTGCTATCAGACCGTTGATGCTGAACGCGACAAGGTAACGCCGGTCGGCTTCAGGGACACCATAGCGGTCAAGAATGGGCATGATAACATGGCGCAGCAGGTCGGCGTAGCTGTCATTGAGATGCAGCGTGACGACATTTTCAAGGCCGGTACGGAACAGCCGCTGGTTTTCCTTGATGTAGCTCAGGTACGGCGTCAGGTATTCCGGAGTCACAAGATACAGCTCATCGAGTGGGCAATCGCGCAGCTTCGCTATAAATGACGCAGAATCATGCTGCATATAGGCAAGAAACTGATCGTTCAGATATTGGGTGCACTCGGCCAACAGATCGCCCATCGTCTCATAATGCAGATAAAATGTAGAGCGGTTGACACCCGCGGATTCGCACAGCTCCTTTACGGTGATGTAGGCAAAGTCCTTTTTCTCAAGGAGCTGCAAAAATGCTTTATCCATTTTTACGGCGGTGGAAAAATATTTGCTTTCAGATTTATTCAACGGCTTCGACCTGCTTTCCTGACTTCTTACTGCGGATGAGCATACAAATTGCGATCGCGATGACAATCGCATAAACGGCGCTGCCGGTCATCGTGTTCATCATCCTGCGGGACTGCTCCGCGTCTCCGGAAAATTGCGCGATCATCGCCGTCTGTAAGCCGCGGATCGACATCATGGCGGCGATGAAATTCAGCACCTTGGCGGCGGACAGAATAGGGCTGCCCAGCCTGCGGAACTTCACAAGGTTTACAACGGACATGCCTTGATAGATGCTGACGCTTCCATGGAAGGCGGGGTCATGCAGATACTGCCCGGTGACCTTTGCCGTGGCGATTTCCCGAAAGAGCCTGTTTTTCATTATAGCGAATTTTATCCTGCTTGTCAGCCCCGGAATTGCCGCCAGCCAAATTGTAAGCGAGTAGGCCGACATACCGTAGATCAGGTATGCCGGCATACTTCTTGTGTCGTTTGCCGCAAAGAGAAGGATAAGCGCGGCGAAGGAGAGCGGCGGGACGGCGATCACTACCCACCGCGGCGGGTAAAGCAGGCTTTTTAGGAGCGCTCTTGCCTTATCCATGCTTAGCTTTCGCTGATCTCTTTTGCCAGCGCCATGATCTCAAAGGCGTATTTCTGCTTGCCCTTTGCCAGCAGCTTTTTATAGATGGGGTAGTTGATGCTTACGCCCGCGATTCCGATGACGCCGAGTATGATGCCGAGGGCGAACATGGCGGTCGTTCCGCTGCCGATGACCTTCATGGAAAGGCACATCCCCACGCCCAAGATGAGCGAAGCAATAACGCCGAGGGTGTAGGTGAAAACGGTGGCGGGAAGCTTTGCCTTTGCGTCCAGCTTACGGAGTGCCACTACCTTGGAGGTGTCCTTGGGTGCATATTCGTTTGCGAGCTGTTCTGCGTAGATCTTATCTGTGTTCATTATTTGTTCCTCCTTCGTTTGATGGCTTTATTATAGTGAAGGAGAAGCGCAAACTGAACAACACCCAGAGCGGGATGTGTCGTTTTCAAAAGAAAAGCCGGAGTCAACTTGAGCAAGAACTGAGTGGGAATTTCCTCCTGTTAATTCGGGACGTGCTATGGTAAAATAGAAGCTGCCGGTAAAGTACGGCTCAGACTGAAATGAATTTCCGGAGTATGACTGATGATAGATAAAATGCTGATCCGTGGAGCAAAGGTCCACAATCTGAAAAATATTGACGTAGATATACCGCTCGGCAAGATCGTCGGCATTGCGGGCGTGTCGGGCTCGGGCAAATCCTCGTTCGCGCTGGGTGTGCTGTACGCCGAGGGCTCGCGCCGTTACCTTGAAGCGCTCTCGACCTACACCCGCCGGCGCATGACGCAGGCCTCGAAGGCGAGCGTGGACGAGGTGTTGTATGTCCCCGCCGCACTGGCGCTGCATCAGCGCCCCGGCGTGCCGGGGATACGCAGCACCTTCGGCACGGGGACGGAGCTGCTGAACAGCCTGCGGCTCATGTACTCCCGCCTTGCGCACCACCGCTGCCCGAACGGGCATTATCTTGAGCCGACCGTGGCCGTCGCTGCGGGGAAGGAGCTTGTGTGCCCCGAGTGCGGCGCGCGGTTTTACGCACCGTCCGCTGAGGAACTGGCGTTCAACTCTCAGGGCGCCTGCGAAAAATGCGGCGGCACAGGCAGCATCCGCACGGTGGACATGGATTCGCTTGTACCTGATGAATCTCTCAGCATCGATGAGGGCGCGGTCGCGCCGTGGAACAGCCTGATGTGGTCGCTGATGACTGACGTGTGCCGGGAGATGGGCGTACGCACAGATGTGCCTTTCCGTGAACTAACAGAGAAGGAACGGGAGATAGTCTTTTACGGCCCGGCGGAGAAGAAACATATCTTCTACCATGCGAAGAACTCCAACCAAGCGGGGGAACTGGACTTCACCTACTTCAACGCCGTCTACACCGTGGAGAACGCACTTGCCAAGGTCAAGGATGAAAAGGGCATGAAGCGTGTGGAGAAGTTTCTGAAAGAAGATATATGCCCGGAGTGTCACGGCACACGCCTGTCTGCTGCTGCACGCGCTCCGAAGCTGCGCGGGATATCGCTGGACGAGGCCTGCGCTATGACGCTCTCGGAACTCGTGGAGTGGGTGCGGGGCGTGCCGGAAAGTCTCCCCGAGGAGATGTGCCCAATGGCCGAGAGCATCTGCGATGCTTTCCTCAGCACGGCGAAGCGCTTGATCGATTTAGGACTGGGATATCTGACGCTTGACCGCTCGGCGGCCACGCTCTCTACCGGCGAGCGCCAGCGGATGCAGCTTGCACGCGCTGTGCGCAACCGCACGACGGGCGTGCTCTATGTGCTGGATGAGCCGTCGATCGGGCTGCACCCGTCCAACATCGTGGGGCTTACCGGCGTGATGCACGACCTTGTTGCCGACGGCAACTCGGTCATTCTGGTGGATCACGACACGCAGATATTGAAGGAAGCGGACTGGATAGTTGAGATGGGACCCGAGGCGGGAGCGAAAGGCGGACACGTCATTGCACAGGGGACGATACCCGAAATTGAAAATGACCCTGTATCGCAGATAGGCACGTTCCTTGCCGGGAGAGCCGAGACAAAGCAGAGAAGCTGCGCCGCGAAAGAGGAGCTGTTCGCAAACGGTACGATCCGTCTTTCTACTTCTCAGATACACACGGTGAAGCCCTTGGAGGTGGACATCCCGAAAGGGCGGCTCACCGTTGTCACCGGCGTGTCCGGCTCCGGGAAAACGACAATGGTGCTGGAAAGCCTTGTACCGGCCTTGTCCGCGATAATCGAGGGGAGAGAGCTGCCGCAGCACATCCGCTCAATCGCCGCCGAGGGGATACAGCACGTCAAGCTCATTGACGCAACGCCGATAGGCATCAATGTCCGCTCCACCGTCGCCACCTACGCCGGGGTGCATGACGAGCTGCGCAAGCTCTACGCAAAGTCACACGACGCGAAGGAGCGCGGATATAAGGCCAGCGATTTTTCCTACAATACCGGCTCACTGCGCTGCCCCGGCTGCGACGGGACGGGCGTAGTAAGTCTCGACGTTCAGTTCCTCCCGGATGTGGATATCCCGTGCCCGGACTGCCGCGGCTCCCGCTATGCACGGGCGGCCTACGGCGTGAAGCTCACGAACAAGGCGTGGGCGGGCGTTTCGCTCCCGGAGCTTATGGATATGGACGTAAACTCCGCCATCGAGTTCTGCAGGGATATGAATACTGTCGTTCAGAAGCTGAACATTTTAAAGCAGCTCGGCCTTGGATATCTCACGCTTGGCGAGGAAACGCCGAGCCTGTCCGGAGGAGAGGCGCAGCGTCTGAAGCTTGCAAGCGAGATAGGCAGAACGCAGACGGATTCCGTGTTCGTGTTTGATGAACCGTCCATCGGCCTGCACCCGCTTGATGTGCAGGTGCTGCTGCAGGTCTTTCAGGCACTCTTGGATAACGGCGCGACGGTCGTTGTCATTGAGCATGACCTTGACGTTATCCGCAATGCCGACTATGTCATCGACATGGGGCCGGGCGGCGGAGACGCGGGCGGCAGGATAGTGGCCTGCGGAACGCCGCGGGAGATACAGGAGAACAGTGACAGCATTACGGGGCGGTATCTGTAATGCCAAAATCTGGGAGGAGAAGCAATATGATAGGGCCTGATCCGAATAAAATTTATCCGAATGAAAACATCAAACAGGTCGTGTATATCAAAAACGTCATTACGCGCAAAAACATTATCGTCGGCGATTA
>CAKTPC010000066.1 GCA_934590505.1 uncultured Oscillospiraceae bacterium
GCAATAACCTTTACGAACAAGGCGGCCGATGAGCTCAAGGCGCGCCTTGAAAGCATGCTCGGCGAACAGGCGCAGGACATCTGGGCCTGCACCTTTCATTCCGCATGTGTGCGCATCCTGCGCCGCGGCGCGGAGCGCCTGGGCTATACGAGCAGCTTTACGATCTACGATACCTCAGACAGCCTGAGCCTGCTCAAGCACATCATCAAGGATATGGAACTTGACGATAAGATGTATGCTGCAAAGTCTGTTATCGGCGAGATAAGCCACGCGAAGGACAGCTGCATCTCCGCCGAGGAGTACCGCAAGAATGCCGAGCTCTCGGGCGACCTGCGACGCAGGACGATCGGACGCATATACGCGGAGTATTCCAGACGCTGCTTCTCGGCCAACGCCATGGATTTTGACGACCTTATTTACAACACCGTAAAGCTCCTTGACACAAACGACGATGTACGTGATTACTGGCAGCGCCGCTTCAGATACGTGCTCATCGACGAGTATCAGGATACGAACAACCTCCAGTTCCGACTCGCGGAGCTGCTGTCCGGCGGCTGGGGAAATATCTGTGTCGTCGGTGATGACGACCAGAGCATATACAAATTCCGCGGCGCGACGATCGAGAACATCCTCAGCTTTGAGAGCCAGCATAAGCACTGCCGCACCATCCGCCTTGAGCAGAACTACCGCAGCACCGGCCACATCCTCGGCGCGGCTAACGCCGTTATCAGCCATAACGAGCAGCGCAAGGGCAAAAACCTCTGGACTGACCGGGGCGACGGCGACCTTGTGGAGCTCTTTACCGCAGATAACGAGCATGCCGAGGCGCAGTTCGTCGTCTCAACGATCATGGGCAGCTACGGTCGCGGCGCAAACTGGCGCGACCATGCTGTGCTCTACCGCATGAACGCGCAGTCTAACCAGCTTGAATATGCCTTCAAGCGCAACAGCATTCCTTACCGCGTCGTCGGCGGCACGCGCTTCTTTGACCGCGCAGAGGTCAAGGATATGCTTGCGTATCTGAGCGTCATTGCGTCCCCGACAGATGATCTGCGCATTTCGAGGATCATCAACGTGCCTGCAAGGGGCATCGGCGCAAAGTCTATCGACACCGTCCGCGAGCTTGCGCAGACAAATGGCTGCCCGATGTTTGAGATACTCGACAAGGCGGACAATTACCCCGAGCTTCAGCGCTCGGCGATAAAGCTCAGAAACTTTGCAAACCTTGTTAAAGAACTGCGCGAGTATGCAAAGACGGCTGCGCCTGACGCGCTGTATGATGAGCTGCTTGCGAGGACAGGCTATGTAATTGCGCTCGAGACCAAGGGAACGGTCGATGATATTGCCCGCGTTGAGAACGTGCGTGAGCTTAAAACAAGCATAATCGACTATATGAAGGAGTCCGGGGACAACACCCTTGAGGGCTACCTTGCAAATGTCGCGCTCTATACGGACATGGACAGCTATGACCCGGATGCTGACTGCGTCATACTTATGACCATGCACAGCGCCAAGGGGCTTGAGTTCCCGACGGTTTTCGTCGTCGGCATGGAGGATGGTATTTTCCCAAGTATGCGGGCGATCGGCGAAGGGGACGAGATGGAAGAGGAGCGCCGCCTTTGCTATGTGGCCATCACCCGCGCGAAGGAAAGGCTCTACCTGACCTGTGCGCGCCAGCGCATGATTTTCGGCCGCACCACGATGAACAAGCTCTCCCGTTTTGTCTCCGAGATACCGGAGGAGCACATACATAAGAACACGCCCTCCTACGAGAAACGTGAAAAGACGTGGGAGGAGCGCAAGGTACACCGCCCGCGCTTCAAGGATAAGGGGCTGAGCTTTGCGGCCTCCGCACCGGAGACACCGAAGCCTGAGAACACAGAGGCTTTCGCCCTTGGCGACAGCGTCAGACACAAGGCTTTCGGCAGCGGTGTTATCACAAAGATGTCGCCCATGGGCGGGGACTATCTGATAGAGATAAACTTTGAGGGCGTCGGTGTGAAGAAGCTTATGCTGCGCGCCGCGGCCCAGTATATGACCAAAGAATAGAAAGCCGGTGCATGAAATGAGAGAGCTTTCAGCGGAACTCATCCGCGGCGAGGTCAGCCGCCTGTGCAGGGAGGCAAACCTTTGCCTGCCTGACGATATCAGCCGAGCGCTGCATGAGGCGCACCGCTCCGAGCCGTGGTCGGTGGCCAGGGACACTCTCGGCGTGCTGTGCGATAATATGTGTGCGGCGAAAGAGAGCGGGCTTCCGGTCTGTCAGGACACGGGCATGGCCTGCGTGTTCCTTGAAATAGGGCAGGACGTGCACATAACGGGTGACCTGTACGGCGCAATAAACTCCGGCGTTGCCGACGGCTATGTGGAGGGCTACCTCCGCAAGAGCGTAGTCGCCGACCCGCTGCGCCGTGTGAACACGGAGAACAACACTCCTGCGCTCATAACCGTTGACCTTGTTCCGGGGGATAAGGTGAAGCTTACCGTTGCCCCCAAGGGCTTCGGCAGCGAGAACATGAGCCGCCTCAAGATGCTCAAGCCAGCGGACGGCGCTGAGGGCGTCAAGGACTTCGTCATCGAGACGGTGAAGCTTGCCGGGGCGAACCCCTGCCCGCCGGTGATCCTCGGCGTCGGTATCGGCGGCAGCTTTGATAAGGTCGCGCAGCTTGCAAAGCATGCTCTGCTGCGCCCGATAGATCAGCCGAACCCCGACGAATACTACGCTGCGATGGAGCGGGAGCTGCTGGAGCGGATAAACGCGCTCGGCATCGGCCCTCAGGGCTTCGGCGGGCGTACAACCGCGCTCGGCGTGAATATCGAGACTATGCCTACGCACGTCGCAGGGCTTCCCGTGGCTGTCAATGTGAGCTGCCATGTGACGCGCCGCGCAAGCTGCGTACTGTGAGGTGCCTATGGAATATGTGATGAGTTTCCCGGCAGATAAAGCGGAGCTTATGAAGCTGCGCGCGGGAGACAAGCTGACTGTGTCAGGGACGATATACACCGCGCGCGACGCCGCGCACAAGCGCCTGACTGAGCTTACAGCCTCCGGTAAGGAGCTGCCGCTGGACATACGCGGCGCAGCGATATACTATGCCGGCCCTACCCCGGAGAAGCCGGGGCAGGTGATCGGCTCATGCGGGCCGACAACCTCAGGACGCATGGATGCCTACGCGCCGGGGCTGCTTGACCGCGGCCTTGCCGTCATGATCGGAAAGGGTGACAGAAACGCTGCCGTAATTGACGCGATAGTCCGAAACGGCGCGGTATACCTCGCTGCGATGGGCGGCGCGGGCGCGCTGATGGGCAGCTGCGTGAAGGCGGCACGCATCGTGTGCTATGAAGATCTCGGCTGCGAGGCGATACGCGAGCTCAAGGTCGAGAACATGCCGCTCACTGTGGTCATTGATTCACAGGGGAACGACCTGTATAAGAGCGGCCCCGAAGCGTATCTTAAAAGTCTGGAGGACTGAATATGGACGTTATGGAAAAATCCCTCGCGCTGCACTATGAGCGCCGGGGCAAAATAGAGATCACCGCACGCGTGCCTGCCGACAGCAGCGAGGCACTGAGCCTTGCCTACACTCCGGGCGTCGCGAGGCCGTGCCTTGAAATCCAGAAGGATATCAACAAGAGCTATGAGCTGACCCGCCGCTGGAACACCGTCGCCGTCGTGACGGACGGTACCGCAGTGCTCGGTCTCGGCGATATCGGCCCGGAGGCCGGTATGCCCGTCATGGAGGGCAAGTGCCTGCTGTTCAAGGCTTTCGGCGATGTGGACGCGATCCCGCTCTGCGTGCGCTCCAAGGATGTGGACGAGATCGTTAACACCGTCGCGCTGCTGGCGGGCTCCTTCGGCGGCGTGAACCTTGAGGATATCTCCGCGCCGCGCTGCTTTGAAATTGAGGAAAAGCTCAAGCAGCGCTGCGATATACCCATCTTCCATGACGATCAGCACGGTACGGCAGTCATAATGCTCGCCGCGCTGACGAACGCTCTCAAACTCGTCGGGAAGAAGATGGAGGATATTAAGGTCGTCACCTCGGGCGCGGGCGCGGCGGGGACGGCGATAGTGAAGCTGCTTGTTTCACGCGGCGTGAAAAATGTTGTCATGACCGACCGGAACGGGGCCATATATCAGGGACGCCCCGGCATGAACGGCGCAAAGCAGGAGATCGCCGCCATGACGAACCCGAACATGGAGCAGGGGAAGCTTGCCGATGTTATCTGCGGTGCTGATGTGTTTATCGGCGTGTCCGCTCCCGGCGTGCTGACGCAGGAAATGATCCGCACGATGAACCGTGACGCGATCATCTTCGCCTGCGCAAACCCCACGCCGGAGATCATGCCGGACGAGGCCAAGGCCGCGGGTGCGGCAGTCGTATGTACCGGGCGCAGCGACTATCCCAATCAGGTCAATAACGTCCTTGCGTTCCCGGCAATATTCCGCGGCGCGCTCGACGCAAGAGCATCGGACATCAACAGTGAGATGAAGATCGCAGCGGCGGAGGCGCTTGCCTCGCTCGTCTCGGATGAGGAACTGAACGCGGATTATATCCTGCCTTATGCCTTTGACAAACGTGTGCGCGAGACGGTCTCCAAGGCTGTGTTCGACGCGGCACACAGCAGCGGCGTTGCGAGGATCTAATGCAATATGACAATAGAACTCAGGATGCGTATCCTGAGTTCTATTTGTTACGTAAATGAAATTATGTAAACCAATACGAGCTTAATCTAAACTGACGCTCATGCCGTTGAGCTCGACTCCGTTGTCGGCGGGGATGAGAATGTATCTTCGTCCGTCGATCACGCGCGTCTCAACGAGGTAGACATGCTGCGGATCGACGCTTATTTTGACCTCGGGTGTCTCAAGCCTGAAGTGGCGGCTGTCGATAATGTTCGCGGGGCTGAGCTCCGCATCCTCGCCGAACTCCTCGCGGCACTTCTCTTCAAAGGCCTCGGCCTGCTCCGCGCTCACGCCGTGGTTTTCGAGTATCTCTGCCATGTCCTCGGGGCTTATCGTCAGGGGCTCAGGGTCACGGCTCTCTTTGTGTACGCTGATGCGCTCTATAAGCTCGGTATGTACGCCCTGCATAAGCGCAAGGCTGCATTCCTTATCGAATGTGCCGGTCATGACGTCGATGAAGGTCTCCTGCTGCGCGCCCGCCGGCATCGGAACCTGCGTTTTGAACACCGCGTCAATGAAGTTCTGATGATCCTCATTCACATTGCGGGAGTAGAACAGCGCGTTATAAATATTCGCGCTGCGTTCGTCAAAGCTTGGGTACATGAAGCCAAGCTCCGGCGCGGCGACGAGCTGCCCGCCGGGGAAGTTCTGAAAGCGCTTGTCGTCAGGAGAGTAGCCGAACTGCGCCTTACCGGTTTTAACAGGGCACAGGCAGCAGACCATGTATTTAAACACGTCGCGGTCGTTGTCGTCAGGGCTGCCGTCCTTGCCGTAGTGCGGCACGTCATAGATATCAAAGGCCAGCAGTATCACGTACCCGCTCTCGTCGGGCGTGACGGCGTCGATGATGCATTTATAGAACTCGTCGCGCAGTGCAGCATCCGCGAGCTCAGACTTCCTGAGCGCAGAGAGCAGACGCACCTCGTCGCTGTCCATGACCTGCTTTGTCGCAAAAGACAGGGACATTAGGTTGCGCCCGAGTGTGCCGGAGAGCGACTTACGCAGCAGGGACAGATACTTCTCCGTCTCCTCCTGTGTAAGCATCGCGATCGACTCGTCTATGTATGACACGATCTCTTTAGTCGAGTTTACATAACATCCATATATGTGATTTATATTGTTGCGTTCAAGCTTGAATCTGCGGCGTATCTCGCCGACTTCCTTCTTGTTCATGGCTCCTCCGTGGTGTGTCGATTGCGGAACTATCCGCATATTTAATGCCACGGTATTATCGCACATTTTGCGCGCGGATTCAAGAGAACAGTTTATCGCATAATGCCGCGGTGAAAAATTTTATTGTATACGCAACCAAAGCTGCCGAAAACGGAACTATATGTATGAGAGCGCTCAGTAATTACAAGGAGGATGTCATGGAAGACAAGAAGATAATCGCTCTGTATTGGCAGCGTGACCAGTCCGCCATTGACGAGACCGATAAGAAATACGGCGTCCAGCTCCGCGGGCTGTCATACGGCATACTTTCCGACAGGGAGGACGCGGAGGAGTGCGTCTCCGATACATATATGGCGGTGTGGAACAGCCTTCCGCCGCAGCGCCCGCAGCGGCTGCGCGCATATGCCGCGGCGATAGTGCGCAATCTGAGCTTACGGCGTGTGCGCGATAGGTATTCCAAAAAGCGCGGCGGCGGTGAAGTCGCGCTCGCGCTGGAGGAGCTTGAGGATTGCCTGTGTTCTCAGACCTCCGTGGAGCGTGAGTATGAGCAAAAGGAGCTTGCCGGGAAGATAGAGGAGTTTCTGTACACGCTCTCCGCCGATGACCGGCGTATCTTCATGTGCCGCTATTGGGGCTTTGCCCCTGTCGCAGAGATCGCACAAAAGCTCGGCTGCCCGCAGAGCAAAGTGAAAAGCTCGCTGCACCGCACGCGCGGGAAGCTTCAGAAGTATCTGACAAAGGAGGGGCTTATATGAACGCTTATGATTTTCTCCTGTCGCTCGACAGGCTTGATGGGCAGCTCATAGACGAGACAATGGACTGCCTTTATCCGAAAGAACGGCGCGGCGGCAGACGCGTCGTGCGCACGCTGCTTATCGCCGCGGTGCTCGCATCGCTCTTCACAGCGGCAGCCTTCGCGTCGGATTTCCTCGGCTTCAGGGAGGCGATAATAAGATCCGGCAGCATTGGCCGAATACCGGACTGTACTGTCACACACGAGGACGGGAGCACGGAGACGCGGGATATGTCCAACAGCGCGAATGTCAGCATGACAAAGCCTGAGAAAGCCCCGGAGAGCATGCAGCCGTGGGTCGAGAACATAAACGCCGCGTCCAAGGAGTGGGAGGACTACCGGCGTGAAGAGAGGAAACGCTATTTAAATGAACTGCTGCCGAACGTAGGCCGGTTCTATGACGGCAGCTCCACAGAGGAACCGGAATACGTCAATAACGGCGACGGAACATATACCGTGAAGCCCGTCAAACAGAGGATATACAAAGACCCGGTCACAGTGCCGGTCATAGAATACGAGGATGAATCGAGCTTCTTTGTGATAAGCAAAGAGGAATACGAAAACATCAATGAATTTTTCCTGACCTTTTACGGCGGATATTACCAGAGTAAATACGATTGGAATTACGGTGCGTGGGGTGAGGAGAGCGACGCAAAGCTTGCGGAGATAGCGGAGAAACACGGTCTGCGGCTGCGCAGCGGAGAAACGGAGCTATACTGGGATGAGCGCCCCATAGCAAACGGCGCACCTGCCGACAAGTGCTTCAGTCCCGAGGAGCTCGTGCGTATGCTCACCGAACGCTGCTGCAAGGGCGACTTTTTCACAACCGTTCCAACGGCCTTTGATAAGCTCTATTTCCTCAGTACCGGCTCCTTCGGTCTGTGCTGCGAGCTCCCGGTAGATGGCGACGCGGAGCTATGCGTCTATATCCGCAACACCGTCAGCGACGAGTTTGCCACCGGGAATGAGATCGGTTCCATCGTTACGGATTATACAAAGTACCTCACTCGCACGCGTACTGCGCCGGACGGTACGGAGCTGTATATTGCGCAGAACGAAGAGGACGCGTATATCTATGCCTATCTCGACAGCTCCTTTGTTGTTATGCACGTCTCTGTAAACGCATTCGGAAATAATCCGGATTTGAAGCTGACCGAGGATTATGTAAACCGGACTGCCGACAGCTTTAATTATACGAATTTATATTGACTGTTCACAGGCTGTTCCCTTCATATTGAGTTTTCAAAAAATTATCCGGCAGGAATTTCCTGCCGGATAAATCAGTTATGCGTTTTGGCTTTGCTCGGGGATGTGGATCTCCTTTATCGTGAAATCCTTGCCCGTGAGCACGGTCTTTTCAAAGCTTCCGCAGTTCGGGCAGTAGCCCTCATGCTCAATGACATGGAAGATCTCGTCACAATCGTCACACTCGGCCATGCCGGGGACAGTCTCAAGAATGAGCTTCGCGCCCTCAAGCGGCGTACCCTCAGCGACGGGCGGGAACAGCTCCTCAACGTACTGCGGGATGACGAGCGACAGCTCGCCGACCTCGCAGACGATCTCGCTGACGGCCCTGACGTTATTTTCCTTCATATAATCGAGCACGGTCCTGCACATGCTGCGGACAATACCTATCTCGTGCATGATTTATATCCCAAGCTTTTTCTTGGCAAGCCTGCCGAGCGTCGCGGGAGCGTTGCCGACGGCGACCATGAGTGTCTGGTAATAGGGCTTGTTGCGGTTGTCGAGCGTCTTTTCGAGGTGGATCGCGTCGAACTTGCACTTGGTGGTGCATATGCCGCAGCCTATGCACAGATCCTCGTCGATAACTGCGCAGCCGCAGCCGAGGCAGCGCTTGACTTCCTTCTTGATTTGTTCTTCGGTGAGGTCGCCGCGCAGATCCTTGAAGGTCCTGCGCGCTTCGGCAGCGCTGCCGCAGTCGGCCTTCTGGCGCGGCGCGGTGTCAAAGCTGCCGATGGAGACGGCGACCGTTTTTGCGTCGAGCGGCTTATAGTCGCGGTGGTCGCGTCCGAGGTGCTGGGTCTGGCCGGGGTGCACATAGCGGTGGATGGAGATCGAGGCCTCCTTGCCAGCAGCGATCGCGTCGATAGCGAACTTCGGGCCGGTCACGACATCGCCGCCCGCAAACACGTCAGGCTCGCCGGTCTGATAGCTGAGCTCGTCGACCATGACAACGCCCTTGCTGCTGAGCTGAATGCCGGTACCGGCGGAGATGCCGCCGAGATCGATTTTCTGGCCGATAGCGGAGATGACCGCGTCAAGCTCCAGCGTCTCGAATTTGCCGGTGCCGACGGGCTTACGGCGGCCCTTCGCATCAGCTTCGCCAAGTTCCATGAGCTCGACCTTCATGCCGCTGACCTTGCCGCTGCCGAGCACCTCAACCGGGGCGGCGAGGTACATGAACCTAACGCCCTCTTCCTCGGCCTCGGCTATTTCGTCGGAGGCTGCGGGCATCTCATCTCTGCCGCGGCGGTAGACGATGGTCACGTCCTCCGCGCCAAGACGCAGCGCCGTGCGCGCGACGTCTATCGCGACATTGCCGCCGCCGACGACCGCGACGCGCTTGCCGATGCTGACAGGCTTTTCGAGGTTGACGTCACGCAGGAAGTCAATGCCGGTGAACACGCCCGTAAGCTCATCACCGGGCACGCCGAGCTTTGCACCCTTGGATGCGCCGATACCGAGGTAGAAGGCTTTGTAGCCATCAGCACGAAGCTGCGGCAGAGTAACGTCCCTGCCGACCTCAACGCCGGTCCTGAACTCAACGCCGAGCTCACGGAGAATGTCTATCTCCGCGTTCACGACGGCTTTGTCGAGACGGAAGCCGGGGATACCGAGAGTGAGCATACCGCCGAGCTTGTCCTCTTTTTCAAATACGGTGACGGGATAGCCTTTGACTGCAAGGTAGTACGCGCAGCTGAGACCCGCGGGACCCGCGCCGATGACGGCTATCTTTTCGGTGTAGGGTCTGCCGATCTGGTTGAGCATCTTAGGCACGAAGCGCGTGGATGCGTCAAGATCCTTATCGGCGATGAACTTCTTGATATCGTCTATCGCGACGGAGGAGTCGACAATGCCGCGGGTGCAGGCCTGCTCGCAGGCCTTGTTGCAGATACGGCCGCAGACGGCGGGGAAGGGGTTCTCTTTCTTTATGAGCTCCAGAGCCTCAGTATAGCGCCCCATGGAGGCGAGCTTTATGTAGCCCTGAACTGGGATGTGCGCCGGGCAGACAGCCTTGCAGGGCGCGGTGCCGCTTTCCATAACGTCGCTGCGGTTGGTGCGGTAGTCGATGTTGTAGGTCTTGCGGTCCCAAGGGATGGAGACGTCGGAATCATACGCGTCGGAGACGGCGGGGTTATTGATACAGTTTTTCTGGCCGAGCTTGATGGCGTTGGTCTGGCAGTTCTCGACACACTGGCCGCAGGCGACGCACTTTTCCTTATCGATCTTCGCGGCGAAGTTTGAGCGGATGGCGTTCTTTGCACGGAACATCTCTGCAACGCGCAGGGCAAAGCAGGAGCAGCCGCAGCAGTTGCATATTGCGGTCGATTCCTCGAAGCCGGGGGTCTGGTTTATCTCATGGACAAGGCCGTTGTCCTCGGCGCGGCGGAGTACCTCGTATGCCTCCTCCTTGCTGATAAGGCGGTGTGCGCCGGTCTTGCTGTAGGTGATGGCATTGTCGTTGAGGTACATGCACATGTCCTCTTCGAGATGGCCGCAGCCCTCACCCATAAGGCGGCGCGCGCGGCGGCAGGAGCAGGGGCCGACGGAGATAGCTGTGGCATTTTCAATGAGCGTGCTTATCTCGTCGTAGGAGGCCGTACGGCTGTTGTTCTCAATAGCGCTCATGACGGGCATGACGCGCATGAAGAACATACCGGCCTTGCCGGAGTTAAAGACGGGCGCGACCATGTCGATACGGCGGCGGGTGTATTCCTCAAAGCAGTAGCCGAGGTCTGGGTAGCGGTCACACTGCTCGCGGTTGGAGAGTATGCCCTCCATAATGCCGGGGACCCAGATAGGATAGTAGTAGCAGTCTATGCCGTCCGCCTTGCGGGAGCGCACGATACCGGCGGCAACGAGCTTGTCAAGCTGCTCCTGAACGAAGGCTTCGCTCTCCTTGCAG
>CAKTPC010000067.1 GCA_934590505.1 uncultured Oscillospiraceae bacterium
GCGCTCACAGTGCTCTGCGCCGTATGTATCCTTGCCTACGGCAGCGTCGCGCACCGGCTTGAGGCGCAGCGTGAGGCGGAGCGCTGGCAGGGCGAGAGTGAAACGACCTTTGCGCAGATAAGCTGCTTTCTGCCCGCGGAGGGGACTGTTACACTGGACGGCATATATTCCTTCCGTACCGAAATGATGAAAAAGCTGCACGAGGCCGCGGCGGATATCGATACCGACAGCACCCTCTTTACCGACGCGTGGAGCACCTTCGGCAAGGTCAAGGTCTCGAACGGCAACAAGCGCAGAGCTGACGTCACCGTCACCGCCGTCGGCGGGAACTACTTTGATTTTCACCCGCTGCGTCTGCTGAGCGGCAACTACATCAAGGCCGACGATCTTATGAAAGACCGCGTCCTGCTCGACCCGGACACAGCGTGGCTGCTCTTCGGCGGCACGGAGCTTTCGGGCATGAGCTTCAGCATCAACGGCGTGCCTTATGTCGTTGCCGGTGTTGTTGAGCGCGAGGACGACCGCTTCAGCAAGAAGGCCTACGGAGACACCGGTATGGGCATCTACATGAGCTATGATGGCTACTGTGCCCTGCTCAATCAGTCGTCGTCCGTCACAACGGACAGCACCGCGCCTGCCGCGTCGACGCAGTCAGCGAAGCCCGGCATAAGCTGCTATGAGATCGTTCTGGCGGAGCCTGTCAAGAACTTCGCCTATAATGCCGTCAAAGATAAGTTCCCCATCGGCAGCGGAGAGATCGTCGACAACACCCACCGCTTTGATACGGGGAATATCTGGAAGCTTGCCAAGGACGTGACCGCGCGCTCCATGCGCGGCAGCGCCGTTGTCTATCCCTATTGGGAGAACGCCGCGCGCGGCGCGGAGGACACCTGCGCTCTCTATATGCTCTGTGCGATAGTCACGGGGCTGTTCCCAGCGGGGCTTGCACTCTTCGTCCTGATCCGCGGTATTGTGCGCGGGAAGACAAGGCTTGAGGAGGATGTGTTCCCCAAGTGGAAGGATACCATTTCCGAAGCCATCCGTGTGCGCGAGCGCAAGCGCTGGGAGAAGAAGCACCCCGGCGAGACGTAACGCGGGAATAAAATCAAATAACCGCAAACAATTGTGCGCAGTCAACCAGCAAGGCCGACTGCGCACAATTACTATTTCCAAACCGAAAATTTACGGATTCGCAATAAATCATGAGGGCAAAAGTGATACCATACACTCTGCATTAAAAAAATCCGGAAACCTATGCGGGTCCCCGGATCGGACAAGTGGCACTCCCGGCGCGATTCGAACGCGCGACCTTCCGCTTAGGAGGCGGATGCTCTATCCTGCTGAGCTACGGAAGCATGCTTAAAGCTTGTATATTGTAACGCAGAACAGTCTGTATGTCAATAAATTCTTAGCATAGAAGGTTGAACAATGCTCAAACTCAAGGACATTAAGAAGGATTACACCGTCGGAGACTCGACCGTCCACGCGCTCAAGGGCGTGAACCTGGAGTTCCGGGAGAACGAATTTGTCGCGATCCTCGGTCACTCCGGCTGCGGCAAGACAACGCTGCTGAACATCATCGGCGGGCTTGACCAGTACACCTCCGGCGACCTTATCATAAACAACAAGTCCACCAAGAACTTTACCGACGCCGATTGGGATTCCTACCGCAACCATTCCATAGGCTTTGTCTTTCAGTCCTACAACCTTATCCCGCATCAGACGGTTCTCTCAAATGTCGAGCTTGCGCTGACGCTCTCGGGCGTCGCCCCGGCGGAGCGAAAGGCGAGGGCGACGGAAGCACTCAAGAAGGTCGGTCTCGGCGACCAGCTCAATAAGAAGCCGAACCAGATGTCCGGCGGCCAGATGCAGCGCGTCGCCATCGCCCGTGCACTTGTGAACGACCCGGATATCCTGCTTGCCGACGAGCCCACCGGCGCGCTCGACTCCGAGACCTCCGTGCAGATCATGGACATCCTAAAGGAGATATCCAAGGATAAGCTCATCATCATGGTCACGCATAACCCTGAGCTTGCAATAAGCTACGCAAGCCGCGTCATCAAGCTCAGGGACGGCCTTATCGTAGATGACAGCGCCCCCTACAGCTCCGAAGGCGAGGAGCTGCACGAGCCGGCAAAGACCGAAAAGACCTCAATGGGCTTCTTCACCGCGCTTGCGCTCTCCACAAATAACCTTATGACCAAGAAGGCGCGCACCATTCTCACGGCCTTTGCCGGGAGCATCGGCATCATCGGCATCGCGCTGATAATGTCACTCTCAAACGGCATACAGAACTATATAGACAAGGTGCAGGAGGATACGCTTTCGAGCTACCCCATAACCATACAGGCCGAAGCCGTGGACATGACGAGCATGATGACCTCCATGATGGGCGTTCATGCCGAGGCGGAGGAGAACCAGCACGAGCGTGACGCGGTGTATTCCAGCACCGTCATGTACGAGATGATGAACTCCATGGTCTCCGCCGACACGCAGACCAATAACCTCAAGGCCTTCAAGGACTACCTTGAGAACGCGGAGGATATCTCGCAGTATATAAGCTCTGTGCAGTATTCCTATGATCTTGACATGAACCTCTACGCCGAGGATGTTGACGGCAACATCGTCAAGACCGACGTCGTCGAGCTTTTGCAGAGCGCAATGGGGCAGACCTTCGGCGGCGACTACAGCGCGTACTTTGACACCTTCGGCTCCGCGTATTCCGCAATGGACGCATGGCAGGAGATGCTGCCCGGAGAGAACGGCGAGGTCATAAGCCCGCTGCTCAAGGCACAGTATGATGTCCTTTACGGCCGCTGGCCGGAGAAGTACGATGAGGTCGTGCTGGTCGTGGATAAGAACAACGAGGTCTCCGACCTTGTTCTCTACGCCCTCGGACTCAAGTCGAACTCCACACTGTCCGAGGATATGGAAGCCTTCATGGCGCAGGAGAATCTCCGTACCGAGAAGGAGAGTTGGACCTATGAGGACATATGCAGCCGCACCTTCCGCTATATCTATCCCGCCGACGAGTATGAATACGACGAGGACGAGGAAGAGTACGTCAAGGTCGACGACGAGGAGCTTGGACTCAAGACACTGTATAAAAACGGCCTTGAGGTCAAGATCGTCGGCATCATCCGCCAGGATGAGGACGCAATGTCCGGCATGATGACCGGAGCGATCGGCTACACCCACGCGCTCATTGAGCATGTCGTTGAGCAGGCGGCGGAAAAGAAGCTTGTGAAAGCCCAGCTCGATGACCCTGCGCACGACGTTTTCAACGGCCTGCCTTTCCTTGACGATACCGACGAAGCCTTCACCAAGAACCGCAAGATCGAGGCGGCAAAGCAGTATATCGCCGACGCGACCGATGATGAGCTTGCCGACCTCTATGTCAAGTATATGAGCGTACCTGAGGACGACTATGTCCAGGACCTAATTGACGAGCAGATGCAGGACATGACCCGCGCCGACATCGAAAAGATGGTGACGGACTATTACCCGGGCTATGAATCCATGCTCAAGAAGATGGATGACGACACGCTGTTTGAGTACGTCGAGAAGATGATCGGCGAACAGATCAAGGAGCAGTACGGCATCCAGATGGAGAAAATGTACAGCTACCTGTCCGACAGCACGCTTGCGCATGACTTCGGCCTGCTCTCGCTCGAGGACGACGATTACCTCTGGCTGTACGAAAACGCCATGCCGCCAATATACTCGACGAGCACCCTCAAGGATAACCTCAAGAAGCTCGGCTATGTCGACCTTGACAGCCCCAGCAAGATAAATATCTACGCATCCACCTTTGAGGATAAGGACGCGATAGCCGACGCGATAGAGCGCTATAACGACGGTGTCTCCGAGGACGATAAGATAGAGTACACCGATATCGTCGCGCTGCTGATGAGTTCTATTTCCACAATTATAAACGTCATCAGCTATGTGCTTATCGCCTTTGTCGCGATCTCCCTCGTCGTCTCGTCGATCATGATCGGAATCATAACCTATATAAGCGTCCTTGAGCGCACAAAAGAGATAGGTATTCTCCGTGCGATAGGTGCGTCGAAACGCGATGTTTCCCGTGTGTTCAATGCCGAGACCTTCATCATCGGCCTTATTGCCGGCCTGATCGGTATCGGCGCGACGCTGCTGCTGAATATACCAATCAATATAATCGTCCATGACCTGACGGGTATTTACGCCATCAACTCTACGCTCCCCGCCGTAGGCGGTATCGCGCTGGTGCTGATAAGCGTCGGCCTGACTTTCGTTGCTGGTCTGATCCCCTCTGGGCTTGCCGCAAAGAAGGACCCGGTAGAGGCATTGAGGACAGAATAAAAAATATAAGAACTATAGTAAAGGCAGGACGGATGCATATGCATCCGTCCTGCCTTTACTATACCTTTATTCAAATCACCGCTGCTTCGAACCCACTGCCGTTAAACTGCCACAGCTCCGTGAAGCCGCAGCTTTGCGCGAGGGCTTCCGCCTTATCGAACGCGCAGCATATTGCCGCGGCGGAGTGAGCATCGGAGCTTACGGTTATCCTGCCGCCGATAGCTTTAAGGTGACGCAGCATCTCCGGGGCGGGGTAGGGCGTGCTCCTGTAACCGCGGCTTATCGCCCCGGTGTTTATCTCAAATATCTTTCCTGCCGCGTTCAGCCGCTCCATTGCAGCGAATGCGGCGTCTCTGTATATACTGCTGCCGCTGTCATAGAGCCGGTGCAGCTCGTCAAACTTCGTCAGCAGATCGAAGTGCCCGATGATGTCTGCCTGTGCGATATCGGCAAGGCGGGCGCACTGCTCATAGTACGCGCATGCTGCGGAGTCCGCGCTGCCGAAATGCTCAATGACCTGCCGTGCTTCCTCGACGGTGTTGTCGATTGTGGTCCCTGCGAGCGCGTGGACGGAAGAGATAACGTAGTCATAGCCCTCGAAGCACTGCACGGAGCGTGAGTCATATTCAAGGCCGCAGTAAACCGCTATCTGCCTGCGGTATTTTTCTCTGAGCCGCCGCAGTTCGGCCTTGAACTTTGATTCATTTTCCTCACTGATGCACCATACTTCACCCGGTACAGGACTGTGCGCACTGAGGCCGATCGATGTGAGCCCCGCGGATATCGCTGCGCTCACCATTGCCGCCGGTGTATCGGCTCCGTCGTCAAAGGTCGTATGGCAGTGCAGGTTCTGCTTTATCATGCTGCTGTCCTCCGTGAATTAATGATCGTGTGGGATAGCGCAAATACGATTATAGGATGGACGGCGTGCGCTGTCAAGTTTACAAAAAAGAGTTAACATAAAAATAAATGCGAGCTACAAATGCTTACATAATAGTTACGATGACCGCTTATATCACCATGACAATATCGACAAAAATTTTTCAAAAAGTTTGACATATTATATATATTGACCTAAATGTAGAATGCATCGTGATGTCAAGTCCGGATATTTTGTGTCGAATAAGGGAAAACATTTTCGGGTGATGCTGATTGGAAATAATTTGCTCAACAATAATTAGCTTTACATAACAAAGTTTCTGTGATAGACTCAGTTCAGAAAACACGAGCAGGTGAAACAGAAAATGAAAGCAAGAAGGATATGGGCCTTTGTCATAACGTTAATAATATGTCTCTCCATGACTGCACCGGCGTATGCGGACGCTTCGCAGACGAAGGTGACAGTCAAGAAGGGGGACACGGTTTACGGAATATGCCAGAGTCTCGGCCTTGATTATAATATCTGCAAGAACACGATCATGCGCCTGAACAGGATGGAAAAGGAGTCTGAGCTCAGCTCCATCAAGGTCGGCTCCACGCTGATCTTCCCGACCTCCTCAAAGGACTGCTCCGAGGGCGGCAAGAACGGGGACGATGAGGTCGCGTTCTATGTCATTCCCTATGTTATGGAAAAGGGCAACTGGCTGGCAAACGTCTATTATTGCTGGGGACTGGATTATGAGGACTATCTCGATGCTATCAACAGCCTCAATGATATTGCCGACATTGACAAAATATATGTCGGCAGGCTCCTGTACCTGCCGACCACTGAGGAGAACCTCAAAAATGACAACTACACAACGGTCATGGCGCATGTGATGAAGTCCGGTGAGACGGCATACGACGTCTGCAAGAGCTACGGCTACGATTACTACGATGTGGAGGACACGCTGGTAAAGTATAACAGCGGCGCGGATATGACAAAGCTTCAGACCGGGCAGAAGCTGCTGATACCGCTGATGTGATACTATATAATATCAACAATTGTTGAATCATAGTTGACCTGAGATTTATATTGACAGGGTATAAATTAGTCACACAAGAAAAAGCTGGATCGGATTTCAGCTCAAGATATGGAGGAAAATATAATGGCCAGAAAAAAGACTGAAAAGAAAAAGTGCTGCAAGCTCTGGAAATTTGTCAAGACCCTGTTTATCCTCTGCGGTCTTGCTGCCGGCGGCTACGTTGGCTACAAGAAGCTCTCCGAGCCGACCCCCTGAAATTTTCTAAGTTTGACATGAAAAAACGGATGGTTCAAACCATCCGTTTTTTTGCGTGTCTGCATTGACAGAAAGACATGGCTGTGGTATAACTTCGGACATGCAAAGGCGCATTGAATGATCAATGCGCCTTTCTGCTTTTTTCAGGAAGTCCCGCCGTGGGCGGGTCAGTGCGTTTGAACGGAGGTAAAGACATGAAAGAAACAAAAGATTGGGGCAGTATACCGTTCGGCTATACGCCGCTCAAGAGCAGATACGAGGCCGTATACAAGGACGGGCACTGGATAGAGAACGGGCTTGTAGGCAATGCGGAAATAAAGCTCAGTGAATCCGCTGTGGTGTTCCAGTATGCGCAGACCTGCTTTGAAGGGCTCAAGGCATACCGGACTGAGGACGGTCACATTGTCATATTCCGTCCGGATCTGAACGCAAAGCGTTTCTCCGATTCATGCCGCAGACTGTTTATCCCGGAGATAAGTTCCGAGATGTTTATCAGAGCAATAGACATGACAGTCAGAGCCAACGAGGACTCCGTCCCGCCATATGGCTCCGGTGCGACGCTTTATATCCGCCCATTCGCAATGGGTACGAGCGCGGCGCTCGGCGTGAAGCCGGCTGACGAATATATGTTCCGTGTGTTCGGAAGTCCTGTCGGCGCGTATTTCAAGGGCGGCGTCAAGCCCATCACGCTTACCGTCAGCGACTTTGACAGGGCCGCACCGCACGGCACAGGAGATATAAAGGCCGGGCTAAACTATGCAATGAGTCTTTATCCCGGACAGCTTGCGCACGCAGCCGGTTTTGCCGAGAACCTTTATCTTGACCCGGCCACGCGCACGAAGGTAGAGGAGACCGGCGGCGCGAACCTTATCTTCATCACGCACGACAATGTGTTCGTCACGCCGAAGTCGCCCACGATACTGCCGTCCGTGACGCGGCGCTCGCTCATGACCGTGGCAAGGGATTATCTCGGCATGAAGGTCGAGGAGCGCGAGGTACTCTTCAGCGAGGTGCCGGATTTTGCCGAGTGCGGTCTGTGCGGCACTGCGGCGGTGATATCGCCTGTCGGCGCGATCAACGACCACGGTCATCTTATCAGCTTCCAGAGCGGCATGGAGAAACCCGGCCCCGTCTGTCAGAAGCTCTATGATACGCTCACCGGCATCCAGATGGGACGTATCGCCCCGCCCGAGGGCTGGATACACACAGTCATATAAAAAATGATCCCCGGCAGGTAGCTGTCCATAAAACAGGTTTCACGAAACAAATAATATGGCAGTTGCCGGACAAGGGTTGCTGACAAAAAGGGGGATGTGCCGTTAAGACACATACCCCTTTGCTTTTTTGCCGTTTTAAAGGTTGATTATGGCTGATTTTTTGCCGTCACGCGTCTTTCGGAGGGCGCTTGATGGGATTTGCCGCCCTACTTGAAAAGCGGGCTGAAACAGTCGCTTTGCCAAAGGAAAGTGAGAGCTATGTATTATCCAGAGGATACTGCAAGGAAGGTTAGTTCTGATTCATTCCGAATGGTTCATAGGTCAGCAGCTTTTTCTTCCAGAGGGTCTCTGCATCAATGATTTGATTGTCTGGAAGTGCCTTGGACAAAACCTGCAACACTGAAAACTGCAAATCGTGGCAACTATGATTTACAGACTTCAAGTGGCTGATCATTCCCTTGTTGTTTCCGTGACCGCCCGTAGCGATGTAGACAGACCAACGCCCCAGCAGGCCGTCATAGCCATAGGTCGAGCCCCACATTTTTAAGCACATCGGAAAAGTTCAGAATCGCCATGAAAGCCCCTCCTTATTCTGCTCTCTATTTCAAATTCTACCACAGATTTTTTCGTTGTAAAGCGTACTTTCCCACCGGTGCAGAATCTCCGCCAGCTCCGGTGTCAGCCGCTTGCGGCACTCCTGCCGCAGTTCCTCCGGCACACCGTAGAACGCCTCAGCGATGCTGCCGGTGATGGCGGCGATGCAGCTGACGGTGTCGCTCTTTATGCGCGGCTTTGCAATGCCGGTTGCGGTATCGCTTGCGGGCGGTCTGTCCGGGCTGCTCTTTCTCGCAAAGCACATGGGGCATGTCTGGCCGTATTCGCTTATGGCCTACGGCATGAATTCAAACGCTCCTCAGGAGCTGATGAAAAGCGGCTATGCCGGTTTTATAATCACCTGCACGGTATATCTCTGCGTTTTCACAGTTTTTGGCTCTGTGCTTCTCTCCAACCGGGATAATTGAAAATGTAAAATGAAGCCCGAGCCCATACGGCTCGGGCTTCGTCCTATATATAGCCGTAAAAACGCCTGTAAAAAGTAACCAAAGTGGAGCGACGCAAAACAACATTACAGAAAAATGCGACAAAAAAGTTGGGACAACGAGCGATTTTGTGCAGTTTTGACACGGTTCGACGGAAAAAGGGTTACATAATAATTCCCCACGATTTGACTAATATGAAAAAACGTGCTATAATGCCACCGTTAAATCCCCAGAGGAGGATAGAAGCTTATGCAAGTGCTGGACATGATACTCGATGTTCTGGCGTACATTTGGTATGGGATAAAAAGAATTTTTAAGAATCCGGTATCGAGAGAAGCGGCGATAGTTCTTCTTGCGGTGCTGGTCAGCGTACTTGTAATAAACGCAAGAACAAAGAGCATAAACGATCAGGCAGAGAAAAGGATAGCGGAAATAGAGCAGCGCTACCAGAGCGAACTGGCCGCGGCTCAGTCACAGAACGCTTCGGGAACCACAGCGCAGGCGTCTCAGACCACATATTCCGCCGATGCTGAGTACATAGCAAAGGTCGTCGCGGGCTGTGCTACATATTACAGTGAGAATGTGCAGAGAGCGGTGGCATGGTGCGTGCTCAACCGCGTTGACAGTGCGCTGTATCCTGACACGATCAAGGAGGTCTGCGAACAGGCTAACCAGTGGCAGGGTTATGAAAACGCCCCGCTTATCGACAGCATATGCCGCGTATGTCAGGATGTCATTGATACATGGCAGTCCGGCGGAACGCGCGATATCCCGCGTGAGTGCGTCTTTCTCAGAATGACGGAGGACGGGGTCGAGCTGCGTACCGAGTTTACCGGGGGCAATACGTGGAACGTCGTAAACAACTGAATACAACGGGCACTACCGGAGCTGCTGTGCGGCTCCGGTTTTAGCTTGTAAAATGCAGAGAATATTATATAGTAGAGGCAAGCTGATTCACGGAGGAGAAGCAAATGTATTTTGACACGCATGCGCATTATGACGACAAGGCCTTTGACGAGGACAGGGACATCCTGCTTGCAGCGCTTCCGGAGAGCGGCGTGAAACTCGTTATTGACCCGGGCTGCGATGTGAAGAGCAGCCGGACGGCGATAGAGCTGGCCGCACGCTATGAGCATATATACGCGGCGGTCGGGATACACCCGGAGGAGCTCGGGGACTTCACTGAGGAAAACCTCGGGGAAATCGCGCGGCTGGCGAGGGATAGAAAGTGCGCGGCTATAGGCGAGATCGGCCTTGACTATTACTGGGATGACACGCACAAGGCAGAGCAGAAGGAGCTTTTCAGGCGACAGATAGAGCTGGCACTTGAGCTTAATAAGCCCATTATCGTCCATGACCGCGAGGCGCACGGCGACAGCCTTGAGATCGTCAGAGACTATCCGGAGCTGCGCGGCGTGTTCCACTGCTTTTCCGGTTCGGCGGAGATGGCGAAGGAACTGCTGCGGCACGGGTGGTACCTCGGCTTTGACGGGCCGGTGACATACAAGAACGCTAGAAAGGCGCTAGAAGTTCTGGAGCTTTGCCCGATGGACAGGCTGCTGCTCGAAACAGACAGCCCGTATCTCAGTCCCGTGCCGATGCGCGGTAAGCGGAATGATTCAAGGAACCTGCAATACATCGCAGAGAAGATAGCTGAGGTCAAGGGCTGCGATGCCAGTGACGTTGTGCGCGCTGCGTATGAAAACGGGCGGTGCTTGTTTGGAATTTGATATAACGGCTTCTGCTTTTGCGGAAGCCGTTTTTCGTTTGCCATATTGCGACAGGCAATTACATGCGGCGCGGGATATACTTAAATAAAAATATTCCAAAGGGAACTTTTGCGGAGAAAACGCGTCTAAGGAAAAGAAAGGCACGGTGGCAAGTCTTGCGCAAAGGAGTAAACATAAAGAAACTCTGTAATTTATTGACACTAAAGAATTATTAAGAATTACCGGAAAAAAGCTGAAAGCCTTGAAAATACACGCAGTTGATAACTGGGTTACATAATTTTTTGTAACAATTTGAAATTTTTTGAGATTT
>CAKTPC010000068.1 GCA_934590505.1 uncultured Oscillospiraceae bacterium
AAAGTTCCGACTCTTCGAATGAGCCGGAACTTTTCCTGCTTGATTGATTGTGTACTCGCTTACCACCACGGCTCATCTGAGTTTGTCTCCCACGGGTTACCCATCGGCTGAAAATCGTCGCGCGTCACCATGCCGTACTCGGTGAACACGGAGTTGTAGCCCTGCTGGAGTATCCTGCCGTACTTCTCAATGTCTAAACACTCGCGGATTTCCTCAGCCTGTCTGCCGCCGATGACGTTTTCAAGCTCGTCATACACGAGGTCGGCGTAGTTCTTTATTCTCGCGTCAAGATTAAAATGTTTCAGCCTGCACGCAAGCAGAACTGCCTGATTAATATTGCTGCACTGATTGGCGCTGAGTACTGCGTTAAGCTTTGGCAGCTTGTCAGCGGCGCTTATCTGCCGAAGCTGCACAGCAAAGTCGTTGAGGGCGGAAATATCCTCGCTGTCAATATACATTCCTTTGAGCATTGGGCACGCGCAGTCCGTGATCTGTATAGATGTAACATTCTCAAATGCGGCTTCATTCACAGGCACCGTAATGTCACGCTCTTTGCCGCCCTGTGTTATTTTCAGACTGATCATATTATCCACGTGTCCTCTCTCTTACCCCTTGATTTCGGCCGCTATGGCGTCGGCGAGGGCGTCGAGCTCCGCAAGCTGGCTCTCCGCGAGAGAGGAGCGCAGCGTCACATTTTCTCCGATGAACTCGCACTTCTTTAGCGCCGAGAGCATTTCGCGCATCAGCTTGCCGCTCGTGGGCGCCCATGTGCCGTTCTCTATGACGGCGATCTTCCTGTTCTGGAGATTGTGGTTCACGATGTCATGCAGCAGGTTCTCCATCGTCACGAACACGCCGTTGTTATAGGTCGTCGCCGCAAAGACAAGGTGGCTGCTTCTGAACACAGCGGAGAGGATGTGGTTCGCGGGGATGACTGAGGTGTCGAACATGCGCACCGTCACCCCGCGCTCGCAGAGCTTCGCGGCGAGGACGTTCGCGGCGTTCTCCGTGTGGCCGTACACCGATGCATACGCCAGCATGACGCTCTTCTCCTCCGGGGTGTAGCTGCTCCAGAGCCGGTACTTCTCAAGATATGCCCCGAAGTCCTTGCGCCACACGAAGCCGTGCAGCGGGCAGACATAGGCGATCTCCAGCGTCGCGGCCTTCTTCAGCACCGCCTGCACCTGCATGCCGTACTTGCCGACGATGTTGGTATAGTAGCGCCGCGCTTCGTCAAGAAACTCGGTCATGAAGTCGCATTCGTCGGCAAAGAGCTTGCCGTTGAGCGCGCCGAAAGTGCCGAAAGCGTCCGCCGAGAAAAGTATCTTATCCGTCAGATCGTAGGTCATCATTACCTCCGGCCAGTGCACCATCGGAGCCATAACAAAGGTCAGCTCGTGGCGGCCGGCCTTAAAAACGTCGCCCTCCTTGACGATATCCATCCGCGCGCTGTAATCACCGCCGCGGAAGAACTGCGCTATCATCGTCTTTATCTTGTCGTTGCATATCACGCGCGTCTCCGGGTGGCGCTGCAGAAGTAGCTCAAGCGTTGCCGCGTGGTCCGGCTCCATGTGCGAGACGACAACGCAGTCCAACCCGCGTCCGCCGAGAGCATGGTCGATGTTCTCAAAGAACTGCCCGAACACGGCCTTGTCCACTGTGTCAAAGAGCACGGTCTTTTCATCGAGCATCAGGTATGAATTGTAGGAGACTCCGTTCGGCACATCGTATGCGCCCTCAAAGCATACGAGCCGCCTGTCGTTCGCGCCTACCCAAATAAGATCGTCCAGAACCTTTCTTGTGCAATACATAAGCGTACCTCCCTCAGTTAATAAGCTTTTTTATCTCCATCAGGCTCATGCCTGTTTCCTTGGCTATCTTCACAAGGTCGTCATACTCGGCCTTCTGCCGGGAAACGCCCCATCCGGATGCGCGCTTGGTCCTTACCGTTCCGAAGCCGCTGTCCTGCTGCGCTGCCGTCCTGCTGAGCACATGCCTTGCGCATACGTTCTCACGCACGCCAAGCGTCATCGTGTTCTTGAATATGCAGCGTAGCACGTCGTCCCGCTGCTCCCGGCGGCACATGCAGCTGAGCATCGTCCCAGGACGGCACTTCTTCATGCCGATCGCTGTGAACCACACGTCGAGCGCCCCGGTCTCGAACAGCCGCTCCATCGCAAAGCCGAGCTCCTCCGCGGTCATATCGTCGATATTGCAGCTCAGCTCCAGCACCTCGTCGTGCTGTCTCTCCGTCTCGCCCAGCAGAACGCGGACGGCGTTGAGCACCTCAAAGTTCTTTTTGCCCGTGCCGTAGCCCGCCATGCTGACAGTCATCACCGGCGCTTCGCCGAACTCGTCCACGAAATATTTGAGCAGCGCCGCACCCGTCGGGGTGCACAGCTCGCTCTTTATCTTCCCCGAATACGTGGGTATGCCGCGCAGTATGAGCTCCGTCGCCGGGGCGGGTACGGGCAGCACGCCGTGCGCGCACTTCACCGTTCCGCCGCCGACGTTAATGGGCGAGGCGTACACCTTCTCCGGTGCAAGCAGGTGCATCAGCATGCACACGTTCAGAACGTCCGCCATTGCGTCAATGCTGCCGACCTCATGGAAATGCACATTCTCAATGGCGCAGCCGTGTACGCGGCTCTCCGCCTCGGCGATTATCTTATATACCTCCGCCGCGTCGTGCCGCACCTTTTCCGGAAGCGGTACAGACTCGATAAAGCGCATGATCTCCTCAATGTCCGTGTGCCTGTGGTGTCCGTGATACTGCGCGCCCTCGGTCTCCTCGTCGCCGTCTATAGTCACGGTGACATGTGTGCCGGTCACGCCGCACTTGGTGTCGGGCGCGGCGCTTACGACCGCCTTGCCGTCAAACACCCTGTTCATTTCCGCAAGAAATTTTTCCTTCTCCGGGTACAGCTCCAGCAGTGCCGCGGTGAGCATGTCCCCCGCCGCGCCCATAGAGCAGTCAAAATACAGCGCTTTCATAAGCTTTTCTCCCTGACCTTCGGGTCTATCGTCACGGAGTCAAAATACTCCGCCAGCTTCTTCTCTATCTCCGGGAAGCGCTCGTGCGCGCGCCCCGTCTGCTCCGCCGTAAATTGCAGCAAAGCGCCGTTCCCGCGCACGCGGACGCGGAAATCCGTAAAGCCCAGCGAAAACAGATAGTCCTCGCTCTGCTCGACGGCATGCAGCTTCTCCGCCGTGATCTCTTCCCCGCTCGCTATGCGCGTTGCAAGGCAGGCGTAGGCAGGCTTGTCCCATGTCGGCAGCCCCGCCTCGTGCGACATACGGCGTATCTCCGCCTTTGTCAGCCCGCATATTCTCAGCGGCGAGAGTATCCCCTCCTCGCCGAGCGCCTTATAGCCGGGACGGTCGGAGATATCGTCGCTGGCGTTCGTGCCGTCGATTATAAGCGCGTATCCGTCGGCGCGGCTGCGCTCGCGTATCGCGCCCATGATGTGCTTCTTGCAGTAATAGCAGCGGTCGGGCGGGTTTGCCGTGACCTCCGCACAGGAAACGATGTTCTGCTCTATAAGCCTCATCCTTACGCCGAGCTTATTGGCAAGCTCGGTCGCGTCGCGCAGCTCAAACTCCGGCTGGAACTGCGACTTCACATAGTACGCCGCGACGTCCGCGCCGCAGCGGCTCGCCGCGTACAGCAGATAGGACGAATCCACGCCGCCGGAGAAGGCCAGCGCAATTTTAGGGTGCTCTTCGAAAAATTCCTCAAGGGTCATGTGTATCTCTTCCTTTGCTCAGTCAAGGTGGTTTATCATGCTGGCCATGTAGCCCGCGCCGAAGCCGTTGTCGATGTTCACGACCGAGACTCCGCTCGCGCAGGAGTTGAGCATGCTCAGCAGCGCTGCAACGCCGCCGAGGGATGCGCCGTAGCCCACACTCGTCGGCACCGCGATGACCGGGCAGTCGGCAAGTCCGCCGATGACCGAGGGCAGCGCCCCCTCCATCCCGGCCACGGCGACGATGACACGCGCGGACATTATGTCCTCCATGTGCGACAACAGCCTGTGTATGCCCGACACGCCGACGTCATAGAGCCGCAGCACCTCATTGCCGAGCACCTCCGCCGTTACGGCGGCCTCCTCCGCAACGGGGATATCGCTCGTCCCGCCGGTCGCAACGACTATCCGCCCCTTGCCGGTCGGCTCCGGGCGATCGCCTATTATTCCGGTTTTGGACATCGGGTTATATTCCAGCGGCAGCTGCGCTCCCACATGGTCCGCCGCTTCCTTGTTCATCCTGGTCACAAGCGCGGTTTTCTGTCCGTTTTCCAGCATTGCCTTCGCAATGGACAGAATATGCTCCTTGGTCTTGCCCTCGCCGTAGATCACCTCCGGTACGCCCTGGCGTATCCCACGGTGAAAATCGACCTTCGCAAACTCGCCTATCTCCATAAACGGCTGCATCTTCAGCTTGAGCGCCGCCTCCTCCGGTGATACGCTCCCATCCGCTACCTTTCTGAGCAGCTCCGTCATCTCTGTTTTATCCATTGTATCAGCTCCTATCCTGCACGCGGAATGGCTCTATCCGAAAACGTTTTATAATTATACAGCACCGCACGGATTTGCGCAAGCTCTCTTGCGGCCGCCCGCCTCCAGATTTTCTTCGGCTTCCGCCGCGTATTTCTTAAAAATTCCAAAACCCGAAGAAAAATCTGGACTTTATTTGTTCTGTGGTGTACACTATATGTTGTATATTGGTCTTGCGTATATGCGCCGTTTCGTAATTTATCGTGTCTTGTTCGTAATATGATGAGGAAGTCTTTTTTCAAAACATCATATCGCATTTTGTGCGCCGCACTGGCGGCCGCCGCTGTGCTGTCCTTCTCTCCCGAGGCATACGCGCTGACGGGTGAGTATCAGTGCGGCCTTGAAGAACACTCTCATTCCGACGCCTGCTACACTCCTGTCCTCATCTGTGAGCTGGAGGAAGTCCCTGAGTACCATGTGCATGATGAGCTTTGCTACGAGCAGCGCGATGTGCTCCTCTGCACTGACGAAAACCATGAGCACGACGAGAGCTGCTATGACCTCCAATCCGTTCTGATTTGTTCCCTGCCTGAGTACGGCATTGAGGACGGGCACAGGCATATTGACAGCTGCTATAAAAAGGAACTGCACTGCACGGTTCCCGAGCACAGCCACAGCAGAAGCTGCTTCTATGTCTCCATGGATAACGTCGAAACGCCCGAGGAGTGGGAGGCCACGCTGCCTGATACCCTGTCCGGCAGCTGGCGTGACGACTTTGTATCCGTCGCGCGTTCGCAGCTCGGCTATACCCCGCTTGCTGAAAATTCCATCCCTGCCGAGGACGGGTCGACCATGCTGCCCTATACCCGTTACGGCGACTGGTACGGCTTCCCTTACGGGGAGTGGTGCGTCATGTTCGTCTCCTTCTGCGCAAACTATGCCGGTATCCCCCGCGCCGCCGTGCCGTATGAATCCGGCTGTGTCGCGATGGTCGAAAAATTCAGGCAGTCCGGGGTGTTTGAGTATGGCAGAAGCTATGTCCCGCGGCGCGGCGACCTTGTGTTCATCTCATATGACGGCGGCCTGAGTCCCTCGCACACCGGCATTGTCACCGATGCTGCCGTGGCCTCCGGTTCCGGTGCGTTCAGCTTTGTGGATATCGAGGGCAACAGCGAAGGCACCGTGCGTGAGCGCCCGCGCCTGACGACGGACGCGGACATCTTCGGGTATATGAACATGGAAAAGGTCATTGACGGCTGGAACGGTACACGGCGCACGCTTGTAAATTGCGGCAGCACCACACTGTGTCTCAAGTATTCCCCCGAGGAAGCGTCCGCTTTTGATGTGCTCCGCGCCGTGAGCGTCGGCAAGCGGAGCAAAGAATATACGCAGCTCGTCAAGGAACTCCCCGCGCATATTCCCGACGAAGCCGATTGCAGCTTTTACCGCATTGACGCGGAGCTTTCGGGCAAGCCCGTTTCCCTCTTCCGTCCCGATACCGTGAGCTTTGCCGACAGCGTGGATTTCTACGCTATAAGCGCCGGCATCATCGAGTATGACAGTGCGCTCTATGCCTACATCTGCCCGACCGGCGCTTGAGGCCCACGCTTACTTGACAAGATAATACCTACTGCTTTATAATTGCCGGGTTCGCGGAGTAACCGCCGGACCCGGCAATTTCTTTATACGCAGGTGAGACAATGAAATCCTACAATTCCGATAAGCTCAAGCTGATAATCGCGCTCCTCATATATGGCACGATAGGCGTCGTCAGAAAGAACATCCCCTATCCCTCCAGCTTCATCGCGTTTGCCCGTGCCGCAATCGGCTTTCTCTTTCTGCTGTGCTTCCGCGTCATTACGCGCACATGGATAGACCGCACCGCCGTGAAGCGCAATCTCAAGACACTTCTCCTCTCCGGTGCGCTGCTTGGCTTCAACTGGCTGCTGCTTTTCGAGGCTTACAATTATACCTCTGTTGCCGTGGCCACGGTGTGCTATTATATGTCCCCTGTCTTTCTTATGCTTGCCTCCCCGCTCCTCGGAGAACGGCTGACCGCACGCAAATGCGCCTGTGCCGCCGTTGCGCTGTTTGGCATGGTGCTTGTCTCCGGTGTTCTTGAAACCGGGCTGTACGGCATCAAAGGGATCATTCTCGGCCTTGTCTCCGCCGTGACCTACGCGGTGATCGTCATGCTCAACAAGACGCTCAAGGACATCTCCGCCGGGGACCGGACGATAATGCAGCTCGGCATTTCGAGCATCGTTATGCTGCCCTATGTGCTGCTGACCGAGAATGTCGCTGCGCTACAGTTCAGCTTTACCCCGGTCATGCTGCTCCTTGTCGCGGGCATCGTCCACACCGGCTTTGCCTATACTCTCTACTTCGGCGGCATCGCCGGCATCCCCGCGCAGACCGCCGCCGTGCTCAGCTACATAGACCCCATAACTGCGATCCTTCTGTCCGTTGTCCTTCTCCGGGAGGACATGAGCGCCATCTCCGCCATAGGCTGCGTACTCGTCATCGGTGCAATGCTCGTCAGCGAGATCGAGCCGAAAAAGAAACGCCCATCCGCCGAGTAAAACTTCCCACCACTGCTCCGTTTCACGCGGAGCAGTTTTTGTTTCTCTCCGACTTGACATATGCTTCCACACCGCAATATAATATTTTAAACCTTATAGTTGGAGGAGAGTTTATGGATCTGCAAAAGCTGTCGATCGGGCAGATGGCCGAGCTTAATCATGTCAGCGAACAGACGCTGAGATTATATGACAAGGAAGGTTTGCTTGTCCCCCGCTGTGTTGATCCCGTCACGGGCTACCGTTACTATCACATCACCCAGTCGGCAAAGCTCGACCTCATCCAGAACATGAAGGTCTACGGAATGACGCTGCGGCAGATACGCAGCTTCCTCGACAGCAACGATCCCGCGGCGCTGCGCGCTCTGCTCTCCGAGCAGGCCGACAGCATTGAGGAGCGTATCCGGCAGCTGCGCCGCTCGCAGAGCGCCATCACGCGCACGCTCGATAACTACCGCCGCTATGAGGCAATGCCGCGAAACGGTGAAATTTTCCTCGAATATATCCCCGAGCGCCGCATTTTTCGCTATAGCTGCGACGTAAATTACTTCGATCAGGACGAAAGCGGCTACGAATATATGCTCCGCCAGATGAAAACCAACCTCGTCGCAAACAACATGCCGCTGTCCTATTTCACCAACATCGGCACAATAATCCGCCGGGAGCACCTTATCCCGGACGCGCTGTTTTCAAACGAGGTTTTTCTTTTCGTCGACGAGAACGACAGCTCACAGGCTATGGAGACGCTGCCTGCCGCATCATATCTCTGCCTGTGCTCGGACGAGTTCAGCATGGAGGCCGAGAACATCCGCCGCCTGCTGGACTATGTGCAGACGCGCGGCTGCGAGATCGCCGGGGATTACATTTGCGAGGTCGTTGTCGACTTCCCGATGTTCGATTTCGACCGACGCCGCATGTTCTATAAAGCACAAATCCCCGTGCGCTTTTTTGGTTAATCTGCGCAGCAAATTTCCCCTTGACATTATTGTAACAATAATCTGTATAATAAGTCCCGTAAGGTTGTTAAAAAACTAACCAATTTTTAAAACAATTTGAGGAGGCAATTATATGGATCGCAAAATTAAGGTCGTTCAGTACGGTGCAGGTAAGATGAGCCGCTATCTCATGCGTTATGTGCTTGAGCACGGCGGCGAGCTGGTCGGCGCTTTCTGCCGCAACAAGACCCACATCGGCAAGGATGTCTCCGAGATCATAGGCAGCGGTTATCCCTTCGTCGGCGTTACGGTCGAGAACTCTGCCGACGCAGACAAGCGCATCGGTGAGCTCAAGCCCGATGTGTGCATCATCGCCACACGCAGCACCGTCGCAGAGCTGGAGGACATCTTCACCATCTGCGCAAAGCACGGTGTCAACGCCATCACCACCTGCGAGGAAGCACTCTACCCGTGGAACTCCTCCCCCGCTCTCACCGCTAAGCTCGATAAGCTTGCCAAGGAGGGCGGCTGCACGCTCACCGGTGTCGGCTACTGCGACCTCTATTGGGGCACTATGGTCACGAACCTTGCCGGCTCCTCCCACAAGATCACGAAGATCGAAGGCAGCAGCTGGTATAACGTTGAGGACTACGGCGTCGCTCTTGCCGAAGGCCACGGCGCGGGCCTGACGATCGATGAGTTCAACAAGACCATCGGCTGCTATAACGACACCCCGTCTGATGAGATGAAGGAACTTGTCGAGAGTGGGAAGTATGTCCCCTCCTACATGTGGAACCAGAACGGCTGGCTGTGCAGCAAGATGAATCTGCACATCACCTCCCAGACCCAGAAGTGCATCCCCTGCGTCGATAAGGAGGATCTCAAGTCCGAGACTCTCGGCATGGTCGTCAAGGCCGGCAACGCGACCGGTATGCGCGCCATCGTCACCACCGAGACCGAGGAGGGCATCACCCTTGTCACCGAATGCGTCGGCAAGATCTACAACCCCGAAGAGACAGACAAGAACGTCTGGACGCTGCACGGCGAACCGGAGACGACCTGCATCGTCAACCAGCCCGCGACCGTCGAGCTGACCTGCGCCACGCTCGTCAACCGCATCCCGCAGCTCATTGACGCCCCAGCCGGTTATGTTACAACCGACCAGTTCCCGTACAACGAGTACATGGTCCACCCGATGAACGAGTACGTCAAGACCAAGTAACTGATTTTCTCTGTAAAAAATGGACGCACTGCAATACTTGCAGTGCGTCCATTTTGATTCATCCCGCAGGGACACCATATTCGCCGCCTACGGCGGCGATTTCATCCGGCCGCAGGCTGGATTTCATTACCTTATGTCCGCGTACTCCTTCACCCATGCCTCGACTATGCGCTTTGCCTTCTCGTCGCCGCGCTGCTTCACCTCAATGACGACCGTGTCCTCATCGTTTGCCAGCACCGTGCGCAGGTTATCCGTCAGCATCGTGAACTTCTCGCCAAGCCCGAAGCTTGCGCGCAGCTCCTCGGCGTTCTCCGCGCCCTTGAGCACGCCTATTATCGGCGCGTCAGAATTGAGCAGTTCCGCAAGCTCATTGCGAAATTGCGGTATCAGCATCTCAAAGCCGCCGATCTCATCGATCATCACGAACGGATAGAACTCCGCTTCCCTGAGCATCTGTGCCGCACTCTCACGGAACACCTCGTTGTTCTTCCTCGGCGGGGCGGCGCTGAGATCAAGAAAGCGCTGCCCGTCAAAGCCGTCGTGCCCAATCGCCGCCGCGGCGGGATAGAGGTCAAAGCCCTCAACGCGTCCTTCACAGTCCGTCACGCGCTCCGTTATAAAGCCGCCCGCATAGCCTGCCGCCGTGCCTAGCGTCTGTCTTATGATAGTAGTCTTGCCGATCCCCGACGGACCGGTAAGGAAAAGATGTTTCTTCATTTTCTTCACTCCATGGTTGGTCTTATCAGAATTATACTCATCCGCGCGCATTTTGTAAATACGTCCGATTTATTTAAGCTCTTGATGTTTCGGCGGATTTGGTATATTCTATAGAAAGAACAACTTTGATGAACGGACGTTTCTTTTATGACTGATTTTGAAAATAAGACTATCCTTGTCACCGGCGCTGCCGGGTTCATCGGCAGCTTTCTGTGCGATGCGCTGCTGAAGGGCAAGGGCGTTCATGTCGTCGGTATCGACAGCATGAACGATTATTACGAAGTCTCCCTCAAGGAGTACCGCCTTGAAAAACTCCGCGCTCTCGCGAACAAGCGTGAAAGCTCCGGCTGCCGCTTTTCCTTTGTCCGCGGCAACATGGCCGTTAAGGCTGTCATTGACGGGATCTTTGCCGAGTATAAGCCTGACATCGTCGTCAACCTCGCAGCTCAGGCGGGTGTGCGCTACTCTATCGACCATCCCGATGTGTACATAGAGTCTAATCTCATTGGCTTCTACAATATTCTTGAAGCCTGCCGCCACTCGTATGACGACGGCGCAAAGGGCGTGGAGCATTTGGTCTACGCCTCCAGCTCCTCGGTCTACGGCAGCAATAAAAAAGTCCCCTACTCGACTGATGATAAAGTCGATAACCCCGTCAGTCTCTACGCCGCAACTAAGAAATCTGACGAGCTTATGGCTCACGCATACGCAAAACTCTATAATATCCCGAGCACAGGTCTGCGCTTCTTTACGGTGTATGGTCCCGCCGGGCGTCCCGACATGGCGTACTTCGGCTTTACAAACAAGCTGCGCGCCGGTGA
>CAKTPC010000069.1 GCA_934590505.1 uncultured Oscillospiraceae bacterium
CCCATTATGTACGGCTTGAGACGGAGACCGGAGCGGACGTAAAGCGCACCGATGCCTTTCGGGGCGTGGATCTTATGACCGCTGACGCTTATCATGTCCGCGCCCAGCGATTTCGGCGTAAAGGGTATCTTCATAAAAGCCTGAACGGCGTCGGTATGTAGCAGAGCCGGAGAGCCTGAGGACTTCAAAAGCTTGGAAACTGAAGAAATATCGTTCATTGCGCCGGTTTCGTTATTGACCAGCATCAGAGAAACGAGTAGAGTATCAGGGCGGAGTGCATTTTTCACGGCTTCGACGGGGATAGACCCGGTGCTGTCGGGCTTGAGATAGGTCACGTCATAGCCGCGGCGCTCAAGCTCCTCGGCGCTTTTGCGTATAGCGTCATGCTCGACGGCGGAGGTGATTATATGATTACCTTTACGGCGCATCGCTTCGGCCCCGCTGAGGAGCGCCCAGTTATCGCTCTCAGAGCCGCAGGAAGTGAAGATAAGCTCCGAGGGGGCGCAGCCCATGGCGGAAGCAGCGAGCTTTCGGGAAGCGTCAAGCAGCTGCTTTGCCTCTCTGCCCTTGGTATGGGTGGAGCTCGGGTTGCCGTAGACCTCCGTCATTGCTTTGAGCGCAGCCTGCGCGGCTTCCGGGCAGACGCGCGTGGTGGCTGAATTATCAAGATAGTGTTCCATAACTATACTCCAATGTCACAGAATAGGAGAAAACGATGAAATATATTATATCCACTCTCGGCTGTAAGGTCAACCAGTATGAGACACAGGCGATGGAAAGTTTTTTGCAGCAGCATGGGCATGAGCCCGCCGTACCCGGCGAGCTTGCGGACGCGGTGATAATAAACACCTGCGCCGTGACCGCTGAGAGCGGGCGCAAATCCCGCCAGGTGATACGCCGGCTCAAGGAGGAGAACCCCGGAGCCATAGTCGCGGTATGCGGGTGCTATTCGCAGATAGAACCGGAGGAGGTCGCGCAGCTCGGCGCGGACGTCATCTTCGGCGCGGCAGACAGGGGAAAGCTCGTCGAGGCGGTAGAGAAGGCACACGGCACCGGCGAGGGCAGCCGAGATATCGACGAGCCGTTCAAGCGCCGTGAGTTCGAGGTGCTGCCGGCGGGAGCCGTCGCGGGAAGGACGCGCGCGATGCTGAAGATACAGGACGGGTGCGTGAACTTCTGCACCTACTGCATCATACCCTACACCCGCGGCCGTCTGCGCAGCCTGCCGCTTGAAGAGGCCGCCGCGGAGACGGCAAAGCTCGACAGAGAGGGCTACAGAGAGATCGTGCTGACGGGGATAGAGGTCGCATCCTACGGCGTAGATCTGCCGGGAAAGCCGGGGCTTGCGGACGTGATAGAGACGGTCGCCGAGGCGGCGCCCCATATGCGCATACGGCTGAGTTCCCTTGAGCCGACGGTCATAACCGAGGACTTCTGCCGCCGTCTTGCCGCGACGGGGAAGATATGCCGGCACTTTCATCTGTCGCTCCAATCCGGATGTGACAGGATGCTCAAGGCCATGAACCGAAAGTACGACACCGTGCGCTTTTTCCGCGCCGCAGAGCTGCTGAGGGAGTACTTCCCCGGCTGCGCGCTGACCTGCGACCTGATAGTCGGCTTTCCCGGGGAAACCGACGAGGACCACGCGCAGACGCTCGAGTTCATAGAGAAGTGCGCATTCTCGGACATGCACATTTTCCCGTACTCACGCCGCCCCGGGACGCCGGCAGACAAGATGGAAGGGCAGCTGAGCAACGCCGTCAAGGCCAAGCGCGCGCACGAGGCGCAGCGCGTTGCCGATAAGATGCACCGCGAGTTCATGGAAAGCAGCCTCGGACAAACGCTGCCGGTGCTCTTTGAGACGTCGGAGGGCGACGGCTTCAGCGGACACAGCGACACCTATCTGCGCGTGGAAGCGCCGGGAGAGAAGCTGCGCGGCAGCATAAAGCAGGTGCGCATCACCGGTGCGGACGGCGAACTGCTGACAGGTGAGATAATAGACTAACGCACAAATTGCCGTGGCGAGGAGGTCGAAGAATTGGGGATATCCTCGATTGACAGCCGCAGGGCAAAACGTTAGAATGAACTTATAAGTGAACTTCTCAAAGGGTGATTAAATTGGAAAGAGAACAGGTATATAACTTCGCGGCGGGGCCGTCGGTAATGCCTACGCCCGCGCTGAAAACGGCGGCGGCGGAGATGCTGAACTACCACGGCAGCGGAATGTCCGTGATGGAGATGAGCCACCGCAGCGCGCTGTTTCAGGAGATACACGAGGGGGCGAAGGCAAAGCTCAAGGCGCTGATGGAAGTGCCCGATACGCATGAGATACTGCTGCTGCAGGGCGGTGCAACGGCGCAGTTTGCCGCGATACCGATGAACCTCATCGAAGGCGGCACGGCGGACTACGCCGTGACCGGAAACTTCTCGAACAAGGCGGTAAAGGAAGCGGAGAAGTACGGTGTGGTACACATCGCCGCATCGACTGCCGATACGGGCTTTGATCGCATACCCGTGCAGAGAGAACTGAGCTTCTCCGACGGGGCGAAGTACTTCTACTACTGCGCGAACAACACCGTCTACGGTACGGAGTGGCAGTATGTCCCGGAGACTCCGGCGCCGATGGTGTGCGACATGTCCTCGGACATACTCTCAAGATACGTCGATGTGTCAAAATACGGGCTTATCTATGCCGGGGCGCAGAAGAACATGGCTCCCGCGGGGCTGACGGTCGTGATAATAGACAAGGCGCTGGCCGGACGGGAGCTGCCGTACACGCCGCAGATAATGAGCTACAGGACGATGATAGATAACGACTCGCTCCTCAACACGCCGCCGTGCTGGTGCATATACATGCTCTCGCTGACGCTTGACTGGGTGATGGCTCAGGGCGGCGTCAAGGCGATGGAGGAGCTGAGAAAAGCACGCGCGGGGATCGTCTACGACTTTCTTGACAACAGCAGGCTTTTCAAGGCGCATGCGCAGGCGGATTCGCGCAGCTATATGAACGTCACCTTCCGCACGGGGGACGACGGGCTTGACGCGGAGTTCATAAAGGGCGCGTCTGAAAGAGGGCTGCTGAACCTCAAGGGGCACAAACTTGCCGGCGGCATGCGCGCGTCGCTCTACAACGCGATGCCGGTGGAGGGCGCAAAGGCGCTCGTTGAATACATGAAGGAGTTTGAAGCAGGGCACCATGTTTAAGATAAAGACAATGAACACGATCTCCGAGCAGGGCATCGGAGTGCTGGAAAAGCGCGGCTGCGAGGTCGGCGCGGAGGTAGAAAACCCGGACGGGCTGCTGATACGCAGCGCTGATCTGCACGGCTATGAGTTCGGGGAGAACCTGCTCGGTATAGCCAGAGCGGGTGCGGGCTACAACAACATCCCGACGGAGAAATGCGCCGAACACGGAATAGTTGTTTTCAACAGCCCCGGAGCGAACGCCGAGGCCGTCAAGGAGCAGGAGATATGCTCGCTCGTTATGGCCTCGCGCGACATCCTCGGCAGCATTGACTGGGTGCGCTCAATCGCCGACCGCGGTGAGGAGATACCTGGGCTGGTGGAAAAGGGCAAGTCGACGTTTGCAGGGCCCGAGCTGCTGGGCAAGACCCTCGGCGTGGTCGGTCTCGGCGCGGTCGGCGCGCTGGTCGCGAATGTAGCGCTGGAGCTGGGCATGGAGGTCTATGGCTACGACCCGTTCATGTCGGTAGACGCGGCGTGGCGGCTATCACGCGAGGTCATCCGCGCGGAGAATATTGAGACGATATATGAAAACTGCGACTATATAAGCATAAACGTCCCTTACACGGAGACGACGCACAAGATGTTCAATGCCGCCGCCTTTGCGAAGATGAAGCAGGGTGTGCGCATAGTAAACGAATCGCGCGCGGAGGTCGTGGACGACTATGCGATGACGGAAGCGCTGAAGAGCGGCAAGGTCGCAAAGTACGTGACGGACTTCCCGAACGAGGTGATACTCAAGGCACCGAACGTTATCGCGATGCCGCACCTCGGCGCGTGCACCCCGGAGAGCGAGGACCGCTGCGCGGAGATGGCCGCGCAGGAGCTGTACGATTACCTCGCAAACGGCAATATAAAGAACTCCGTCAACCTCCCTGACGCGACGCTCAGCCGCATGGGCGTGTGCCGCCTGTGCGTCATTCACCGCAACGTGCCGCGAATGATCACGCGCATACTCGACTACATCAGCGACCTGAACATAAACGTCGAGCACATGATAAACAAACCGCGCGGTGAGTACGCGTACACGATCGTCGACCTCGGCGAGAAGATAGGCGAAGAGACTGCCGCATCAATACGCGCGATGAGCGACGTGCTGCGCGTGAGAGTGATATAAGCAGAAAATATTAGGAGCAGGCATCCGGTAAGGATGCCTGCTCCGATTTGGTATACGCTTAATTCAGCAGTCCATAGGTCTGCTTCAGCAGCAGGATGCGGTAAACGCTCTCATTGATGCGCTCTTCGCTGATGGTGCCATTACTGACCGCGTCCGTCACGGCTTCAAGCGCTTCACAGAAATCGTAGGGACAAAGGAGAATATCGCAGCCCGCGGCAATAGCGTTTACGGCGGCGTCGGCGGAGGTATATTCCTCCGTGATCGCTCCCATCGCCAAGGCGTCGGTGATCACGACGCCTTCAAAGCCCAACTGCTGTCTTAAAATGCCGGTGACGATCTCGGACGACATGGACGCAGGCGTCATATCGCCGGTTATTTCAGGCGTCGCTATATGCCCGACCATGACGCAGTCCTCACGGCTCAGCGATCCATACGGAAGCCACTCGCAGCTTTCCATTTCTTCTTTTGACTTGCAATTCACGGCGATCCCGTTATGGCTGTCCTCCGCGGTATCACCGTGCCCGGGGAAGTGCTTGAAGGTGGGGATGATCTGCTGCTGTTTTAATCCATCCGCCATGGCTTTTGCCATTTGGGCGGCAGTGCCGGCGTCCGATGAAAATGCGCGGTCCCCAATCACGGTGTTATCCGGATTTGAATACACATCGGCAACCGGCGCAAAATCCATGTTGAATCCGTATTCACGCAGATATGCGCCTATCGTCTCGCCCATATCCTCAGCAGCCGTTGTATCCCCGCTTGCCCCGACATCGGCTGCGCTGCTGTACTTCGCAACGTCAAACGCGGAGCTGTTGGCTATCCGGGCGACGCGGCCGCCCTCTTCATCTACCGCCATGAAAAGGGGAATACCGCCGGCATTTTGAAGCGCATCGATAAAGCCGGACATCTGCTGAGGTGTCGATATATTTTTCCCGAACAGCGCGATACCGCCTACGGGATATTTATAGAGCACATCTGCCATGGAGCTCGACAGCTCGGTAACTCCCTCGGCATAGGGGTCCTTGATCTGCTCCGGAGTCTGGGTCAGGTCCAATGCGTCGGGACGGATAATAAACAGCTGACCGACTTTTTCTTCGAGCGTCATCTGCTGCAGAGTAAGCTCAAGCTCGTCGTATGTCTGCGGCGGCTCAGAAGGCAACTGCGCTGGTTCTGTTTGCGCTGGCTCGGCTGCGGGGCTTGGGCTTGATGTTTCCTCCGGTTGTGCCGGCGGCGGAGTTGTTTCCGGCGGCGTCTGGGAACAGCCGGTAAACATAGACAGAATAACTGCTAAGGCAATACTGACCTTGATCCACCTGTTCATATTTGCGCTCTCCTTTTAAGAATATTGCTCAAAATTTTGTCCGGTCACGGTCTCGGTGGGGCCGACGGGGACGGGGAGGGCGACACGGCAGCATTTGCATCCGTACCGGGGACTTCTATGGCAAGGTACTGCTCGACTATCTCAAGCACCGATTCATCCTTGAGGATCATGGATATCTCTATGCGGCGGTTCGCGGCCTGACCGTCGGCGGTGTCGTTGCTCGCGACGGGGCGCGTCGCGCCGTAGCCCGCGGCGCAGAAGTACTCGGCGTAGCTGTCGAGCTTTGCGCCCTTGCCGGTCAGGAGATATTGCAGAACAGAATTTGCCCTGTCGGTCGACAGCTGCCGGTTAGTCTCGGCAGTGCCGGTGATGTCCGTATGGCCGGAGATGACGATGCTGTCAACATACTTCGCGTTTTCGCCGTCGCTCAGGAACCTCGCGAACACGTCGATAAGCTCATTGAGCACGGCCTCGCTCTCGGGCTTTATCTGCGCGGAGCCGAGGTCGAAGAACACGCCTTCGTTGAGGATTATATTGCCGTTGTCGCCGACGCTGACCTTGCTCTCGTCGCCCATGACGTCGACGATGCTGTCACGTATCTGCTCGAGTATCGAAATGCGCAGCACGGCGATGCTCTGCATCTGGGTGCGCATTTCAAGAAGCTCGCTGTTTGCGGCCTGAAGATATTTCTCCTGGTCGCCGATGAGCTTCTTCTGGTTATTTATGGTCTCGGTCTGCTTATCGATCTGGAGGGTGTAGCCGTTTATCTCGCTCTGCTTGAGCTTGAGCTCATCGCTCAGATCGTCAAGCTGCGCCTGCGCCGCGCTGACCTGAGTGCGGGTATCGGCAAGCACCTCCTGAGTGTTCTGCAGGTCGTTGCCGGTGATGAGGTTCTGGATATACGAGATGAGCATGAGGAAAAAAAGGATAAGCGCGACAGTGCTCATCATGTCGGCGTAGGTCGGCCAGAAGCCCTGTTCGCCGCCGGAGTCCGCCGAACGTTTCCCGGCGCGTATGCTCCCGCGTCTCATTGGCGGCCGCCCTTCTCGAGAATGCGCGAGACCTCGCGCAGACCGGAGACAAGGTCGCGCACCGTGACGTCAAGACGCTCGACCGTACCGCGCAGGTTATAGTTAAATTCGGAGAAGTCGCGCACGCCGCCGTTAAAGCTGTCGACGGTCTTGTTGAAGGCAGTGATGGGCGCGCGGCTGGAGTCGATGGCGGTCTTGAGATCGCCGGTCGCGTTCTGGAGCGCGCGCTCCATGGTCTTGGAGGCACTGTCCATAGCGTGCACCATCTGCTGGACCATCTCGCTCTCGTCCTTGGCGCGCTCGGTAGGCAGCGTTGGGGCGACGGTATGGTCAAGCCACAGCTCAAGCCGTGCTTCAAACGTCTCGCGCTCGGCCTGTGGGCTGAATATGGAGCGCAGAAGCGTAAGTACGATGGAGCAGGCGACGCCGACAAGTGAGGTATAGAACGCGACACCCATGCCGGAGAGTGCCGACATTAGCCCGCCGCCGACGCTGTCGAGCACGCTCAGCCACTCGGCGGTGTTCGAGTAGCTGATGAGCTCGGTAAGCGAGGAGACGGAGTGGCTCAGGCCGAGGAAGGTGCCGAACAGGCCGAGCGTGACGAACAGCGACACGGCGTTTGCGAGGAAGCGCTCGCACAGCAGGAACCCCGAGAGCTTGGTGCTGACGGCGTTCGAGATGATGGCGGGGGTGTTGACGTCCTGCCCGTATTTCTTGTAGGCGTCGGCAAAGTCGTTTACGGTGAAACGCAGGAAGCCGTTATCGCGGTCGAGGCTGCCCTTCACCATGCCGGCAAGACCTTTGTATCTGCCCCAGGTGTAAAACAGCAGCAGTACCGCGAGCACGAAGAGTATGGCGATCGCGGCGATAACGATGATGCCCGACGCGGGCATGCTGGCCAATACGTTCATAGTAGTTCCTCCTTTATATTTCTTGGGGGGATTTATTAATTGAGTTTATCCAATTCGTCTATCAGTTCTCCGAAGAGTGCGAGGGCGGAGTCTATGCTTTCGGGGCGGCTCATGTCGACGCCCGCGATCTTGAGCAGAGATATCGGGTCGGTGCTCGAGCCGCCGGAGAGGAAGCGCTTATAGTCAGCGACAGCCGGTGCGCCCTCGGTCAGGATACGCTCGGCAATGGCGACGGCGGCGGAGAAGCCGGTCGCGTACTGGAAAACGTAGTAGTCATAGAAGAAGTGCGGGATGCGGGCCCACTCGAGGGCGATGCCCTCGTCGCAGACCATGTCGGGGCCATAATAGAGCTCATTGAGCGCCTTGTACTTTTCGCAGAGCACGTCGGCGGTCAGCGCCTGACCCGCTTCGGACATGCGCCCCATCTCAAGCTCGAACTCGGCGAACATCGTCTGGCGGTAGACCGTGCCCTTGAACTGGTCAAGGAAGTGGTTGATAAGGTAGGCGCGCTCCTTTTTATCCTGCGTGCGGCTGAGAAGATAGCGCATGAGCAGGACCTCGTTGCAGGTTGAGGCGACCTCGGCAACGAAGATGACATAGTCGCTGGTGTTCACGGGCTGGTTATGGCAGCTGTAATAGCTGTGCAGTGCGTGGCCCATCTCGTGGGCGATGGTGAACATGGATTCGAGATTGTCTTTCTGGTTGAGCAGCACATAGGGGTGCGGGCGGGAGTTTCCGGAGGAGTACGCGCCGCTGCGCTTGCCGCGGTTCTCGTACACGTCTATCCAGCGGCTGTTGAAGCCCGTCTCGAGGAGCTTGGTATAGTCCTCGCCGAGAACGCTCAAGGCTTCGAGGACGGTTTTCGTCGCCTCGTCATAGCTGATGGAGACGGCGGCGTCAGGTACGACAGGGGTGTACACATCATACATGTGCAGCTCATCCACGCCGAGAAGCTTCTTGCGCAGCGCAACATAGCGGTACATCTTGTCCATGTTGTTGTGGACGGTGTCGATAAGGTTGAGGTACACGCTCTCCGGAACCTCGGTCGCGTCGAGCGCGGCGGCAAGGGTCGAGGGATATTTCCTCGCATCGGCGAAGAAACGAAGCTGCTTGAACTGCGCGTCAAGCGTCGCGGCGACGGTGTTCTTAAACTCGTCATAGCGCTTGCAGCAGTTTTCAAAGGCGCTCTTGCGGAGAACTCTGTCCGCACTCTCCATGAGCGGCACGAGCGTCCCGGCGGAGAGCGGGTGGGTTTTACCTTCAGAATCGACCGCGTCCTCAAAGTGCAGGTCGGCGTTCCTCAGCGCTCCGCAGATAGAGTCCGGCGCGTCGGCCATCTCCCCAGCGGAGGCCAGCAGACGCTCCTCGGCGGGAGAAAGGATATGCTCCGCGCGTCGGCGCAGGCGGTACAGGCTGCGGCGGTAGGTCTCAAGCTCCGGGCACTCGCGGTAGAAGCGGGCGAGCGTTTCGTCGGGGATAGCGATGAGTTCCGGGGTCGCGAAGGCTGCAGCACCCGAGATCGCGACGCAGCAGCCGACACCCTTGCTGCGCATATCCTGATAGCGGGAGTCCGCCGTGTCCTGATCTGCCTTGCACCCGGCGTAGCCCATCAGCTTTTCAAGGCGCACGGAGACCTCGTCGTCCAGACGCATATACTCCAAAAGCCGGGCGGCGCTCTCACCGAGCGTGCCCTCATACCCGGCGAGCTGCTCCGGTATCTGCAGCAGCGATTCATATTCGCGCAGCCAGTCCTCATCGGTTTTGAATATATCTGTCAGATCCCATGTGAACTCCACGGGGATCTCGTTTCTTTCGGGGATCCTTTCAGCGGCCATAGGCACCTCCAAGAATAAAATTTATGCAAGGTAATTATAACACAGCCGCCCCGGCTCTGCAAACAGCGTACATTTAAAGAATATACTAATATACTGTGAACAATCGAGCAATCGAATTTGAAAGGAGCAGCCATGCAGATATATATTGTGCGTCCCGGGGACAGTCTATATTCCGTCGCCCGGCGCTTCGGTACGAACGAGAGCCGGCTTGCGGAAATAAACCAGCTGAGCGACCCGTCGCGCCTCGCCGTCGGGATGAGCCTTGTGATCCCCGTCGGCGAGGATGCCGCGCGCGGCAGCATCGAGGTCAACGCCTATGATTATCCGAATGTGTCCTCGGAGGTACTTGAAGAGACGAACCCGTATCTTACATATCTCTGCCCGTTCTGCTACAGCGCACGGGCAGACGGCTCGCTCTCCGGTACCGACGACGAGAGGCTCATCTCCATCGCGCGTTCCGGGCAGACAGCCCCGCTCATGGTCGTGACGAATCTCAGCGAGTCGAGCGGCTTTTCAAGCGACATCGCGCACAGTTTGCTGACCGATGAAGCGGCGCAGAGCGCGCTTTTGGAGAACATAACGGCGGTGCTGCGGGAGAAAAATTATTACGGGCTGAATATCAATTTTGAATACATCTACCCCTTTGACCGGGACAGCTACAGTCAGTTTGTCGCCCGGGCGGCGGAGCGGATGCACGCCCTCGGTTACCCAGTCTCGACGGCGCTCGCCCCCAAGGAGAGCGCGGAGCAGGGCGGGCTTCTCTACACCGCGCACGACTACGCAGCGCACGGCAGGTACGCTGACCGGGTAGTGCTGATGACCTATGAGTGGGGCTACACCTACGGCTCGCCGCAGGCGATATCTCCCGTGAACCGCATACGGCGCGTGCTGGACTACGCCGTCACCGTCATGCCTGCGGGTAAGATACTCATGGGCTTTTCAAACTACGCCTATGACTGGCTTCTCCCGTGGCGGCAGGGACAGGCGGCGCGCATAGTCTCAAACGCGGCGGCGGTGGAGCTTGCCATATCCCGCGGCGCGGAGATCAGATACGACTATACCGCGCAGGCGCCGTGGTTCAATTATACCGACGCCGCGGGGCGTACACACGTCGTGTGGTTCGAGGACGCGCGCAGCGTTGTTGCGCGGCTCCAGCTCGTCGGCGAATATTCCCTCGCGGGGATAAGCATCTGGACAGCGGATAAGGTCTACCGTCCGGGGCTATATGCGCTGCAAAGCATGTACAGCGTGGA
>CAKTPC010000070.1 GCA_934590505.1 uncultured Oscillospiraceae bacterium
GGGATCTCGTTTCTTTCGGGGATCCTTTCAGCGGCCATAGGCACCTCCAAGAATAAATTTAACATATCAATTATAGCACAGCCGTCCCGGCTCTGCAAACCACGGACATATTAAGAATATAATAAGTTACTGTAAATAATTGAAAGGAGCAGCTATGCAGATATATATTGTGCGTCCGGGGGACAGTCTCTATTCCATCGCCCGGCGCTTCGGTACGAATGAGGGGCAGCTTGCGGAAATAAACCAGCTGAGCGATCCGTCGCGCCTTGCCGTCGGGATGAGCCTTGTGATCCCCGGCGGGGACGAGACCGCGCGCGTCGGGATCGAGGTCAACGCCTACGATTATCCGAATGTGTCCTCAGAGGTGCTTGAGGAGACGAACCCGTATCTTACATATCTCTGCCCGTTCTGTTACAGCGTGCGTGCGGACGGCTCGCTCTCCGGCATCGACGACGGGCGGCTCATCTCCGTCGCGCGCTCAGGGCAGACTGCGCCGCTCATGGTCGTGACGAACCTCAGCGAGTCGAGCGGCTTTTCAAGCGACATCGCGCACAGCCTGCTGACCGATGAAGCGGCGCAGAACGCGCTTTTGGAGAACATAACGGCGGTACTGCGGGAGAAGGATTATTACGGGCTGAATATCAATTTTGAATACATCTACCCCTTTGACCGGGACAGCTACAGTCAGTTCGTTGCTCGGACGGCAGAGCGGATGCACACGCTCGGCTATCCCGTCTCGGCGGCACTTGCGCCCAAGGAGAGCGCGGAGCAGGGCGGGCCTCTCTACACCGCGCACGACTACGCAGCGCATGGACGGTATGCCGACCGTGTCGTGCTAATGACATACGAGTGGGGCTATACCTACGGCTCGCCGCAGGCAATATCTCCCGTGAACCGCATACGGCGAGTGCTGGACTATGCCGTCACCGTTATGCCCGCGGGGAAGATACTCATGGGCTTTTCAAACTACGCCTACGACTGGGCGCTCCCGTGGCGCCAGGGACAGGCGGCGCGCGTACTCTCAAACGCGGCGGCGGTGGAGCTTGCCATATCCCGCAGCGCGGAGATAAAGTACGACTATACCGCACAGGCACCGTGGTTCAGCTACACCGACACCGCGGGGCGCGCGCACGTCGTGTGGTTCGAGGACGCGCGCAGCTTCATCGCGCGGCTCCGGCTCGTGGGCGAATACGCCCTTGCGGGGATAAGCTTCTGGACGGCGGATAAGGTCTACCGCCCGGGGCTATACGCGCTGCAAAGCATGTACAGTGCGGAAAAGCTGCTGTAGTTCGGACCGTTGGAGAGCGATAAAAACAGGGGATGAAAAACGAGGAAAACCCTTGACAAATAAAAAAAAACAGCTATAATAATATAGCCTGTCCATGGAGACGGGCGATCCTTGCTCCCGTTCAAACGGGGGCCAACAGACCAGAAGGAGGTGCAACCATGGCAAAAGCAAGCGAAAAGTACGAAGTGATGTACATCATCAACCCCAACCTCAGCGAGGAGGAGACTGCCGCTGTTGTTGAGAAGTTCAAGGCACTTGTGGAAGCGAATGGTACTCTTGAAGAGATGGAGGAGATGGGTAAGCGCAAGCTCGCTTACGAGATCAACTACATTTCCGAGGGCTACTATGTGCTGATGAAGTTCACCAGCGCTCCCGAGTTCCCCGCCGAGCTGGATCGTATACTCGGTATTACCGACGGCATTCTGCGTCGCCTGATTACCCTGCGTGCAGAGTAAGGAGCGATAATTATGCTGAACCATATCACCATTATGGGGCGTCTGACCAGAGACCCTGAGCTCAGATACACCCAGTCCCAGACGCCGGTAGCGTCCTTCACCCTCGCGGTCGACCGTGATTTCGGCAGCCGTGACGGCGGTGAGAAGCAGACCGATTTTATCGACTGCGTCGCTTGGCGTCAGACCGCGGAGTTCGTCAGCAAGTATTTCACGAAGGGCAGCATGGCCGTTGTTTCCGGCCGTCTCCAGATCCGTGACTGGACCGATCGCGATGGCGGCAAGCGCCGCAGCGCGGAGGTCGTTGTTGACAATATGTACTTCGGGGAAAGCCGCCGCCGCGACGGCGACAGCGGTGACAGCCGCGGCAGTTCATACAGCAGCTATGGCAATTCCGGTTCTGCCGGGAAGAGCAGCGCTCCCGCTGCTTCCGCCTTTGCGGAGCTGGATGACGGCGACGGCGAGCTGCCGTTCTAAAATTTTGATAGGAGGATACAGCTTTGGCTTTCGATAAGAACAATCCCAAGAACCGCAAGCGCAGAAAAGTGTGCCAGTTCTGTGTTGATAAGGCCACCTTTATCGATTACAAGGACACCGCAAAGCTCCGCCGCTTCGTGTCCGAGCGCAGCAAGATCCTGCCGCGCCGCACTACCGGTGTTTGCGCCATGCATCAGCGTGAGCTCACCGAGGCTATAAAGAGAGCACGTCAGATCGCGCTCCTGCCTTACGTGACCGACTGATAATTTCATATAAAAAAGAGACGGCTTCGGCCGTCTCTTTTTTATACCATCGGCTTTGACAGCCGGTGCGCCGCGCCGAGGACGGAGCAATTAAAGCGTAAACGTAAAATTTGCCCCGGGCCCAATGACCCGGGGCGCGAAACAAAAATGGAGAGAAAAGGATAGAACGTACCATCAATTGACAAGGACACACACGGTTTTGACGGGCAGAAAAACGTCCATGCCGCTTCAAAGCCCTTGCCAATACACAAAGTATTGCCTGCGGGCTTTTCATTGCCTGAACGCTTTTCTGCTCCGGCAAAACTGCTTGCACCTGACAGTGATGGATTTCTTGTGTGATTTTTGGTTTTTGAGACGCAGACGGGCTGACGCCCGTCAAGGCGAAAAGGACAAAAAGCACCGGAAAGACGCGCTGTCAGGCGTGTGTGCTCTTGTCAATTGATGGTAATCAAAATTAATTATGCTGCCAGTTTAGAAACTATCATTGCGGCGGTGAGCAGCACCGCGATGATCGACAGCATTATCAGGCGGCGTCTGAGGATGCCGGGCATTGCGCCGGCCTCATTCGGCCAGCAGCTTGCCGAGCAGGCGGCATGCCGCGAGGCCCTGCGCGTCGGGAGCTTCATTGCAGATAACGCTTTCGCAGCAGAGCTTTATTCCGGAAGCAGAGCAGTCATCCTCCCAATTGCGCATCCAGTCGCCTTCACCCCAGCCGTAGGAGCCGAACAGCGCGACCTTCTTGTCGACCAGACTGTCCTTGCAGTCGCTGAACATCGGTTCGAACTCGGACTCTTCGAGCATCTCAGCGCCCATTGCGGGGCAGCCGAAGGCAACAGCGTCGAGCTCATTGAGCTTTGAGGGGCTGAATTCGGCGGCGGTATAGAGCACTGCATCAGCGCCCGCATCCTTCATGCCGGCAAGGACGGCTTCTGCCATGGCCTCGGTATTGCCGGTGCCGCTCCAGTATACAACAGCAGTTTTCTTCATAATAAAAATTCCTTTCTTGTCAAGTCAATTTGTTATTTTCTTATATCGCAACGGCGAGCTGCTCAAGGCTTGAACCGCTCTGCCAGAGCTTGCAGTAAAGTTCGGTGCATTTTTTGTATTTGGCGAAGGTGCGCTTTGCACCCTCCTCGTCTCCGTACACCTTCCAGAGACCTATGTACTTGTAATTCGCGGCCTCGTTATCGATGAAGCCCTTCACATCCTCGGGCGGGTAGCTGAGGAAGAGCCCGACCTCATGGGGGAACTCGCTGTCAGCCTGCTGCATCCTGCGCATGAGCTGTGCAAGGCAGCTGCCGCAGTCGGAGCGTGTGTAGCCCATCTCATGCAGGACCTCGCAGGCTGTCTCATCCGAGAGATCACGGCGCAGCCATGCGGGACGGTAGAGGTAGAGCAGCACGTTTTTTTCCGTGAAGCGCAGAGGGATAAGGCACAGCCCCTTCGGGATCAGGCGGCGGTTTATTTCGCGGATGTCCTTGTACACCTGCTCCTTGCTGTCATAAGGGTGGGGGAACAGGCTGCCGGTCTTTATCCCGGCGAGAGTCGGCGCGCACTGGCTGATTATTCTGCTCTCGGACATGGCAGCGAGCTCCTTTCAATAACGAGTTAAACATATCTAACTAAACTTCAAAAGAAATTTGCGCACTCTGCGCAAGAGATTTTCGGGATTTTATTTATGCGGCCGGCTCTGTCATGCGCGGCAAAGCCGGCCGGTTACTGACGATTTTACTTTTTGCCGAAGCTGAAGAGCTTCTTCTTTTCGTAGGGCTTGCTGCTGACGGACAGAATCTTGTAGCCGCTGCCGTCGAGAGCCTTTTCAAGCTCACCCTCGCTAATGGGTTCTTCGCTGATTATGGTTGCCTCGCCCTTGCTGTGAGAGGCGGAGACCTTTTTCACGCTGAGATGATTGCGGATGGCGTCGTTCACATGGCTTTCGCACATGGAGCACATCATGCCGTCTATTTTAACTGTGGTTTCGATCATGATTAGTCACTCCCAATTTCATTCCGACAGCACTGTAAGCTGTTCGGGCAGCTCCGCAAGCACCGTGCATGCAATTTGACTGCACACATCCTCACTCAGCCCGAGCGCTGTTTTCAGCTTTTCACTCAACTGCGCGCAGCCGAGCGAGTACCGGGCGGCTTCTTCGCTGCCCTGCTCGGTGAGGTGGACCGCGCCGTATTTCTGCTTTTCCGCAAGGCCGAGGTCGCACAGGTTCTGGATCATCGAGTGCGCACTGGGCTTTGAAACGCTCATCCGCGCCGCTATATCCTTGCACCGCGCGCCCTGACCGGACACGCACAGCTCGGAGAGCACAAGCAGGTATTTGATCGCGGAGGAGGAGAGGGGTTTGCTGGAGTTCAACATATTGAACCTCCCGGTTAGAAATGTGGGAGATGCAGAGAGGTGAAAGCTGCATCTCCCCTTTTCCTACTTAGAGCTGTGGCAGCTGCCGTGCATCGCACAGTCAGTGCAGCCGCAGCCACAGGAGGATTGCCCCCGCTTCTTTTCCCGCACAAGATGTATTGAGATGAGTACCACTATGGCAAGGAGTACAATAGAGATAAGAATGGTGGAAAGGTTTGCGGCGAGAAATTCAAGCATGGTATATCGCTCCTTTTATGTGAAAGTGATGGAAAACATTTGGAGCTTCCGGGAGGGGAGCTGCCCTCCCGGAGTTGATGGGGTTAAATCAGAGCTTCTCGGAGAGCTTGGTAGCTTCCTTGTAGGGCTTTGCCAGCATGTAGATGATGCCTGCCAGAGCCGCAGCGGCGAAGATCAGGCCGATCACGTTGACATTGCCGGTGAACAGACCGCCGAACTGGTTGACCATGAGGGCGCAGATGTAAGCGAAGCCGCACTGATAGCCGATGGCGAACCAGGTCCACTTGGAGCTGTTCATCTCACGCTTGATTGCACCGATAGCTGCGAAGCAGGGGGCGCAGAGAAGGTTAAAGACGAGGAAGGAGTAAGCGGTCACGCTGGTGAAAGCTGCTGCGAGATTCTGGTAAACGGTACCGACGCCGTTGGCGTAGAGGATACCGAGGGTACCGACGATGTTCTCCTTAGCAACAAGGCCGGTGATGGATGCGACGGCTGCCTGCCAGTTGCCCCAGCCCAGGGGGATGAAGATCCAGGCAATGGCGTTGCCGATGGTTGCGAGGATGGAATGGCTGATCTCTTCTTCGGAGAGCATGCGGAAGGTGCCGTCAACAACACCGAAGTAAGTGGTGAACCATACGAAGATAGTGGAGAGAAGGATTATCGTACCGGCCTTCTTGATGAAGCTCCAGCCGCGCTCCCACATGGAACGGAGAACGTTGCCGAGAGTCGGCCAGTGGTATGCGGGCAGCTCCATAACGAAGGGAGCAGGCTCACCGGAGAACATCTTGGTCTTTTTGAGCATGATGCCGGAAACGATGATGGCTGCCATGCCGACGAAGTATGCGGAGGTCGCGACCCATGCAGAGCCGTTGAAGATAGCGCCTGCGATCATTGCGATGAACGGGACCTTTGCGCCGCAGGGGATGAAGGTCGTGGTCATGATGGTCATACGGCGGTCACGCTCGTTCTCGATGGTACGGGAGGCCATAACACCGGGCACGCCGCAGCCGGTACCGATGAGCATCGGGATGAAGGACTTACCGGAAAGACCGAACTTACGGAAGATACGGTCAAGGACGAATGCGATACGGGCCATGTAGCCGCAGGCCTCGAGGAAAGCGAGCATGAGGAACAGGACCAGCATCTGGGGAACGAAGCCGAGGACCGCGCCGACACCGGCTACGATACCGTCGAGGATAAGGCCGCTGAGCCAATCGGCAGTGCCGGCAGATTCAAGGCCGTTGCCTATGAGAACAGGGATACCGGGGATCCAAACGCCGTAGTCTGCGGGATCGGGCTCTTCGCCGATCTCTTCAAGGGTAGCCTGAGCGTCCTCGTAATCGGCGACAGTGGCTTCTACTTCTTCAACGGCCAGAGTCTCTTCATCTTCTACCTCGTAGGTAAAGACGCCGTCTGCGGGCTCGCCGTTCTCTTCAACGTAGGCGTCATAGCCGTCTACGATAGCGGAAGCATCGTTCCACTCATCGGCGACTTCGTTGTAAGCAGCGGAGCCTATGCCGAACAGGTGCCAGCCATCGCCGAACACACCGTCGTTTGCCCAGTCGGTAGCGGGAGCGCCGACGCCGACCATTGCGACCCAGTAGACGAGGAACATGACCAGCGCGAAGATCGGCAGACCGAGCCAGCGGTTGGTGACGATCTTATCTATCTTATCAGAGGTGGAGAGAGCACCGGCCTCTTTCTTCTTGTAGCAGTTCTTGATGAGCTGCGCTATGTAAATGTAGCGCTCGTTGGTGATGATGCTTTCGGCATCGTCGTCAAGCTCGGTCTCGGCGGCCTTGATGTCGGTCTCGATGTGTTCCATAACGGAAGCATCGATCTTGAGCTGAGCAAGAGCCTTGTCGTCGCGCTCGAAGATCTTTATTGCGTACCAGCGCTGCTGATCCTCGGGCATGGAGTGGAGAGCCGCTTCCTCGATGTGAGCGATAGCATGCTCGACAGGGCCGGAGAAGGTGTGCATCGGAACGGTCTTGCCGTTCTTTGCAGCGTCGATAGCGGCTTCGGCAGCGTCCATAACGCCGTCGCCCTTCAGAGCGGAGATCTCAACGATCTTGCAGCCAAGCTCGCGGGAGAGCTCTTCGATGTTTATCTTGTCGCCCTTCTTGCGGACGATATCCATCATGTTGATGGCGATCACCACGGGGATGCCAAGCTCGGTGAGCTGAGTGGTGAGGTAGAGGTTACGCTCGAGGTTCGTGCCGTCGATGATGTTGAGTATCGCATCGGGACGCTCGCTTATCAGGTAATTACGTGCGACGACTTCTTCAAGCGTGTAGGGGGACAGGGAGTATATACCGGGAAGGTCCATGATGACGACGTCATCGTGCTTCTTGAGGCGGCCTTCCTTCTTTTCAACAGTGACTCCGGGCCAGTTGCCGACGAACTGGTTGGAGCCGGTCAGCGCATTGAACAGCGTTGTTTTACCGCAGTTGGGGTTGCCTGCGAGGGCAATTTTGATCTGCTTATCCATGATTGATTACTGCTCCTTCTTCCGGTTAAGCTAGGTTAACCTGTCTACAAAAAATCAGAAAATTTTTACTCGACTTCGATCATTTCGGTGTCAGCCTTACGCAGGCTCAGCTCGTAGCCGCGCACGGTGACCTCCATGGGATCGCCCAGAGGAGCGACCTTACGGACAAAAACCTCGGTGCCCTTGGTGATGCCCATGTCCATGATACGACGCTTGATGGGGCCTTCACCGTGGAGCTTAACGACCTTGGCAGTTTCGCCGATCTTGACTTCACGCAGTGTCTTCATTCTTTCCTCTCCTTTTTTGGTTTTCTCAGACCATGATTTTGCGAGCCATTTCTTCGCTTATCGCGACTCTGGCTTCCTTGACCTTGACGATCACGTTCCCGTTGAGCACGGTGATGAGCGTCGCGGTACCGCCGGCAACAAAGCCCAGATCCTCAAGATGCTTCTTGACCTCCGGACTGCCGCCGACTTTTCGGATCAGATATTCCTCTCCGATGTTTGCAAGGGGTAGCGGCATCATATTCTCTTTCCGCCTTTCAGGTTAGCTTCAACTAACCATAGTTGAAAAAACTGGTCAGAAGCGGTCGACCGCTGTCGTATGATGTCTCTTTCAAACTGTTAACCTCTTCTAACTGAACGCAGTTTAACATCTCTAACCATACTTGTCAAGTAGGAATTTAAAGATTTTTTTTCGCACTTGCATTTTTGGTTAAAGTATGTTAACTTATACTAAACAATGACACGGAAGTTGGTGTATTTTAACATGGCGATTCAAAAAGCCGCGGAGGATTATCTTGAAGCGATGCTGATGATGAAGGAGAAGCACGGGTATATCCGCTCTATCGATGTTGCGGAGAAGCTCAATGTCACGAAGCCCAGCGTCAGCTATGCGACAAAGCGCCTCAAGGAAAGCGGACATATCACAATGGATAAGGACGGGCTCATCACGCTGACGGAAACCGGCATGGCGGTCGCCGCGGAGATGCTCAAGCGCCACAAGGCGCTCACAAAGTTCCTCATTATGCTCGGCGTCGATGAAGAGACCGCTCAGGAGGACGCCTGCAAGCTGGAGCATGACCTGAGCCAGCAGTCATTTGACGCGATCTACTCCCATGCCGCAAGCATGGTCGGGAAGGAATGAGCAAGCGGAAGTTTATAGAGAAAACCAACAGCCGCGCCCAAACGGGTGCGGCTGTTCTGATATGTAGAGATCACAGATAGAATTTTGGTTCCTTGCGCCCGGCGCACATTTTGATGAGCGCGGCGGAGGCGGCAAGCTGCATCGCCTTGGGGACGCGGCGCTGGGAGAAGGGGCACATGCTTACACAGCGCATGCAGCTGATGCACTTTGTCTTATCGGTGTGCTGCGGGTCACCCGGATCGATGGCCTCGGTCGGGCACTCCTGCGCGCAGGTGCCGCAGCCGGAGCACTTGGAGCTTGAGGTCGGGTACACGGGGATGCCCTTATACTCCCTGTACGGGCGTTTGCCGGGCATGGCGACAGTCTTGAGCTCCTGCTTTGCCATGAGGGAGGCGAGAAAGTTATTGAGCGCAGCGATATCGGACGCATCGGGACGGCCGGCACCGAAGCGCTTGTCGATAGAGTGCGGAGCGATCATCTCCGCGCCGCCGACTACCGTGAAGCCGCGGTTGAGACACAGGTCGCTCATCTCAAGCAGCGCATCCTCCACGGCACGGTTGCCGTAGACGGCCACGAGCACAGCCTTTGCACCGCTGCCGTGGACATAGCTCATGCGGTCGTACATCGGGGTGGGGATCCTGCCGCCGTAGACAGGGAAGCAAAAGAACACAAGGTCATCGGAGGAAAAGCTGACCTCATAGCCGCGGGTGGTGTAATCGTAAGGGGCTGCGGCTTTCAGCTCATTTGCAATGAGCTGGGCGACCTTCTCAACGCCGCCGGTGGGGCTGAAGCAGATGATCGTGGTTTTCATTAATTCACCTCATATTTTTACGGCGCGCCGCCGTGACAGCAGAGCACGGCGGACGCGCCATTTTTCACGATATCAGATACGCTTCCATGTTACGCCGTGGGGGATGTCGGTAAGCTCGATGCCGGAGGCCTTGAGCTCATCACGGATGCGGTCGGCCTCGGCGTAGTTCTTGGCCTTCTTCGCGTCCTGACGCGCCTGGATCTTGGCCTCGATCTCGGCGTCGGCCTCACCGGACTCGGAGACGATAGTGAACGCACCGGCGGCAACGTTCTGCTTCTTCAGCTCATCGCGTCTTGCGTCGGCCTTCTCGATAAGGCTCAGGCTCAGCACGCGGTCAAAGTCCGCAATGGTGGCGAGCTTGGTCGCGTCGTTGGTCTTATACTTGAGCACGTCATACAGCGCGGTGACGGCGAGGGAGGTGTTGAGGTCGTTGTCCATTGCGGCGCAGAACTTCTCCTTCATCGCGGCCATGGCGTCGGCATCAACTTCGCCGTCGCCGGGCTTGAGTGCGGCGATGCGGTTTATGAGCTTATTGAACGCAGCCTGCGCGTTGTCAAGGTTTTCCCAGGTAAAGACGAGGTTGTTGCGGTAGTGGCTCTGGAGGCAGAAGAGACGGTAGGCGAGGGGGTCATAGCCCTTTTCCTGGAGCAGGGAGACGGTGAGGAACTCGCCGCTGGACTTGCTCATCTTGCCGTGGCTGGTGTTCAGGTGGTGAAC
>CAKTPC010000071.1 GCA_934590505.1 uncultured Oscillospiraceae bacterium
GGCTCATACCCGCTGCGGCGCAGGTTGATGACCACAAAGCTGCGGATGTTGGCTTCGTCTTCCAGAACGAGAATTTTCTTCATGGCGTTTGCTCCTTTTTGCCCGCAGAGCGTACCCCGCGGACGGATTTGGGTTTCAATATGACACCTAATTATAACATGCCTTTTACAGAAATGATAGTCAAAGTTTCAAAGAAATAAAATTATTTTGCATACCGATTACATGTTATGTAAATCAAATTGAGAAAAAATGTTGAGGACTTATCAGCGCGCAGGGCGATTGCCGTTGATTATTAAGGCGGCGGATGATAAAATAACGGTATGAGTAGTAACAATATTGTATTGGGCATACTTGCCCATGTGGACGCGGGCAAGACCACCCTGTCCGAAGCCATGCTGTACCTTTCCGGAAAACTGAAAAAGCTGGGTCGGGTGGATCATCGGGACAGCTTTCTTGACAACAACAGCCTCGAACGTGCGCGGGGCATCACGATCTTTTCAAAGCAGGCAGTAATGCCGCTGGGGGAGATGACTGTGACGCTGCTGGACACGCCGGGGCATGTGGACTTTTCAGCCGAGGCCGAGCGTTCGCTTCAGGTGCTTGACTATGCGGTGCTCGTCATAAGCGGGACCGACGGCGTGCAGGCGCATACCGAGACGCTCTGGAAGCTGCTGAAGCGCTATAATGTGCCGGTGTTCATATTCGTGACGAAGATGGACCTGCCCGGCTGTGACCGGCAGGCACTCATGGACGGGCTGCGCACACGCCTGTCAGAGCGCTGCGTGGATTTCTCCGCCGAGGGGGACGCGCTGTTTGAAAGTGCCGCGATGTGCTCTGAAGAGGCGATGGACGAATATATCGAGGCGGGCAGCATCGGCACGGATAGGGTGCGCGATATGCTGCGCCGCCGGGAGATCTTCCCCTGCTGCTTCGGCTCCGGACTCAAGACAGAAGGTGTGGCGGAGTTCTTGGATATGCTGGAGCTCTACGCCCGACCGGGGGACTGCGGCGAGGATTTTTCGGCGCGGGTATATAAGATCGCCCGCGATGCGCAGGGAAACCGCATGACCTTCATGAAGGTCACGGGCGGCGCGCTGCGCGTGCGCAGCCTGATGAAATATGCCGACCGGGACGGCAACGCCTTTGAAGAGAAGATAAGCCAGCTGCGCATATACTCCGGTGCGAAGTACAACACGGCGGAGACTGTTCTCCCCGGCCAGATATGCGCTGGGCTCGGGCTTACGGGCACCTATCCGGGACAGGGACTCGGCGCGGCGGGAGACTTTGCCGAGCCGCTGCTGGAGCCGGTGATGAGCTACCGCGTTATTCTCCCGACGCAGAGCGATCCCGCCGTCATGCTGCCGAAGCTCATGCAGCTCGACCAGGAGGACCCGCAATTGCACATTGTCTGGAACGAGCGCACACGCGAGATAAGCGTGCAGCTCATGGGCAGAGTGCAGGCGGAGATATTCCGCAGCCTTGTTAAGGAGCGCTTCGACACGTACATCACGCTCGATACCGGGCGCATCATGTACCGCGAGACGATAAAGGACACGGTCGAGGGCGTCGGGCATTTCGAGCCGCTGCGCCACTATGCCGAGGTGCATCTGCTGCTCGAGCCGCTGCCGCGCGGCAGCGGGATAGAGCTTTCGAGCAGCTGCCCGGAGGACGAGCTTGACCGCAATTGGCAGCGGCTCATCCTCACGCACCTTGCCGAAAAGCAGCACCTCGGCGTGCTGACCGGATCGCCCGTGACGGATATACGCTTCACGCTTGCCGCGGGGCGCGCGCACATAAAGCACACCGAGGGCGGGGACTTCCGTCAGGCGACTTACCGTGCCGTGCGTCAGGGGCTGATGCAAGCAGAAAGCGTCCTGCTCGAACCGTGGTACAGCTTCGTGCTCGAAGTACCGGCAGAGCAGATAGGCCGGGCGATAAGCGACGTGCGTGCGATGAACGGCGAAATAGACTCTCCCGAGGACGCGGGCGGCATGATGCGCCTTGAGGGTGCGGCGCCCGTCGCGGGGATGAACGAATACATGCAGGAGCTGCTGGCCTATACCCACGGCCGGGGCAGGCTCAGCCTGACGCCGGGCGGCTACCGGGCGTGCAGAGAGCAGCAAAAGATAGTCGATGCAATAGGCTACGAACCGGAGCGGGACACCGATAACCCTGCCGATTCCGTGTTCTGCTCGCACGGCGCGGGCGTGAACATCCCGTGGGATCAGGTGAAGGACTACATGCACCTTGAAAGCTGCCTGAAGCCGCCGGTCGAGGAGGCAGCGCCCGCCGCTGCGCCGCGGTACAGGAATCTCAGCATCGACGACCGCGAGCTTGAGGCGATAATGGAGCGCGAGTTCGGCAAGATAAAGCGCCCGCAGTATTCCGCGCGGCAGGTCAATGCCGCGGCGAGCGAACCGGCTTTTGAGAAGAAACCGGAGTTTATCATCGTCGACGGCTATAACCTGATCTTCGCGTGGGACGAGCTTAAAAAGCTCGCCGCCGACAGGCTCGATTTAGCGCGCGGGCGGCTCATGGATATGCTGTCAAACTACTGCGGCTTTACGAAAGCGAAGCTCGTACTGGTGTTCGACGGCTTCCGCACGCCCGGAAACCCCGGCTCGCGCGAGGATTACCACAACATAAATGTCGCCTTCACGAAGGACGGCGAGACGGGAGATGCATATATCGAGCGCCTTGCCGACGAGATAGGTAAGAACTATTCCGTGCGCGTCGTGACGAGCGATAACCTGATACGGCTCTCTGCGCTGCGCTCTGGTGTGCTGCGCTGCTCGTCGGGCGAGTTCAAAAACGAAGTCGAGTGGGTGCTCGGTCAGATAGACGCGGTTCTCAAAAAAAGCAACCAGAGCGCGCATAAAACAAGGATAGCGGACAAAATAAATGGAAAACAGTGAACTTCTCAAGCGCGGCGAGGATCTTGCCCGCCGCTGCGAAAATAAGGGCTGCCTGACCTCAACGGGCTTTCTCACCCCGGCGGAGCAGTACGCACTGGCACATGACGCCGAGCTGCGCTTCAGCCGCATGGTGTTCCGCGGCGGGCATGAGGACTTTGAGCGCGGCATGGCCTTCTTCCTGCCGGACTATATGGAGGAGGCGGAGCTTGAAGAGAGCGAGCATATCCGCGCGATAAAGCTCACCGCTGCGTTCGGCGAGCCTGCCCACCGTGACTATATGGGCGCGGTGCTCGGCATGGGCGTGAACCGCGAGTGGGTAGGAGATATCATCGTCGACGGGTGCACGGCATACGTGCTGTGCCAGCCGAGCGTGCTGCACCACCTGCTGAGCATAGACAAGGTCGGGCGCTGCGGAGTGCGTGCGGAGGAGATCGCGCTCTCAGCTCTGCCGCATAAGGCGCGGCAGAGCGAGGAGCGCAGCTTCACGCTGATGAGCCTGAGGCTTGACGCGCTGTGCTCAGGGATGTTCCGCATCTCGCGCACAGAGGCCGCGCGGCAGATCGCCGCGGGGAACGTGAGCCTTAATTACACCGAGTGCCTGAAAGGCGACAGGAGCGTCAAGGAGGGGGACATCGTCTCACTGCGCGGCGCGGGCAAGGGCAGGCTCAAGGAGCTGGGCGGCAGCTCTAAGAAGGGCCGACTGTTTGTGACGGCTGAAATTTTCAAGTGAACGGAGAAGAATATGAAAGCTTATGAACGGCTTCTGAAATACGCGGCGATCGATACGCAGAGCAGCGAGGATGTGCAGGGCACGCCCAGTACGCCCGGGCAGCTCAGGCTCTGCGCGCTCCTTGCGGAGGAGATGCGCGGCATCGGGCTGCAGAAGGTCTATGAGGACGGGCGCGGCTATGTCTACGGATACCTCCCGGCAAGCGCCGGCAGGGAAAAAGAGCCGACGATCGGCTTTATCGCCCACGTTGACACCGCCCCGGATTTCTCCGGGACGGATGTGAAGCCCTTGCTGCACGAGAACTACGACGGCGGAGACGTCGCACTTGGGACAAGCGGACTGGTGCTCTCGCCCGAAAAGTTCCCTGATCTCAAAGACTGCGTCGGCCAGACGCTCATAAGCACCGACGGCACAACGCTCCTCGGTGCGGACGACAAGGCTGGAGTGGCCGAGATAATGACGGCCTGCGAGCGAGTCATAAAGGAGTACCTGCCGCACTGCGCCGTTGCCGTGGCTTTCACGCCCGACGAGGAGATAGGCAGCGGGGCGGAGCTGCTCGAGCTTGAGCGCTTCGGCGCGGACTTTGCCTATACCGTCGACGGCGACGAGGTCGGGGAGATAAACTACGAAACTTTCAACGCCGCCGCAGCGAGCTGGGAGATACACGGCGTGAACGTCCACCCCGGCAGCGCAAAGGGGATTATGATAAATGCGGCACTCGTCGCGTGTGAGATAAATTCCATGCTCCCGGCGGGGGAGGTACCGGCGGCGACCGAGGGATACGAGGGCTTTTATCACATGCTGGAAATGAATGCCTCGGTCGAGCGGGCGGAAATGAAGTATATAATCCGCGACCATGATGCGGCAAGATTCGCGCAGCGCTGCGAAGCCATGCGCGATATCGAGAAAAACATAAACGAAAAATACGGCGCGGGCACGGCAAAGCTCACGCTGAAGGAGCAGTACCGCAACATGGCGGAGGTGCTCGCGGAGCGCATGGACATCATCGAGCGGGCACAGCGCGCGATGGAAAAGCGCGGCATCGCGCCCATCATCCGCCCGGTGCGCGGCGGGACGGACGGCGCGCAGCTTTCGTTCCGCGGTCTGCCATGTCCGAACCTCGGCACCGGCGGCAGCGCTTTCCACGGCCCTTATGAGCATATCACTGCGGAGCATATGAACGAAGCGGTTGACATAATACTGAATATAATCGAAGGGTGACAGTGCAAATGAACACGACGAAGCTTTCGGCGCGCAAGTGGATCACGCTTGTCCTCATCGGTCTGTTCGGGCAGTTTGCATGGACGATCGAGAACATGTACTTCAACGTCTTTCTGTACAACACCATCTCCACCGACCCGTGGTACATTGCGGAGATGGTCGGCTGGTCGGCTGCTGCCGCGACGCTGACGACGCTTCTGATGGGCGCGCTGTCGGATAAGCTCGGCAGGAGAAAGCCGTTCATCGTAGCGGGCTATGTTCTCTGGGGGCTTTCGACCGCGGCCTTTGGGTACATCACGCCCGAGAACGCAGCGCTCCTTTTCCCGGGGGCGAACGCCATCGCGTCGGCGGCGATGCTCGTCGTCATAATGGACTGCGTGATGACCTTCTTCGGCAGCACCGCAAACGACGCGGCCTTCAACGCCTATGTCACCGACATTACGGATAACTCGAACCGCGGCCGCGCGGAGAGCGTGCTGGCGATCCTGCCGCTTATCTCGATGCTCATCATCTTCGGCGCTTTCGACGGGCTGACGCAGCAGGGGAGATGGCGGGAGTTCTTCGGTATCTTCGGCCTTGCGGTGAGCGTCGTCGGTGTGCTGGCCATCTTTCTTGTGAAGGACGAGCCGGGGCTCACGCGCGGGTCGGACAGCTATTTTAAGAACCTGCTCTACGGCTTCAGGCCGTCGGTCGTGAAGGAAAACCCGGAGCTGTATCTGTCGTTTGCGGCGTTCTGCCTGTTCTCCGTTGCGGTGCAGGTGTTTTTCCCGTACCTCATTATCTACATACAGAACTATCTCGGCATAACGGACTATGCGATAGTACTCGGCGTGGTGCTGATCCTAGCCTCCATTGTGAGCGTCGTGTCGGGCCGCTTTATTGACAGGCTTGGCAAGCTGCGCTTCGTGTTCCCTGCGGCGGCTGTCATGCTAGCGGGGCTTGTGGGCATGTTCTTTGTGCGCGGGAGCGTCGGCGTGATGATCGCGGGGACGGTGATGATGAGCGGGTACATGATGATGACCTCGGCGCTCGGCGCTAATATCCGCGACTGGACGCCTGCTGATAAGGCCGGGCATTTCCAAGGCATACGCATGATATTCGCGGTGCTGCTGCCGATGGTGACAGGCCCCGCGATAGGCGCGGCGGTCATAAAGAACGGCGCGAGCACCTATGTGGAGCTGGGGCAGGTAAAGACTGTCCCGACGCCGGGGATATACCTCGCCGCGGCCGCCGTGCTGCTCCTGACCTTCGTGCCGATATTGGTGCTGCGGAAGAAAGAACGATAAACTTGCACAAAAAGTTCTGCACAAAACTGTTGACAATGTCGAATGAGAGGTGTATATTACATGCATCAAAAGACAGCGACGCTTCGGGACCGGTTCCGGGCGCTGTGTCTTTCACAAATTTACAGGCGTTTGAATCCGGACAAGTAATGCGGGGAACTCACTTACAGAGAGTGCGCGGAAGCTGAAAAGCGCACAGCCGAGCCTGCACGAATAACACCGGGTGAGCCGCGAGGGGAAAGGGAAACCGAGTATCCGAGCCGTCCGCGTCCCGCGTCAGTGGACAAGGGTTTGATTGAACCCCGGGAATGAGAAAAAAGATAGGTGGCACCGCGAGGTACAGCACTTGCCCTATCGTACATGCTGAACATTTTGGATCCGACATCAATGGGAGGAAATGTTTATGTGTTCGATAATGGGCTTTTGCGGCAGCGGCGTCACCTTTGCGCGTTTTAAGGAATGTTTTGACAGAACGGTATCCAGAGGGCCGGACGATACCCGTTACGTAGATACCGGGCGCGGCCTGCTCGGCTTCCATAGGCTTGCCATAATGGGCCTGCACCCGGAGGGGATGCAGCCGTTCGAGCTGCGCGGCAGCTACGCCGTCTGCAACGGCGAGATATACGGCTTTGAGAAGCTGCGCGAGGGGCTTACAACCAAGGGCTACAAGTTCCAGAGCGAGTCCGACTGCGAGATACTGCTGCCCCTGTATGAGCAGTACGGCACCGATATGTTCAAGATGCTCGATGCAGAGTTTGCACTCATCATCTACGATGCAAAGACTCGCGGCTTTGTCGCCGCGCGCGACCCCATCGGCATACGCCCGCTCTATTACGGATATACCGATTCAGATGAAATAGTATTTGCCAGCGAGCCGAAAAACCTCGTCGGCCTCGTCGGGAAGATCATGCCGTTCCCTCCCGGACATTATTACATCGACGGGAAGTTCGTCTGCTACGCCGATATGTCCAAGGTCGAGAGCGTTTGCCATGACGATCTTGAAACGGCCTGTGCGAAGATACATGAAAAGCTCGTCGCCGGTATTGAGAAGCGCCTTGTCGCCGACGCGAAGGTGGGCTTCCTGCTCTCCGGCGGGCTTGACTCCTCACTCGTCTGTGCCGTTGCCGCGCGTAAGAGCGACAAGCCTATACGCACCTTTGCCATCGGCATGGCGACGGACGCGATAGACCTCAAGTACGCTAAGGAAGTCGCCGACTACATCGGCAGCGAGCACACCGAGGTCATCATCACGCGCGACGATGTTATTGCCTCGCTGGATAAGCTTATCTATATCCTCGGCACCTATGATATCACGACCATCCGCGCGAGCATGGGCATGTATCTGCTGTGCAAGGCGATACATGAGCAGACCGATATCCGCGTGCTGCTGACGGGCGAAATTTCCGATGAGCTCTTCGGCTATAAGTACACCGACTTTGCCCCCTCGCCCGAGGAATTTCAGAAGGAAGCCGAGAAGCGCATACGCGAGCTGCATATGTACGATGTGCTCCGCGCCGACCGCTGCATCTCCGTGAACTCCCTTGAGGCGCGCGTGCCGTTCGGCGACCTTGACTTTGTGAAATACGTCATGAGCCTTGACCCGGCGATGAAGATGAACACCTACGGCAAGGGCAAGTACCTGCTGCGCCACGCCTTCGAGGGCGACTGGCTCCCGCACGATATCCTCTACCGCGAGAAGGCCGCGTTCTCTGACGCCGTCGGCCACTCCCTCGTTGACGATCTCAAGGAGTACGCCGCGGCTTATTACACTGATGAGGAGTACGAGGAAAAGCGCATGAAGTATGACCATGCGCACCCGTTCACCAAGGAGTCGCTTCTTTACCGCGAAATATTCGAGAAGTATTACCCCGGCCAGAGCGATATGGTAGCTGATTTCTGGATGCCGAACAAGAGCTGGAAGGGCTGCAATGTCGACGATCCCTCCGCGCGCGTACTGTCGAACTACGGCGCAAGCGGCGTGTGAGTGCATACATATATTAAATAGAAAGAACCGAAATAACACCGGCGCTGCATTTGCAGCGCCGGTGTTCATGTTATTCGCTTTGCGCCTCTTTGCTGTAAAGAAGCTCAGGCCAGGGGAAAACGTACACGCCCGGGGCTGTATCAGCGGTGATCTCAAGGCTGTGCCGGGAGAGCATCCTGATATCGGCAGAGCGGAACAGCTCGAGAAAACGGTCCACCCCGCTGACCTGCTGGAGCCCTTGCGCCCCGCGGCGGTAATGCATGGGGACGACGATCTTGGGCTTCACAGCGTCGGTAATGCGCTTTGCCTGCGCGGCGTCAATGGTGTAATACCCGCCGACGGGGATGAGCAGCACATCAATGCTGCCAAGCTCCTTAAGCTGCACGCCCGAGAGTTCATGGCCAAGATCACCGAGGTGCGCGAGGTTTATGCCCTCGGAGGAGATGACGGAGATGAGGTTCCTGCCGCGAAGCTCACCGTGCTTGCCGTCGTGAAAGGTCTCGACCTGGCGCAGCTTCATCTCCGGCTTGTGCCCGGAAAGAATAATTCTATCCGGGGCGCAGTGGTCGCTGTGCCCGTGGCTGCATATTACCGCGTCAGCCGTCAGTTCCGGCAGCTCAAGCCCGGGGACAGAGCCGGGAGCATAGGGGTCAAAGACCACTGTCCCATTCTCGCAGATGACCTTAAAGCATGAGTGCCCGTACCATATCAGCTTCATTCAACACGCTCCTTTCAGAAATTATAACGGTGTTGGTACAACTATTATAATATGTAAGAGGAGCGCGAGTCAACGCAAAATTTGTGTCAGATCAGAGCCGGGGACCCTGAAATCTGTCGTCACTGTTCGAAAGACTCTTCAGGCTGAAGTTCAGGAGCGTCACGGGCTGCTTCCATGTAAGATTGGACTTGCGAGCGATAAGCTCCTTGAGATCGTTCACGCTGCCGCCGGAAACGGCGTTCTTCGGCACCATGAAGGCCGCGCGGTTCTGGAGAAACATATACAGATAGCTGCTGTCCTCCGAGAGACGGGAAAGGGAGGAGTAGCTGACAGGCTCGGTATCGGGATTGAAATTGAACTTGGTCGGCCCGAAGCTGTAATTAAAGACAGGCATCTGCCCGCCAAGATCTTTTATCACGGCGTCCGCGCGGGCCTTTGCCACGGAGTTGCTGCCGGTCAGCATGAAGCAGCCAATCATGATACACACGAGCGAAATGCTTGTGGAAACTTTGCCCATTATGCCGAAAACGATCAGTGCGGCAGAGACCACGTACAGGACGATTTTTTTGCCGAACTCAAAGGTGTTGTACTGCGTGATGCACATAAGCTCTATGGTTTCTTTGCTGTGCGTTATCTTTGCGGTGATGTTGGTCATTGGAGAACCTCCCCTCGTTTGACCGATTATAACATTATTCCTGCCTTACGGCAAGTGGAAGAAACAACAGCGGCAGCGCAAACGCGCTGCCGCTTGATCGTTGAGGTTTAACTCAGGGCTTTCTGCCGCTGCAGAAGTAGAACACTGTGAGAAGCCCCGGGCCGCAGTGCGCGCCGATGACGACGCCGAGGTTGCTGATGGTGATCTCGCCCATGTCGGGGAAGGCTGCGCGGACTTCATCGCGCACATGCTCAGCGTCTTTGAGACAGTCGGCATGGAGAATGTGCATCTCAAGCCCCTTGGTGTCGACCTGCTTGAGGTCGTCCGTAACGCCGCGCAGTATCTCTGCGAGCGCGGCCTTCCTGCCGCGCACCTTCTTTGCCACATCGAGCGTGCCGCCGTCGGGCACGTACAGAACGGGCTTTACCGACAGGAGCGAGCCGACCAGCGCCGAGGCGTTAGAGACGCGGCCGCCGGCCTTGAGATAGTTGAGGTCGTCCACGGTGAAGCGGTGGGCGATCTTCAGCTTGTTTTCCTCGCCCCATTTGATGACCTCGTCATAGCTCATGCCCGCTTCCATGCGCGTCACCATGCTCTCGACAAGAAGGCCGAGACCACCGGAGATGCAGAGCGTGTCCATGATATAGAGCTTACGGCCGGGGTGCTCCTTGCGCGCCATCTCCGCGCCGATGAGCGCCTTTTCATAAGAGACGGACATCTTCTTCGACATATCG
>CAKTPC010000072.1 GCA_934590505.1 uncultured Oscillospiraceae bacterium
TCGAGGAAGGTGCCGTATATCTCCTCCTCGGTGTCGGGCTTTATGTGCATGATAACGTCGGTGCCGACGCCCTCCTTCTCGCAGGGGGTGACGGTGTAGCCGTCAGCGCCGCGGCTTTCCCACTTGACGCCCATGTCTTCACCGTACTTGCGGGTGATGACGGTGACCTCGTCCGCGACCATGAAGGCCGAATAGAAGCCGACGCCGAACTGACCGATAATGGAGAGGTCCTCGCCCTCGGCCTGCTCCTTGTCCATCTCACCCTTAAACTTGAGCGAACCGCTCTTTGCGATGACGCCGAGGTTATTCTCGCACTCCTCCGCAGTCATGCCGATGCCGTTATCGCGCACGGTCAGGGTGCGCGCTTCCTTATCGGGGATGATATCGATCTTATAATCCGCGCGGCTCATGCCGACGCTCGTATCTGTCAGGGACAGGTAGCACAGCTTGTCTATCGCGTCGGACGCGTTCGAGATGATCTCGCGCAGAAAGATCTCGCGGTTGGTGTATATGGAATTGATCATCAGATCGAGCAGACGCTTGGATTCCGCCTTGAATTGTTTCTTACTCATATGTCTATGCCTCCAAAGTTATGAAGTAATTATTTCAGTAAATATATAGTATAGCACAAAAGCCGGGAATTTCAATATTTTGGGGCGGGGTAAGCGCGTAATTTACACTTATATAAAATTTGGACGGGGCAGCGGCTGCGCCCCGTCCGAGCATTAAGGCTTATTTCTTTTCATGCTTGCCCTTGTATGCGCCCGGCATCGAGGGCAGATTGAGCTTGAAGCGCGGGGACGATGCCGTCTCCGCTTTTGCGTGGCTCCCGGCTCTGCGCACGGCGGCACCGCGGCGCGGCGCGCTCTCGGGCTCGGCGTGATCGTTATTATCAGCGTCTCTGTTTTCAAACGCGGGGCCGCGGCGGTTGCGTATCGTCTCCACCGTGAGCGGAGCCTTCTTTGCGGGTGCAGGCTCCTTCTCGGGTGCAGCGCCGATGAAAGGAATGTTGATGGGCAGGACTTCGCGGATATCAAAATCCAGCACCAGCTCCGCAATGGGCATGGAATCGCGTCTGTCCTCAAGGAAGCGGAAAATGAAACGGGTGATGACCCATGCGATGAAACCAGAGGCCACGCCGATTATTGCCGCAACGAGCACATCGGACGGATAGTGCGCCATGAGATAGTTCCTGGATATGGCCATGAGCAGCACGATGACCACCGAGGGGACGACGAGCTTCTTGCCCTTCATCAGACTCAGCGCCGTCATGCCCGCGGCACAGGCGGTTACATGCCCGGAGGGGAAGGAGTACCCATCCTCGAACGGGGAGCCGACATACATCCACCATTCGCGGAACTGGTCGACCGTCTCGAACGGACGCGGGCGGGCGATGGTATCTTTAAGGATAATATTCGTGATGAGCGCGCCGCAGCACACCGCACCGAACACGCACACGCCGGTGTCTCGCTCATTTGAAAGGCACATGAATATCAGCGCCAGCAGGAAAAAGATTATACCCTTTTCGCCGAGGAAGGTGATGACCTTCATGAGCGGGGTGAGAACGGCGCCGAGGGAGGCCGCCAGAGAGTGCATAAGGGAGAGAATGGCGTTATCATAGCCGGAGAAAAATTCATTCAGCCACAGAGCGGCAGAAGTCATTGCCATGCGCGTGATCCTTCTTTCTATAGTGGTCGCGCTTATTATACCCTATAAACCGCAAATATGGCAAGAATTTTAATCATAACAATGGTACCCTCGGATGACAAGAGTACACACGCCTGACAGCGTGTCTTTCCGGCGCTTTTTGCCCTTTTTCGCCTTGATGGGTTACGACACATCTTCGTCTCAAAAAACAAAAATCGCTCGAAAATCCAAAGCTGTCAGGTGCAAAGCAGTTTTGCCGAGGCAGAAAAGCAGCCAGACGACGAAAAGACCGCAGGGAATACTTTGTGTATTTGCAAGGCCTTTGAGGATGTATGGGCGTTTTTCTGCACGTCAAAACCGTGTGTGTCCTTGTCAACCGAGGGTAAGTTAAAAAAGCGTTTACTTGACAGCACGGCTGTCGAAGCATTATTATATATAATGTAAGTCACCGAAAGGAGAAAAGAACATGAGACCAAAGGTATATTTTTCCAAGACGATCAGTCCTGAAAAGATAATAGAGCTCGTTGAGCTGTCCGGCAAGAAGCTTACCGGCAATATCGCCGTCAAGGTACACTCCGGTGAAGTCGGCAACCAGAACTTCCTCCGCCCCGAATTTTGGAAACCAGTCGTTGACCATGTCGGCGGAACGATCGTCGAGTGCAACACCGCCTATGACGGCGGACGCAACACCACCGAGCACCATTGGAAAACCATGGAGCTGCACGGCTGGAGCCATTATTTCGACGTAGATATAATGGACGCGGAAGGCCCGGACAAAGTGCTCGATATCCCCGAAGGCAAAAAGATCAAGAAGAATTACGTCGGCAAGAACATCGACAAGTATGATTCTATGCTCGTCCTCTCTCACTTCAAGGGCCACCCCTCGGGCGGCTACGGCGGAGCACTCAAGCAGCTGTCGATAGGCGTTGCCTCCTCCTACGGCAAGAAGTATATCCACGGCGCCGGCGATACGGAGAACTTCTGGCATGCCGACCATGACTCCTTCCTCGAATCGATGGCGGACGCGGCGTCCTCCGTTGTTAAGTACTTCGGCGGCAATACCCTGTATGTGAATGTAATGAAGAACATGTCCGTCGACTGCGACTGCTGCGCTGTTGCGGAGGACCCATGCATAAAGGACATGGGCGTACTCGTCTCGACTGACCCCGTTGCGATCGATCAGGCCTGCATTGATTTCGTCTATGCCTGCGACGATCCCGGAAAAGCACACTTCATAGAGCGCGTGGAATCCAGAAACGGTGTACACACCATCGAGGCTGCGGCGGAGATTGGCATCGGCAGCCGCGAATACGAGCTTGTCACCATTGAATAAAAGTTGACGGGAAAGCGAAAAAATAGTAATATATACCGATAGGCTTATCAAGCCTATTGAAATGAAATGATGCGGGAGGGGGAGCGCTGTGGCTCAGATAAATTCATCGGGGCAGAGCGTTCCCCATGCCTGCGTGATATGCGCGCCGACGCCCGAGCGCGCGCTCAGCGAGGCGGAAAAGCTTGCAGCGGCAGCAGTGTGCAGCGGCAGCGGGACGCGCCCCTGCGGCAAGTGCAGAGACTGCCGCAAGGCCGCCGAGCATGTCCACCCGGACATCATCACGGTCGGCCGGCTCCTTGATGACAAGGGACGTCCCAAGCGTGAGATCGGCGTCGACCAGATACGCGATGTGATAGCCGACGCGCAGGTACTGCCGAACGAGGCTGCGCGCAAGGTATATATCATCGACCATGCGGAAACGATGAACGCCGCCGCGCAGAATGCTGCGCTCAAGCTCTTGGAGGAGCCGCCCGCGGGGACGGTGTTCCTGCTGTGCACGACAAACGCCATGCAGCTTCTGCCAACTGTGCGCTCGCGCTGTGCGGAGGTCATCTGCCAAGGGCAGGAGCAGGAGGCGGATAATGAAGAGTGCGCGCTCGCGGCGGATTATATTAAAGCCGTCGCGGAGGGAAACCGCGCAAAGCTGCTGCGCTGGTGCGCGGCAAATGAGGGTATGGACGGCCGCGCCGCCGCAGATTTTATCGACTGTGCGCGCTCTCTTGTCACAGATATGCTCTGCTCCCGGCAGAAGGCGCGCGGCATGGAGCGCGCGGAGTTGATGGAGCTTCACAAATTATTGGATGAATGCGCCGCGAGACTGAAGGTCAACGCCGGTGTTAAGCATATATTTGGCCTGCTGGCTGTAGATTCGATCCCGGCAGGACGGAAACAGAGGAAAAACAATTGATAGATGTCGTAAGCGTAAAATTTAAAAATCGGGGCAAGTGCTATTTCTTTTCCCCGAACGGACATGCGGTGAACAGCGGGGACAAGGTCGTCGTCGAGACCTCGAAGGGGCTTGAGCTTGCCGACTGCTGCCGCGGCGTGCATGCCGTGCCGGACAACGCCGTCGTGCAGCCGCTGCGCCCGGTGGTGCGCGTCGCCACGGCGGACGATCTGCGCGTCGCCAAGCTCAATGAGCAGCGCGAAAAGGAAGCCTTTGAGATATGCCAGAAGAAGATCGCCGAGCATGGGCTCGATATGAAGCTCGTCGACGTTGAGTGCAACTTCGAGGGCACTAAGACCATGTTCTTCTTCACCTCCGACGGACGTGTTGACTTCCGTGAGCTCGTAAAGGATCTCGCAAGCGTCTTTCGCAACCGCATCGAGCTGCGCCAGATAGGTGTCAGGGATGAGGCGAAGATGATAGGCGGTATAGGTATCTGCGGCCGCCCTTATTGCTGCAGCCAGTTTCTGGACGACTTCCAGCCCGTGTCCACAAAGATGGCAAAGGTACAGTCGCTCTCACTCAACCCCACCAAGATATCCGGCAGCTGCGGCAGGCTTATGTGCTGCCTGCGCTATGAGCAGGAGGCGTATGAGGACCTTATAAAGAAGGTACCGAAGCAGGGCGCGTTCGTCGAGACGAAGGACGGCTACGGCACTGCTGTGCAGGTAAACCTCCTGCGTCAGACGGTCAAGGTCAAGCTCGATGACGAGGGGGATGATTCCCTGCGTCTCTATAAGCCGAATGAGCTGTGCGCTGTGCCCGGCGGACGCCCGAAGGACGGGGAGAAGCCGGCGTCGGTGCTCAACTATGTCCCAGAACCGGAGGAAGAGACCGAGGATGAGGACCCATGGGCGATGCCTGTGCTGCTCGTTTCCGAGGAGACGGGACGCGAGGAGACCGGCGAAGCGCGCGAGGAGCGCCGCGGCGGCGGGAACCGCAAGGGACACGGCCGTCAGAGAAAGCCGCGCCAGCCGAGGGAGGAGACTCCCGGCAAGGCTGAGGTAAAGGTCGAGGTCAAGGCGGAGACAAAGCCCGAGGGCGGGCGCGACGGGAAGAACCGCCGTCCACGCAGAGGCGGAAACGGAAAGCCCAACACCGTGCGCGTCGAGGCAAAGCCCGCGGCGGTACAGCCGGGCGCGCAGCCGAAGAAGGAAAGAAACTCTGCACCCGCCGCAAAGGACGGCGCGGCGCAGCCCAAGCCAAACAACCAGAAGAACCGCCGCAGCTACCGCGGATATCACGGCAAGCCCAGGCCGAAAACCGGAGCTCCCGGCGACAAGCCGCAGAGCTGAATAACAGGTAATAATGGCGCGCTGCATAATTGCAGCGCGCCTGTTTTGATATGTCCTGTTGGATTTATGTTATGCAAACACCAGCTGTGTGAGCAGCATATACACGGCGGTGCCGAGGATGATGGTGAGGATCATGTTCTTCTTCCAGAGGTGTACTCCCGCGGTGACGGCGATCGCGATAAGCTCCGGCAGCCCGTGCGCACCGGACGCGAGGTCCACATCCTTGAGACTGTACACGACCAGCAGCCCGATAACGGCGGGCGGGATGAGCGGGGTCAGCTCGTCAATGAGCTTGGGGTGCCCCTTGCGGAACAGCAGCGGCGGAAGCGCGCGGGTGATGAGCGTACCGAGCGCGAGAGCAAGTATCGTTATAAGAGTCTGGACAGGCGTCATTGTCATTCGAGCTTCCTCCTTACTGCGATAAGCACCGCGATTATCATCAGCATCGCCGGTATGACGACGTTCCCCGCGCCGAATATGACGAGCGAGAGCAGCGTGCACACAAGGCCGATAACTCCGCTCACGCGAGAGACCTTGTCGTGCAGCAGGTCGAGAAACAGCGCAACATACATGGCCGTCAGCGCGAAGTCGAGCCCTGCGGTGCTGAAGGTGATGAGCGTGCCGATAAGCCCGCCGACGAGCGTGCCGAGCACCCAGTAGGAATAGTTGAGCGCGAACATCGCAAAATAGAATCGCCCGGTATCTAGCCCGTCGGGCGTCTCCAGCGTTGAGGCGAGGGCGAAGCTCTCATCGGACAGCGCAAAATACAGAAACGGCTTGAACGGTCCCGCGGCGGCAAAGCGGTTGAGCACGCCTATGCTGCAGAAGATGTAGCGCGCGTTTATCGTGATGCTGAATATGAGCGCCGCGAGCGGATCGAACGTGCCTGCGAAAAGAATGACGGCGGCATACTGCATGCTGCCGCTGAAAGCGAGCGCACTCGTCAGCGTCGACCACAGCGGGCCGTAGCCCTTACTCTGCATCAGCACGCCGTAAGCTGCGGACAGCACCAGATATCCCGTCATCACCGGGACGGTGTAGGGAAATGCCGCCTTAAAGGTGTGTCCCCATCCTGCTTTTGTGTTCAAAGGCTCCACCTCACAATTCCGATTGATTTGATAGGTATGACGGGGAGTAATATACAACCGCCCGGCGGCTTTGTCAACCGGTTTACAGGAATAACGCATTTATATAGGTAAAAGATATTGACAGGGAAAATTCATGGTGTTATGATATCCGCGTCTAAAGGCTGAGACGGAGACGACGGGCACAGAACACGTACAGAGAGGGCAGCCGCAGGCTGTAAGCCGCCCCGGATATGTGCCGCGGTCACCACTCCCGAGCCGGAGAGCCGAAACACAGGCTGTAAGCTCTCCCGCGAAACGCGCGTTACAGCGTCTTTTGAGTTAAAAATCAAGGTGGAACCGTGCCTTTTGGGCACCCTTGGCGCTGCGCCGGGGGTGTTTTTGCTTTCCCCGGCAGGTGATATTTATGATGGAGGACAAGATCATGGACGAAAACGAAAACAAGTTCAGCTTTGAAAATCCGGAGTACCGCCATACCTATTGGCACACCTGCTCCCATGTTCTGGCTCAGGCCGTCAAGCGCCTCTACCCCGAGGTTAAGCTTGCCATCGGCCCGGCTATCGAGAACGGCTTCTATTACGATATGGATTCTCCCTTCCCGTTCACCCCGGAAATAATGGAGAAGATCGAGGCCGAGATGCGCAAGATCTGCAAGGAGAAGCTCAAGCTCGAGCGCTTCGAGCTGCCCCGCGCCGAGGCTATAAAGTTCATGGAGGAGAAGAACGAGCCTTATAAGGTCGAGCTTATCAACGATTTGCCCGAGGATTCCGTCATCAGCTTCTACCGCCAGGGCGAGTTCACCGACCTCTGCGCAGGTCCCCATCTGGATTCCACCGGACGCATCAAGGGCAACGCCATCAAGCTCACCGCCTGCAACGCCGCTTACTGGCGCGGCGACTCCAGCCGTCAGACCCTCCAGCGTATCTATGGTATCGCCTTCCCGAAGAAGGACGAGCTTGACGAGTACCTTGCCCGCATCGAGGAAGCCAAGCGCCGCGACCACCGCAAACTCGGCCGCGAGCTCGGCCTGTTCGCCTTCCGCGATGAGGCTCCCGGCTTCCCGTTCTATCTGCCCAAGGGCATGGTGCTCAAAAACACCCTGATCGACTACTGGCGCGAGGTGCACAAGAAGTGGGAGTATGTCGAGATACAGACCCCGCAGATCATGCGCCGCACCCTGTGGGAGACCTCCGGCCACTGGGATCATTATAAGGATAACATGTACACCACCGTCATCGACGGTGAGGACTTTGCCATCAAGCCCATGAACTGCCCCGGCAGCATTCTGGTCTATGAGCTTGAGCCGCACTCCTATAAGGAGCTGCCGCTGCGCTTCGGCGAGCTCGGCCTTGTCCACCGCCATGAGCTCTCCGGTGCGCTGCACGGCATGTTCCGCGTCCGCTGCTTCACTCAGGACGACGCGCACATCCTCCTCGCTCCCGAGCAGATCAAGGATGAGGTCATCCGCATCGCAAAACTCTTTGATGAGGTCTACTCTCTCTTCGGCCTGCCCTACAAGATAGAGCTGTCCACCATGCCTGAGGACCATATCGGCTCCGTCGAGGATTGGGATATCGCCACCTCCGCGCTTGCCGACGCCATCACCAGCATCGGCAAGGAATACACCGTCAACCCCGGCGACGGCGCCTTCTACGGCCCGAAGCTTGACTTCCATATTCAGGACTCACTCGGCCGTACTTGGCAGTGCGGTACCATCCAGCTCGACTACCAGCTGCCCGGCCGCTTCGACCTTGAGTACACCGGCGCGGACGGCGAGAAGCACTGCCCCGTCATGATCCACCGCGTTGTGTTTGGCTCCATCGAGCGCTTTATTGGCATCATCACCGAGCATTTTGCCGGTGCGTTCCCCGTGTGGCTCTCTCCTGTTCAGGTCAAGGTCATGCCCATTACCGACCGCACGTCCGATTACGCAAAGGACGTCGCCGCAAAGCTCTCCGCTGCCGGCGTCAGAGTCGAGACCGACCTGCGCAATGAGAAGATCGGCTACAAGATCCGTGAGGCTCAGATGCAAAAGACCCCGTACATGCTCGTTATCGGCGACCGCGAGGCCGAGAGCGGAGCAGTCGCCGTCCGCACCCGCGGCGGCGAGGACCTCGGCGCAATGCCGCTTGACGCGTTCATCGAGCGCATCACCGGCGAGATCAAATCACGCAGCAACGGCTGATCACGCATAAATCTTCCAAACCCTCACAGACTAACCAAAAGTCTGTGGGGGTGTTTTTATGACCGAGAAGAGGAAAAAGCTGATACTTGCTGTGGCGGTCATATTCGCGGTGAACATTTTCATCATAGCGATGGCGCAGAGGGCGTCCGCCGATCTGTATAAAAAAGGCGCTTCTGGTGATATGGTAGTCGAGATACAGACGCGGCTGAAAAACTGGGGCTACTATGACGGAGCAGTTGACGGTATCTTCGGCAGTGGGACGGAGCGCGCGGTCAAGTATTTCCAGCGCACGAACGGCCTTTCTGCCGACGGCCAGGTCGGCGACCTGACGCTTGCCGCGCTCGGCATAACACCTACGGGCTCGGCGGGCGGCGGCTCATCCGGCGGAGGTTCGGGAGATGTAGACCTGCTCGCGCGGCTGATATCTGCCGAGGCGCGCGGAGAGCCGTATGAGGGACAGGTCGCCGTCGGTGCGGTCGTCCTCAACCGAGTAAAGCACGCGTCGTTTCCGAACTCCATCTCCGGCGTCATATACCAGTCCGGTGCGTTCTCCTGCCTGTATGACGGGCAGTTCGACCAGCCCGTCGCTGAGAGCGCCTACCGCGCTGCACGCGACGCGCTTAACGGCTGGGACCCGAGCTACGGCGCGATATATTATTTTAATCCCGTCACCGCGACAAGCAAATGGATATGGTCGCGGCCGCTTATCGTCGAAATAGGCAAGCACAGGTTCTGTGCATAGCTGTTGAAATGCCGCGGGTTTTAGGGTATAATATATAAGATAAAGCGTTTACACATCGGAGGCGGCTATGGGATACTGCAAGAACTGCGGCGCATATATACCGGACGGGCACACGAAGTGCCTTGCCTGCGGGCTGGATCAGACAGAGGAGGAGCGCACCGCCGCGTCTGCTGCCGCGAAGAAGTCGACGGTAAGACGGCAGGACAATGAGGAACTGCGCCGCCAGCTTGAGGAGCAGAGAAAAAAGCAGCAGGAGAATAACCGCAAGTGGGCGGAGGCTGAGTATGAGCAGCGTCGTAGGGCGAAGGAGGAACAGGCGCGCTTTGATGAGGCGCGCGCCGGGGCAGGGCGCACTACTGACAGGACGGGCTCTGATGATGAGTTCCGCAGCAGAAAGAATGTAAGCGCGGCACAGTCTGAGCCGAACAAGCTTTTTGCCGTGCTCTCATATATAAGCATACTGTTCGTGCTGCCGTATCTGCTATGCCGGAATGATGAGTTTGCAATGTTCCATGCGCGTCAGGGTATGATACTCTGCGTCGTGAGCGTCATTGCCGAGGCGCTCGGCTCGCTTCTCAGCCTTGGCTGGGTGGCCACGCTGCTGAGGATCTATTTTATTCTTAAGGGAGCGGGCAACGCGGCCAACGGCAAGATGGAGCCGCTGCCGTACATAGGCGGTTTCTTCAGCAAGTAAGCCCACGCTATTTAGTACCTTGAAAGACACCCAGACCACAAGATTTTGAAAGTGAAAAAAACTTGAAAAAATCTCGAAAAAAGTGTTGACAACAGGGCTTTGCGGTGCTATATTATGCAAGCACTTCGGTGCGGGACATTTGAAAAGCTTGTCAAAAAGTTTTGAAATAATTTGAAAAAACCTGTTGACAAAACGAAACAAATGTGCTAGTATAAACAAGCTGTCGTCGAGAGCGACGGAGCGAGATGTACCTTGAAAATTGAACAATGTAAGAAAAAAGCTTATGCTAAATAAGCACCAGAAAAGGGTT
>CAKTPC010000073.1 GCA_934590505.1 uncultured Oscillospiraceae bacterium
ACGTTCGGCTTATAATCCGACAGACCCATATAGCCCTTTGCGACCTCGACGCACTCTCTCATGCCCTCGGTCGTGAACATCATGCGCAACCCCCACGCGCCCGCGGCGTAGACGTCCTCCGCCTTATCCGCGAGGTAGAGCTTATGCGCGTTATAGATAACGTTGCGGCAGCCGAACTCCTTCACTACCGGGAACACCGAACCCATGCGGTCGGCCATCTGCCCCGGAGTCTGGCAGTTGCAGCGCCCCGCGCTGTGGCGGATGATGCACTGGTCGGACACCATGAGCGGGATGCGGCCGTATATGATAAGCTCGGTATCGAGCGGCTTTATCATGTCCCTGATCTGCGACAGGCGCAGCTCGAACGACGCCGTGGCGGAAATAAAGCCCGCCTGACGGATGACCTCCATCGACATGGAGTTGAAGGTATTCAGTCCAAAGTCCCCGCGCAGCTTCATCCCGGCCTTCTTTGCGAGCATCGCATGGCCGAGGTTTCCGACAAGCGCCTCGTTCACGCCCTGGTCGAACATACGGCTGAGCATATCATACACCGCGGCAGCCTCGTTATCGGCAATGACGCGCGGCAGCACCGCGACGGGTATCGTCCCCTGCTCGGCAAATGGACGGAGCAGGTCTAACTTTTCCGTCATAAGCGTGAGGGGAACATACAGATACTTGGGCTTGAGAGCGGCAAGCTCCGGTGAGAGCTGCTCCTCGGTCAGCACCTGGAAGATCATCGCGGGGTCACCTGTCGGCAGCTTGCCCTTCGGCTTCTCCGGCAGCTTCCCGACGCGGCGGCGCGGCGGCTTTGCGCGCTGCTCCGACAGTTCTGTCACGAGTCTGCGGCGCAGGTCGTTTATCTCCGACGCCGGCAGGTACAGCCCGGGGTCGGCCTGCGCCCGGTTCTCGACGCAGTTATAGGGCGTACCGCCGGTCTTGAACATCTGCTCGGTAATATACGTGGCGGTAAGCCCCTGCCCGCGCGCCTTCTCGGGCACTCCGCCCATGGCCGCGGCGCGGTTGCCGTCATCGTCAAAGGCGATGGCCTTGACCGGCATGCCCTTTTCGGCCACGGTATAGAAATGCACGGGAACGCGGCGCAGCTCGCCCTCGGAATAGCCCTTGCGGGCAAGGGTGAAGAGCTTTTCTGTATCTTTATCCGGTTCCTCGCGGCGGCCGAACATGTCCTTTTTATCGCCGTTGAAGTAGCCCTGAGTGAAGCCCTGACGGGAGAAGGCCTTTTCAAGCGTCTCCATCTCCTCGGCCGAGGGCTGGCGGTGCTCCTTGAGTGCCTTTGAATATATCTTCGTGACTATCGCGGTGTACTCCGGGCGCTTCATCCTGCCCTCGATCTTGAGGCAGGCGACGCCCGCGTCCTCCAGCTCACGCAGTCTGTCGACAAGGCAGTTGTCCTTGAGGGACATGGGATAATCATCCATGCGTCCGCCAAGGCTGTACTGCATGCGGCAGGGCTGAGCGCACATGCCGCGGTTGCCGCTGCGGCGGCCTATGAGCGCGGACATGTAGCACTGGCCGGACTGGCAGAAGCAGAGCGCGCCGTGGACAAAGACCTCCGTCTCGATAGATGCATGCTGCGTGATGAACTTGATCTGCTCAAGGCTCAGCTCGCGCGCGAGCACAGCACGGGTCATGCCCATCTCTGCCGCGGCCTCGACCCCGGCGAGGTTATGGATGCTCATCTGCGTGCTTGCATGCAGCGGGATATCCGGCAGCGCCTGACGGATGGCATAGGCAAGGCCGAGATCCTGAATGATGATCCCGTCCGCTCCGAGCTCCGACGCAAGGCGCGCGCTCTCCACGGCCTGTGCGATCTCACGGTCGTTGACCAAGGTATTGAGCGTGACATACACCTTGCAGCCGCGGATGCGGCAATAGCGCATCGAGCGCTCGAACTCCTCATCCGTGAAGTTCTTCGCGCCGCGGCGGGCGTTGAAGTTGCCAAGCCCCATATATATAGCGTCCGCACCGTTCTGCACGGCGGCGATAACGGCCTCCGGCGAACCCGCGGGTGAAAGAAGCTCTATCATTCTCTGCGCTCCTCTGATGTTTCTGGCGTATCTCAATATTACCGCATTAAGATACATGGTAATTATAGCACACAGTCCCCTATTGCGACAAGATAATTTTAATGTTATAATATGGCCGCACCGTAAATTATTTTATAAGAGGACTTCAGACTATGCAGCAGAGCGCACCGGAAAATCTTATATCTCAGGCGTCGGCTGACAGGCTCATCGCCGCGCACGATGGGGATGTCGCCCTGCTGTACATATACCTGCAGCGCACGGGCGGCGACCTTGAGGGCGCGGCGCGCGAGCTCTGCCGCACGATGGGCGAGATAGAAGCCGCGCATGAAAAGCTCCTGCGCATGGGGCTCATCGGTACGGCTCCCGCCCCTTCCCCCGCCGTGCCTGCGGAGCAGACGCGCGCGGAAAAGCAGCAGGAAATCAAGCTCCCGCCCGCGGAGGAGCTGCCGGAGTACCGCGCGGAGGATATCGCCCGCCGCAGCAAGGAGGACGACGCTTTTGCCGCGATAGTCGCCGAGGCGCAGAAGGTGCTTGGGCACGTGCTCAGCAGTTCCGACCTCAAGCGGCTCTTCGGGATATACGACTATCTTGCCCTGCCGCCCGAGGTCGTGCTCGAGCTGCTCAATTACTGCGTGTCCATCTCCTGCGCGCCGAGCGGCGAGGGTCGGCGGCCCTCGATGCGCTTCATCGAAAAGGAAGCCTACGCATGGGTGCACATGGAGATATTTACGCTTGAGCAGGCAGAGGAGTATATACAGAAGAGCCAGCTGCGCCGCGGCGACATTGGCAAAATAAGCGAGGCCCTCGGTATCCGCGGGCGCGCGCTTACCCCGTCGGAGCAGCGCTTCATAAGCTCATGGCTCGACATGGGCTTTACGCTCGACGCGATAGAGCTGGCATACGACCGCACGGTCACGAACACGGGTGCACTCAAGTGGGGCTACATGAATAAAATTCTCCAGACATGGCACGAGAAAAAGCTGCACACCACAGCAGAGATCGAAGCAAACGACCCGCGCCGCAAGCCGGCGGCGGTAAAGAGCGCTGTGAACCAGGACAAGCCCATCGACCTTGACCGGCTGCGCGCGGCGCTCGACAAAATGTAAAGGCAGGTAAACTCACATGCGCTATGACGGGAAGCTTCTGGCAAAGGCCAGAGCGGAGCTTGAAAACATAAAGCAGCGCAATCTCTCCGAGCAGCAGCGCCGGAGAGACGAGGTCTATCGCCGCTGCCCGGAGATACAGCGCATCGACGGCGAGATGCGTGCGCAGATGGCAGAGCTCGTCCGTCTCACGATAGCGCGCGATCCTGCGCTCAAGAGCAAGACCGCCGCGCTGCGGGACGAGAACCTCTCGCTCCAGATGCGCCGCGCGGAGCTTCTGAACGAACTCAGGCACGAGCCTGAATATCTCGACGCGATATACTCCTGCCCCAAGTGCCGGGACACCGGCATATACGAGGGCGGCGTCTGCTCCTGCCTTGAGCGGCTGTATAACCGGGAGCTCACGAAGGAACTCGGCACGCTCATGCAGAACGGGGACGAGAGCTTTGAAAAGTTCGACCTGCGCCTGTATCCGGATTCATACGACCCCGCCGTGCAGGCCGCGCCGCGCGAGGTCATGACGCTGGTGTTCGAGCGCTGCCGCAAATATGCCGAAAGCTTCCCGAACGTCTCCTCGAACCTGCTGTTCCAAGGCGGCACGGGTCTTGGAAAAACCTACCTCTCGGCCTGCATCGCCCGCGTTGTAGCCGAGAAGGGTTTTTCGGTGTGCTATGACAGCGCGTCCGCTGCGCTCGAGAGCTATGAGCGCGCAAAGTTTGGGCGCGATACCGAGGACGGCGAAGCCGCCGCGCTGCGCGTGCGCCGCATGGAGAGCTGCGATCTGATGATCCTTGACGATCTCGGTACGGAGATGATAACCCCCATGTCGCTCAGCGCGCTCTATACTCTTATAAACACTCGCCTTGTGAACGGGCGGAAAATGATAATCAGCACAAACTGCCCGGAGGAGGAGCTGACCAAAAAATACACGCCGCAGATATGCTCACGCATAGCTGGCGAGTTCATAGCGCTCCCCTTCGTCGGGCAGGACATAAGGAAACTGAAGAGAGGGATATAGTCAATGCAGCACGAGATCACCGAACGCATCCCGCTGCTCGACGGCAGCGGAAACCTCACCCAGCCCGGCTACGCAAAGAAGCTCCTCCCCGTCTACCGCCGCGCCGATATAAAGGCCGGCAGGCTCCGCATCAAGGAGTGGGATTATTATCTCATCAACAACGGCCGCTTCGCCCTCGCCCTCACCGTGGACGACAACGGCTACATGGGGCTTGACTCCATCTCCCTGCTGGACTTTGAAAACGGCTGGGAGATCACCAACAGTCCCATGAGCTTCATGCCGCTCGGCAAACTCCGCATGCCCGAGACCTCCGCCGCGGGCAACGTTTCGCACGGCGGGAAAAAGCACCTCATCAGCTTTAAGCACGGCGGCCCTGGCCGCCGCGTGCTCGATGCGCGCATGGATAACTTCGGCCCCGGCGGTGCGATAACGGCGCATATCGAGCTCTTCGACGAACCCGATGAAAGCATGGTCATCTGCACACCGTTCGATAAGCCCGGCCACTTCTACTATAACCAGAAGATCAACTGTATGCGCGCCGAGGGCGAGGTCAGCTATAACGGCGTGAAGTACGTCTTTGACCCGTCGGAGAGCTTCGCCGTGCTCGACTGGGGGCGCGGAGTGTGGACATATCACAACACATGGTACTGGGGCTCGGCCTCATATCACGTCGACGGCGTGCCGTTCGGCTGGAACATCGGCTACGGCTTCGGAGACTGCTCCGCCGCGAGCGAGAACATGCTCTTCTATAACGGCAAGGCACACAAGCTCAGCCAGGTGAAGTTCAATATCCCGGGAAATGAAAAGGACTTCATGTCCCCGTGGACATTCACCTCCGACGACGGGCGCTTTGAGATGGACTTTGTCCCGGTGCTCGACCGCGCCGCCTGCACGGACGTCAAGCTCATCAAGTCCGACCAGCACCAGGTATTCGGCCGCTTCACCGGCAAGGCCGTGCTGGACGGCGGAACGGTGATAGAGGTGCGTGATTTCCCCGGCTTTGCCGAAAAGGTCGAGAATAAATGGTAATATACGGTAAAATCAAAACCACCGGTCAAACCGGTGGTTTTGATTTTACCGTTCTTTCTTTGTGCGCCGTTTGAACACGAACGCTGTCAGGCCGAGCGCCCCGGTCAAGCGTTATCTCGAATGTCTTAGGAACATTCTTGGCATACAGGTATACCCATCTTCCCTCGGTATTCATCTCCGCCGCCCGCAGCCTCATATTCAGTGTCGCCTTTGCTGTTAAACAGGCGATAGCAGACCTCAAAAGTATTTTCCGTGTGCTTGAGCTTGACCTTTAATGCCGCCTTTATCTCTGGCTCGGGCTGCTTGATATAGCTGCCGATAATGCCGCTGAGGGATCCGTCCCCGAACGTGCGGCCGATATACGCATCTTTCGGCAAAGGCCGGTATGGGGAAAAGCGTCAGCGTCATGCAGATAAGCAGCAGAATGCTGAGCAGTCGTCTCTTCATAGTTGTTTTCCTTTCTATGTCCTTGGGGCGGCGCTGTTCATATTGGTGTATATGCCAATGTCATAACATGTATTTGTCAAAATCACAACAGGATTTTCCTTAAAAATATCCGCGGCTCATTGCGAACCGCGGATGTGATCTCTTTATTCTATTGCGTATTTTTCCTTCAGCTCCGGGCGGATATCGTCAAAGCTCCTGACCGGCGCAGGCTCGGCAGCGTGTTCACCGATATGCTTCTCCATCCAGACCATGTCGTACCAGCGGCCAAACTTATACGCGCAGCCTGTGAACCTGCCGACGACCCTGTAGCCGAGGTGCTCATGGAACTGTTCGCTGTTGAGCGTCAGGTATTCGTCCGGCACCGTCGGGTGCGCGATGCAGGCGTTGACGTTCGTAATGTTCTGCAGCTTCAGCGCACTCTCGAGCGCGTTGTACAGAAGCTTGCCTAGACCTAGATGCTTTGCGTCGGCACGGATGTATATGCTCGTCTCCACTGCCCACGCGTAGGCAGCACGCTCCTTGAACGCGGAGGCGTAGGCATAGCCCATTATCTCACCGTCACGCTCGGCGACAAAGTAGGGATAACGGCTGAGCGTATGCTCGATACGCGAACGGAATTCCTCTGTCGACGGGACCTCGTATTCAAAGGTGATGGCCGTGTTTTCAACGTAGGGCGCATAAATTTCCAGCAGCTTCTCCGCGTCCTCTGGTCTTGCAATTCTCACATGGCAGCTGTCCATGCCGCATACCTCTTTTCGTTTCTTTAATTTGACTGAAATATTAGCACAGCGCACCCCCGTTTTCAAGCCGATTCGGCGGCATATCGCGTGAATTTTCAGACATTTAGTCAAGATTGTACTTGTAATAACGTCGGATTGATAGTATAATACAAAAAGCTTAAAAAATTAAAAGCAAAGGCTGGATCTGATATGAGTACATATAAGCGCCGCTTCGGCGACAGGAAGGAAGGCCGGCTCCTCCGTTCCCTTCCCGCTTTCTCCAAATTCATCCCCTATATCATGCCCACGCGCAATGACGCCTCCAACCAGTATGAGGAGAGCTTCGAGGTCTCCGATGTTGACCGCCGCCTGCGTCAGCTCCGCGTTCAGGGCTATAAAGGCATCGGCATTCTGCACTTTATCATCGCGGCATATATCCGCGGTGTGTCCATGCTCCCCGGCATCAACCGCTTCGTCGTCGGCCGCCGCATCTATGCAAGGGACGATATTGCCGTTGTCATGACCGTCAAGCGCAGCCTTTCCGTCGACGCTACGGAGACGACCATCAAGGTCCACTTTGAACCGACCGATACCATCTTTGACGTCTACCGCAAGATGAATGAGAAGATCGATGAGATCAAGGCTTCCGACGAAAACAACAACACCGAGGCAGTTGCCGAGACTTTCTGCCGTGCACCGCGCTTCCTGCTCCGCTTCGCGCTGGCGATCGTCCGCATGATGGACTATTTCGGCTGGCTCCCCGAGAGCCTGACCGAGGCAAGCCCCTTCCACGGCTCGATGATCATCACCGACCTTGGCTCTCTGCGCATTGGGCCCATCTTCCACCATATATATAACTTCGGTACGCTGCCGGTGTTCATCGCCTTCGGTGCAAAGCGTCACGCTTATGAGCTTGACCGTCACGGTAACATGGTCGACCACAAGTATGTCGACTGCAAGTTCGTCATGGACGAGCGCACGGTCGACGGGCACTATTATGCCCAGTTCCTTCAGGCGATCCGCTACCTGTTCCAGCACCCCGAGGTCGTTGAAGCTCCCCCCTCCAGAGTCATTGACGATATCTATTGATAAAATCAATATTAAAAATCCCGGACAGCAGTCCGGGATTTTTTTACATCCGTGAATAGTATATCGCGCTGACGGCTTGGGCAAACTGCGCCACCGTCACATCCTCCCTTGCGGCAAGCTGACGCATAAGTCCGCTGCGGGCAAGGCCGTCGTCCGCGGCAGCAAGGCTTATCTCCGGCATGACGCCTGCAAAGCCCTCCTGTATGAGCTTAAAGCAGCTCTCGTTCTTCACAAAGCGCCCGAACAGGAAGCGCCTGTCCGTGCCGGTGTCAAGCAGATACTCCATCTCCTTTGTGAGCTGCGCAAGGTTCGCGCCCACGCGGCGGAATATCTCGCATGCGGCCTCATCGCCGCCCGCCGCCGCGTTCATGATATGCTCAAGGCAGGGCTTGCGCATGTCCTCGGGCGCGGTGATTATGCTGAGCACGCCCCCGTGCTCCTCGGTGAAGCCGTTGAGCAGTGACGGTTCGAGCTGCTGCGCCATGCGGTAGGCCGCAGCCTGACCGAGATAGCGCCGCACACCGGCAAGCCCGGAGTTTTCATTGCGCACCGAGCGCAGATCCTCAGGCTCGTACTCCTTCTGCCGAGCGCTGCCGAGGTCGAGCAGCAGGTCATATAGCTCAAGCGGGATGGCCGGTATCTCGCCGTCGGCCTTTATCCAGCCGGAGCCGAGGTCAGTGCCGAGCGAGTGGGCGATAACGCCGCTCTCGCCGAGCTGCGCATCGCCGTCCTGCGCAAGCTCCGCTGCGGCGCTGAAGGCCGCCATGGGGCCGTCGTTGATTATCCGCACCCTGACGCCGTCCTTGCAGTAGTGCGCCATGTTCTCGCCGACGGCAGCAAGCTTTGCAAACTCCGTCTCATAGTCGAGCGCTGTGTTCTCGCGCATGCCCTTTGTCTTGGGCGTCTCGCCGCCGAGGATACGGTCGTTGATAACGACGTCCGGGAAGCTCAGCCCTATGCCCGAAAACAGCGGCAGTTTCGCTGCGGCATCTTCACAGGCGATTATTGCCGCATCCATTTCCGCGGCTGCCGCATCCTTACGCAGCGCCGACGCAAGCAGCTTCACGCATTCCGCATCATGGGGCATACCGTCAGCGATCACGCAGGCGCGCATGAGCCTTATGAGCCGCAGCATCGGCTCGGTAATGCCCTCGGCAGTCGTGCTCGCCGCGGGGTTCCAGTCATATTCCTTCACGGCGATAAGTCTGCCATCGAGCGATGCGGCAAGCTTTATATCCGTCCCGCCGACGTCCATGCCGCAGTATGCGCCGCGCGTACAGCCGTCCACCGCCGAGCGCAGCCTGCCGCCGAGCTGCCCGGCGGTTTTCGCGGCTGCGCTTTTCAGTTCTGGCGTGGCAGCGATGTCGCCGGTCCTCATTTCAAATGGCGCATTGCCCGTGCTGCGGCAGAGCCGCATGGCGACATTCAGCACCTTTTTGAGCCCCGGCACACTGCCGAACGCCGCAATGCACTCTTTAACTAGTGCAGCTAATTCGGCGTCACTCGTGTCGAAATACACCGTCAGCTCCCTGCCGCTCCAGCAGGAGAGTACGTTGAAGATACGTGCGGTGAGATAGTCTCTGATGAAATTGCGCTCCTGTACATTGCTCCAATGCGGCACTGGGCAGTCATAGCCGCGCACGCTGCCGTCAAGGCATGTAAGGCGCAGCGTCAGCGGCCTCGCGGTCTTATCCGCGTCAAATGCAGCTCTTACGTCGCTTATCCAGACAGCCTCCCCCATTTGGGAGAGGCTGCAAAATTTATTCAGCATAGATTTTATACTTCCTTTACCGGTATTCCCTGCTCACGCAGCTCGCTGCGCAGGCGGGCAACATCGTCATAGAACACACTGCCGTTCATGCCGGTCATGCGCGCGCTCTCGATGTTGGCGGCATTGTCGTCAATAAACCAGCACTCCGCCGGGTCCAGCTCAAAGCGGGAATACAGCAGCTCGTATATCTCGGGAAACGGCTTCATCAGCTTCACATCCGCCGAGACGAGCTTTCCGTCAAAGCACTCTGAGCCGGGTATGCGCTCAAAGTACAGGTTCAGCGCCGAGGACGCGTTTGACAGCAGATATATCCCATATCCGAGAGCACGCAGCTCCCGTACAAGCTCCGCCATTCCGGGCACGGGCATGAACTCTCCCTGCCACCAGCGGCAGGTGAGCTCATACGCCGCGGCGTGGAGCCACTCCGGCAGACGGCGGCACATCGCCGCCGCGCCCTCCTCGGGCAGCATGGTTCCGTGATCCGTCGCCACCCAGTCGGCGCTGCGATATACCTCGCGCTCCAAGAGTTCCGCGTCCTCGCCGGTATAGCCGAGGCGGGAAATGTACACTTTGGGGCTGAAGTACATGAGCACATGCCCCATGTCGAAAACGATATTTTTTATCATACGCTCTCTGCTTTCTCTTTTTTATGGAATACCGCACCGATTTTATCAAAGCGCCTGCGCCACTTTGCGCGCGCTTCGAGTCGCTCGCCGAGGTCGCGCGCTCCGACGCCGTAGACCAGATAGAGTATCAGGCCGCTGACGATCATGATGAACACGGTGGATGCGCAGCGGCGGCCGGAGGCGTTTACATTGTAGCCATACAGCCCCTCCTCGGCGCACATAGACTGGATGACCATCGCGTAGCTCGTGCCGTAGGACGAGGCAAAGGTGGCGGACATGTCGTACTCGGTGAACAGGGC
>CAKTPC010000074.1 GCA_934590505.1 uncultured Oscillospiraceae bacterium
AGCTCGCCCGTACCGCCGCCGCCGGGAATGCCGGACATTGCGACCGAGGAGAACACCGCAACGATTATCGCGAGTATCGCCTGCCATGTGCCGAAGTCCTGACCGAAGATGCCGAACAGGAACGCGACCTTGACTATCGCGCTCATCGCGGAGCCGTCCATGTGCATCGTCGCGCCCATGGGCAGGACGATGTCGCGCACGTCGCTGGAGATGCCGGTGTCGTCAGCGGCCTCCATATTGGTCGGGATGGTAGCGACGGAGGAGCAGGTGCCGAAGGCCGTCATGGCCGGGGCGAACAGGTGCTTGAACATGACCTTGGCAGCGCCCTTGCCGCCGCCGAAGCGGGCGTATATCGGGGAGGAGACAAGCATATACACAAAGCACATGATATAGTAGATGATGAGGGTGCGGCTGTAGTCACCGATGAGGGAGGGGCCGTAGCTTGCGACGAGGTATGCGAAGAAACCGAAGAAGCCGATAGGCGCATAGTAGGTGATGATCTTGACGGTTTTCATGATGCAGTTGGTGATGTCCTCAAGCAGCTGCGCGGTCTTGGTCGCGGGGCCGCCGGCCATCTGGATGCCGAAGCCGAAGATTATCGCCGCAACGATCAGGGGCAGGATAGCCCTGCGGCTGAGCAGCTCCGCAAAGTCGGGCTTGGTGAAAAAGTTGATTATCATATCAGCAACGCCGAGCGTCGAGCCTATTTCGCCCTCAGAGACAGCGTAGGTGCCCTGAACAAGCGGGAATATACGCACGACTATGTACATCAGCACTGCGGCGATCGTTGCCGTGACGGCAAACACCGCGACCGTGACGCCGAGCACCTTGCCCGCACGCTTTGCGCTGCCCATGTTCGCGATGGCGGAGGAGATGGAGCAGAACACCATCGGCACCACGACGCAGAACATCATGTTTATGAACACCGTGCCCAGCGGCTCAAGAGAGGTCGCTCCCGGCCATACCGCGCCGACGATGCAGCCGGCGACAATGCCGACGAGCATGGAGATTATGAACCAATAGCGCTTGAAGAAGGATTCTGATTTGTTCATGGCTGACACCCCTTTACAAAATTATGTGGTATATTATATTCGCTCGATTTGCAAAGTAAATTGTATCACGTGCTTGAAACATTGCAAAAAGTGCTGTATAATATTTAACAGAGGTGAGTGCTGTGGAAACTGCAATAAACAGAGCCGGATATCTGCGCGAGAGCTATCATTATTTCCATCTCAAGGACACTGCCGGGCAGGAGCTGGACTTCCATTTTCACGAGTTTGACAAGCTCATTATCCTTATTTCCGGCAAGGTGGATTACCGCGTCGAGAGCAGCAGCTACGAGCTGCACCCATGGGATGTGCTGCTCGTCGGGCACCACACTATACACAAGGCCGAGATCGACAAGAGCGTACCGTATGAGCGGATAATAATCTATCTCGACCGCGGACATTTTGAGCGCAGCATGCCCGGGGCGGGACTGTTTGACAGCTTTGAGCTTGCCGACAAGCGCTCGCGCCATCTGCTGACGCCGAACGCTGAGCAGATTGAAGCGCTCAAGGCGGCTATCGCGGCATACGAGCGCGCCGCCGGGGATGAGCTTTTCGGTGCGCAGACGCTGCGCGAGACGTTCATTATCCAGCTGCTCATACAGATAAGTCGGCTTGCCGAGGCGGAGGCGCCGCGCGCCGGACAGTCCGCGTGCGACGCGAAGATACAGCAGGCGCTGTCCTACATAAACGAGAATTTCCGCAGGGAGCTGACTGTGGACGCACTTGCCGAGCGGGTGTTTCTCAGCCGGTATCATTTCATGCGCCTGTTCAAGGTGCAGACCGGCAGCACGGTGCACGCGTATATACGGCAGAAACGGCTCATGAACGCCGCGCGGCTCATCCGCGAGGGCGTGAGCGCGGGCAAGGCTGCTTCTGAGAGCGGCTTTGCGGATTACTCCGCGTTCCACCGTGCCTTCCGTGAGAGCTTCGGCACGAGCCCGGGGAAGCTTGCGGGAAGGAAATAGCGGCGTCCCTGCGGGACGTATTAAAATTAAGTGCGCGCTGCATTTCACAGCGCGCACTGCTATTTTTATATTTATCAGACCTTGAAGTTAACGGAGGTGTCGCCCTGGATGTCGACGCCGAACTCGTAGTCCTTGCCGGGGAGGATGGCGTTGACAAGGATGCCGACGAGGGACGCGACGGCGAGACCGGAGAGGCTGACCGAGCCGATGTGCACGGCGCCGGCAGTGCTGTTGGAGATGCCGAGCGCGAGCACGAGGATGAGCGCCGCGATGATGACGTTGCGGGTGTTGGTGAAGTCGACGCGGTTTTCAACGACGTTGCGCACGCCGACGGCGGAGATCATACCGTAGAGGATCATGGACACGCCGCCGATAGTGGCGGTGGGCATTGCGGTGACGAGGGCTGCGAACTTCGGGCAGAAGCTGAGGATTATTGCGAAGAGAGCGGCGAGGCGGATGACGCGCGGGTCATAGACCTTGGAGAGAGCGAGGACGCCGGTGTTCTCGCCGTAGGTGGTGTTTGCGGGTGCGCCGAAGAGAGATGCGAGGGTGGTCGCAAGGCCGTCGCCCATGAGGGTGCGGTTCAGGCCGGGCTCAACGAGGTAGTTCTTGCCAACTGTGGAGGAGATGGCGCAGATATCGCCGACGTGCTCCATCATGGTTGCAATGGCGAGGGGGACGATTGTAACGCAGGCGGTGACGAGCATGCCGGAGTCAAAGTTGTTGGAAAACAGGCCGATGACGGTGGCTTCCTTGTGGATGGGGATGCCGATCCATGCCGCCTCGCTGACCTTCTGCGCAACGACAGCGCGGGAAGCGGGGTCGACTATCATGGAGACAACGTATGAGGTGAGCACGCCGATGAGGATGGGGATGATCTTGACCATGCCCTTGCCCCACATGTTGCATGCGATGACCACGACTATTGCGACGACAGCGACGAGCCAGTTGGCTTCGCAGTTATTGATAGCGGAGGAGGAGAGGATCAGGCCGATAGCGATGATGATGGGGCCGGTGACGATCGGAGGGAAGAAGCGCATGACCCTCTTCACGCCGACGCTCTTGATTACCGCCGCGAGGATGACATACATAAGGCCGGAGACCGCAACGCCGAAGCAGGCATAGGGCAGCAGATCGGCTTCGCCGTTGGGAGCGATGGCCCAGTAACCGGCGAGGTAAGCGAAGGAGGAGCCGAGGAAGGCGGGAACTTCGCCCTTGGTGATAAGGTGGAACAGCAGTGTGCCGAGCCCGGCAAACAGCAGCGTGGTGGCAACGTCAAGTCCGGTCAGTGCGGGGACGAGCACAGTTGCGCCGAACATGGCGAACATATGCTGGAGACCGAGGATGAGCATGCGCGGAGTGCCAAGCTCGCGCGCATCAAAAATGGGGCCGTCAATGGTTTTCTTGTCTTTCATTCAATTTACCTCTCTCTGTAGATTATTTAATTGAATTTATAACCAGCGGCATAGCCGCGTGTTACCGTATTGAATCAGTTATCGCCGATCGCCATGAGGTACACGCCCGTCTCGCCGTCGAACTCCGGCAGACGCACCTCAATAAGCTCGCTGTGCGAGGTGGGAATGTTCTTGCCGACATAGTCGGCGCGGATGGGCAGCTCCCGGTGTCCCCTGTCGACCAGCACCGCGAACTGTATCGTACGCGGACGGCCGCAGCTGAACACCGCCTCGATGGCGGCTCTGGCCGTGCGCCCGGTGTAGAGCACATCGTCGCAGAGCACAACATCCTTGTCATTCACATCGAAGGGCAGCTCCGCTTTGCGGATGACCGGGCTTTCGGCAAGCGTTGAGAGATCGTCCCGGTAGAAACCGATGTCGATGCTCCCGCAGGGCGGCTCGACGCTCTCGATTTTCTTGATATTATCGCGTATGCGGCATGCGATCGGCTCACCGCGGCGGCGTATCCCGACGAGGACGACGTTATCTACCCCGCGGTTTTTCTCGGTGATCTCATGGGATATGCGCATCAGCGCTCTGCCGAGAGCGGCCTCGTCCATTATCTGAGCCTTCTGTCTCATGGGTGTATCCCCTTCCGACAAAAAATAAATGCCTTACCGACTTCCGGCAAGACACACAAAAGCACAGGCGCAGTACACCCGTAAGCTATAAGCGATTTTGCCGGTCTCTCTGTACCGAGCTTAAAAATCTTTTCGTTGGTCATTATAAGGGCTGCGCAGGGAAATTGCAAGCATATTTTCAGAATCTCATAAAATGTAGAACCTGTCCAAAGGCAACGGGAGATTTTTGTGTGATCCGACAAGAGGTTTGTTTACAAACGGCAGACGGTTTCTTAATAAAAATTATATTGATTTTTCCGTGTGCCGGTGGTATCACTGAACCAGCCGCGGAGGGTCCGCGGCACGTATCCCCCGAGGAGGTATTAAAATGAAAAAAACATTTGCTTTTATTCTGATTCTCGCAATGGCGCTCGCACTGTGCGCCTGCGGCGGAGAGGGCACGGGCGAGGTCGTGTACATTGACCCGACCCCCGCGGCTGAGACTGCTGCACCGGCAGTTGAAACACCGGTGAGCACAGCCGATACGGCTGCGTCCACGGAGTCCGCTGATGCTCTCGGCACCGTGCTCGACTATGCGGTGAACGATGTTCAGCCCGGTTCCTCCGGCTGCTCGCTCAGAGGCATAAAATGCGCGGCGATGCTGCTCGACTGGGCAGCGGAGACGCCGCTTGATGCCGACGGTATAGCCGCGGCGGTCGAGACATGGAAGAGCGCTGCGACGGAGGACAAGCTTTCTCTGTTCGGCGAGTGCATGGATCTTGTCGCTTCAAGCTGTGAGTCACTCACGCAGGACAATGCGCAGGAGCTGCTCGATGAATCCGGCAGCACCGACTGCGCATATCCTTGGAGCGACGCTGCCTTTGCCGCAGCGCAGAGCGTTTTTTCCGCCGCCGGCGTGAGATAAAACACCGAATCATATAAACAGTATATCCAGTGTCCAGACCCAAACGCCTCGCAGACTTATTCGCTGAAGAACCTACTATCAATTGACAAGAGCACACACGCCTGACAGTGTGTCTTTCCGGTGCTTTTTGTCCTTTTCGCCTTGACGGGCGACAGCCCGTCTGCGTCTCAAAAACCAAAAATCGCTCGAAAATCCATTACTGTCAGGTGCGAGCAGTTTTGCCGGAGCAGAAATGCGTTCAGGCAATGAAAAGCCCGCAGGCAATACTTTGTGTATTGGCAAGGGCTTTGAAGCCGCATGGGCGTTTTTCTGCCCGTCAAAACCGTATGTGTCCTTGTCAATTGATAGTATGGTTCTTTGACGTAAAAGCCCGGATCATGCAAGCTGCATGATCCGGGTTACTGTTTCTTCTGCTGCGTATGCTATCAGGCTTTCCGGGGAGGGGGGAGTGCCGCTGCGGTCGCTGTCTGCCGTCTGCGCGGCGACAAGGCTTATCGCTGCGGCGATCTCTTCTCTTACTTCTTCTACGGTCACGCCGTTGTTCTGTGCAACGAGCTCAAGCGCCCGTTCCGCCGCTGCAATGTCAAATTTCATATCTTCTTTCCCTTTCTATGGCTGTGTCTTAATAAGAACGTCCACCATTCTTATTAGCACAATCTTAACACCAAGGAAAAGAAAATATTGTCGAAACAAGGGAAGAGAAAAAGAACAAACTGTTAATAAAACGAAATTTGACTGCCGCGTTAAAGCACTTTTTCACGCTTTACAACGCTGCGCTCCACATACTGCGGGGAGGAGTTGACGCACATGAAGATGCGCCCGATATATTCGCCGATGAGGCCGAGCACCAGCAGAATCACACCGCCGAGGATGAGCAGCAGCGCTGTGGTGGAGCTCCAGCCGAGCGGCGCCATGCCGACGGCAAAGTGCCGGATGATGATGACGAGCGCATAGATGAAGCCGGCAAGCGCTGTGAACGCGCCAAAGTAGGTCGCAATGCGCAGGGGCTTTATCGAGAACGAGGTGAAGCCGTTCATCCACAGCGCCAGGAGCTTGCCGAGAGTGTAGCCGGACTGACCCTGCTCGCGGCTGCGGTGGTTGACGGGGACGTTGCAGATATTCTTCGTGCTGCGCAGCACGAGCCCCATGACATAGGGGAAGCAGTTTTCATAGCGGAGCATTTCATCGGCGATGAAGCGCTTCGCGGCAAAATAGCTCGTAAGACTCAGCTCACGGGGCTTGCCGAGCATGATCTCCGTCATCCAGGCGTTCACGCGGCTGCCGAAGTTGCGGAAGCCCGAATGCTGCTTATGGTCATATGAGGCGTAGACGACGTCATAGCCCGCCTCGATTTTCTCAAGCAGCTTGCCGACCTCGTCCGCCGGGGTCTGACCGTCGTCGTCAAGGCAGACGAGGATATCCCCGCTGCTGTGCCTTATACCGCACATCAGCGCCGCATGCTGACCGAAGTTCTTCGCAAGGTCGACCGCGGTGATGTGCCCGTCCGCTTCGGCGAGCGCGGAAATGACCGCGAAGGTATCGTCCGGTGAGGAGTCGTTCACAAGGAGGATCTCATACTCGTAGGCAAGCTGCGCCATTGTGTTCTCTATCTCGTTTACAACGCCGCCGATCGTCTTTGCCGAGCGGTAGCACGGGATGACAAAGGAAACTTTGCTCATTTATCTCACTCTGTTTCTTTTATATATAGTATATCACGACGCCGAGCATTATCAGCCCCATGCCGATAAGCTTGTTTTTCGTAAGCTTTTCACCGTAAAATATCCGGCCGAGGATCATCACCAGCGGGAAGCCCAGCGATTCTATCACGGGGCCGTTCTTGAAGTCGACGCCCTTGAAAGCGAAGATCACGCAGATCGTCGAGGCGGCGAGCAGAAAATAGCCGCTGATGACCCATGGGTTCAGGTATTCGAAAATGACGCTCTTGTGCGCCTTCCTTGCCGACTTCTTGAGAAGCATCTGCGAAACGGACGAGAGCAGCACAGCGCCGAAGAGCGCGATCCAATGTTCAAGCATCTCTGTTCACCATCCATATCCCGGCAAAAATGACGATGATGCCGATAATATTCTGAACCGAGATGTGCTCATGGAACACTGCGGCTGCCCACAGCGTCGACCAGAAGATGGCCGAGGCGCGGTTAGAGTAGGCAACGGAGATGTCGACCTTCTTTATTATCTGCTGCCAGCATATAGCGTAGGCGCCGAGAATAAGAATTTCGATGCCGTAGCAGAGCACAAAGCCCATGGACAGAAACGGATAGCGGCTGGCAAGCTTTGCGGCGATATCGGTGCAGGTGTACAGTATCACCGCCGCTTGGAGCAGCACAATATAACGCAGAGAGATACTCTTTTTCAAGACATTGTTCCTCTATATTTCAGATTCTTTGGGAAACAGACTGTCGATGCTTTTTTGGCGCAGAAGTGTATACTCCTCGCCGCGCTTGAGATAGATATTGGGCGCAGCGTTTATGAAGCTGCTGTTATGCGTCGACATATACGCGCCGCAGCAGTGGAACAGAAATTTGCTGTCATGCTGCGTAAGGTTTTTCATATCACGCGGATAGAAGCGGTCAAGCTCCATGCAGGTGCTGCCGCCGATTATCTGCGCCTCCGTGCTCTCCGCGCCGGGATTTATCATCGTAAACGGCGTGGGGTGCGGGTTCATGAAGGGGTTGATGTGGACAACGCTGCCGTCCACTGTCACGATCCGGTGGCCTCTGACCTCACGGATGTTGAGGACGCTCGTGAGATAATCCATCGACGTTGCGAGGATAGCCGCGCCCGGCTCGAGGATGAGAGTTGTTTTTTCTGGAGAGTAAAACTCGCGCAGAGCGGCGCACACGGTCTCGGCATACTCGGCATAGGTGGGCTTTCCCGGGAAGAAGCTCCCGCCGAAGAAGCCGCCGCCGATGTCGACATATTTAAGCTCTGACAGGCCAAACTCCCGGCCTATCTGCACCGCTTTACCGGCGATGCTGCGATAGATCGCGAGACTCCTCGTCCTGCTGCTCTGGTGCAGGTGCAGCCCGGCAAGCGCGATGCCGCTGCCGCGCAGCATGGAGAGCGCCTTTTCAAAGTCCCCGTTCTCAAGGCAGATGCCGAAGCGGCCCGGGATGCCGGCGCAGGTGGTCTCGCCGGGGCAGTCGCGCTCAATGTCATAGTTCACGCGCAGCCCGACGGCGCTTCTTTGCTCGCTCTCCCGGAATGCGGCGCAGACGAGTTCGACTTCCTCAAGATTATCGAGGTTCACTATGCTTCCGGCAGCGCAAGCAGAAATGACGGTTTCCCGCTTCTGCGGGCCGTTGTAGATGATGTTATCCTCCCTGCAGCCGCAGCGCAGCGCGAAGGCGTACTCATCCGGGGAGACGGCCTCGGCATAAAAGCCTTGCGCGAGCGCGGCTTTCAGCATATATGGGAAGTTGTTGGTTTTAACAGAATAGCCGAAGAGCACGCGCCCGTTCCAGCGGCTTTCAAACTCCGCCCTAAAGCTCGTGATATTTTGAGTGTACTCTTCGTCGTTGATTATATAGCATGGTGTGGCAAGCTCGTCGAATCTCATTGGCAGACCTCCACGCGGAGACTTTCCCTGAAAGCCCTGACCGCGGCCTGAAGCTCATCGTTCGACGCGGCCTGGAAGATCGCCTGACCGATCCTGTCCGTGCCGTTGCGGAAAGCATCAATATCGTCGCCCGGGGCGAAGCTCAGCTCGACCTTGCCTTTTCCGGGGACGACGGCGTTTTCGTTCACATATTCGCGCCCGGCGAAGCGGTAGCGTATCTCGCGGAGAATACCGGAGCGCTCGGTGTAGAGAAGCTGTGAGGCAGTCGGCGTGCCGTGTGTCAGGTCAAAGGGCGCTATCGGGCGGCCGAGGGCGGTGTCGATGATGCAGGCGTAATAGTCGCGCCCGGTGTAGCCGCTGATGACCTCGGGGATGCCGGTCGCGCCGCAGCGCCCGGCGGCTTCGATTATGCTGACGCTCTCATCGGGGAGGATCATCGCATCAATATTTATCGCGCAGTTATCCATACCTGCGGCGCGAATTATTTTCTCCGTCTCGCACAGCATATTCTCATGCAGGCGCGGGGAGACCTCCATCGGACAGAAATGGCCGATGGGAATACCGGTGTGACCGGAGTGATAGACATATTTCTCATGGGGCAGCATCAGCAGGAGCCTGCCGTTCTGCACTAAGGCGTCAATGCCGACTTCCCTGCCGTCTACAAAGCGCTCGACGACCATGTGATCGGCATCCGTCGCGGCGAGGGCGTAATCATACGCCTCGCGCATGCGGGACAGGTCGTTTATTTTGGTTATCCCTCTGCTGCCGGATTTGTCGACGATCTTGAGCATGACCGGCAGGCCAAGCTCCTCGGCTGCGGCAATGGCTTCATCATAGCTTTCCGCTCGGCGGAACTCCGCAGTTGTTACGCCGCCCTTTACAAAGGCTTCCTTCATGAGCGCCTTATCGGTGAGCACGCGCGCGGCGTGTTCGCTTATCCCGCACAGACCAAGCTCGCGGCAGACATACCCGATGGAGGAGACGGCAACGTCGGTACCGGTCGTGGTAACTGCGGTGACGTGCTCGGAGCGGGCGATATCGAGCACCGCTTCTCTGTCGGTGGTGTTCGCGTAATAGACCTTGTCGGCGGCGGCAAAGCCCGGATAATTGCCGGGGATGCTCGTGACTATCGCGCGCAGCCCCATCTCCTGAGCCTTCTTTATCAGCGGGACCTGATAGATCCCGGCACCGAGTATCAAAATCGAATCTTTGTTATCCATGCGTGCTCTCCGGCTTTATTCGCCGTCCCCGCGGCGTATCACGCTGCGCTCCACATACTGCGGAGCGGCGTTGATGCACATATAGATGCGCCCGATATACTCGCCGACAAGACCGAGAACCAGCAGGATCACGCCGCCGAGGATAAGCTGGAGAGCCATCGTGGAGCTCCAGCCCATGGGGATATCGCTGTAAATGAAGTGCTTGATTATAATTACGATAGTATAAATAAACCCGGCGAACGCGGTAAGCGCGCCGAATATACTTGCCAGTCTCAGGGGCTTGACGGAAAAGGCCGTGAAGCC
>CAKTPC010000075.1 GCA_934590505.1 uncultured Oscillospiraceae bacterium
GAGAAGGCCGCGAAGTCGATGGGCGATGAATACATGTCCGTCGAGCACCTGATGATCGGTATCTTTGCCGCGCCGACACCGGCGATAAAGCGCATCTTCTCCGCCCACGGCATCACGAAGAACGCCTTCACCACAGAGCTGAGCAAGGTAAAGACCGCGCCCGTCACCGGCGATAACCCCGAGAGCACCTATGACGCGCTCAACAAATATGGCACCGACCTTGTAAAGCGCGCACGTGAAAACGAGCTTGACCCCGTTATCGGGCGTGATACCGAGATAAGAAATGTTATCCGCATACTCTCCCGCAAGACGAAGAACAACCCCGTGCTGATAGGCGAACCGGGCGTCGGCAAGACCGCCATCGCCGAGGGGCTCGCGCAGCGTATCGTCCGCGGCGATGTGCCCGAGGGACTGAAGGACAAGACGATCTTCTCCCTTGACATGGGCGCGCTTATCGCTGGCGCGAAGTACCGCGGCGAATTTGAGGAACGGCTCAAGGCTGTGCTCGAAGAGATACGCAAGAGCGAGGGCGGAATCATCCTCTTCATCGATGAGCTGCACACAATAGTCGGCGCTGGCAAGACCGAGGGCAGCATGGACGCGGGCAACCTTCTCAAGCCTATGCTGGCGCGCGGCGAGCTGCACTGCATCGGCGCGACCACACTTGATGAGTACCGCAAGTACATCGAGAAGGACGCCGCACTGGAACGTCGTTTCCAGCCGGTCATGGTGAATGAGCCGACGGTCGAGGACACGATATCCATCCTCCGTGGGCTCAAGGAGCGCTACGAGGTCTACCATGGCGTGCGCATCCATGATAACGCGCTTGTCGCCGCGGCGACGCTGTCGAACCGCTACATTACCGACCGTTTCCTGCCCGATAAGGCCATCGACCTTGTCGATGAGGCCTGCGCGCTGATACGCACGGAGATAGATTCCATGCCGTCGGAGCTTGACGATATCCGCCGCAAGATCATGCAGCTGGAGATTGAAGAGATGGCTCTGAAGAAGGAGGACGACCAGCTCAGTAAGGACCGTCTCGTCAAGCTGCGAGAGGAGCTCGCAAACCTCAAGGACAAATTCAATGAGATGAAGTCACGCTGGGAGAGCGAGAAGAGCAGCGTCGACGAGGTCAAGAAAATCAAGGCCGAAATTGAAAAGATGCACGCCGACATCGAAAATGCGCAGATGCGCTACGAGTACGAGACCGCCGCAAGGCTCAAATACTCCGACCTGCCGGCGCTTGAAAAGAAGCTCGCCGAGGCCGAGAAGCGCTCGGAGGAGCGCAAGGCCAGCAGCATGGTGCACGACACCGTGACCGAGGAGGAGATATCCTCCATCGTCTCCAAGTGGACGGGCATCCCCGTAGCGAAACTCATGGAGGGCGAGCGCGAGAAGATACTGCATCTTGACGATTTCCTGCATAAGCGTGTCGTCGGTCAGGACGAGGCTGTGCAGAAAGTGACAGAAGCGATACTCCGCTCCCGCGCCTGTATCGCCGACCCGAACCGCCCGATAGGCTCGTTCCTGTTCCTCGGCCCCACGGGTGTCGGCAAGACAGAGCTTGCGAAGTCCCTTGCCGAGTGCCTGTTTGACGACGAGCACAACATCGTGCGTATCGATATGACCGAGTACATGGAGAAGTTCTCCGTCTCGCGTCTTATCGGCGCGCCTCCCGGATACGTCGGCTACGACGAGGGCGGCCAGCTCACCGAGGCCGTGCGGCGCAGACCATACAGCGTGGTGCTGTTTGACGAGATTGAAAAGGCACACCCGGACGTGTTCAACATTCTGCTGCAGATCCTTGATGACGGCCGCATAACCGACTCTCAGGGCCGCACAGTCGACTTCAAGAACACGATAATCATCCTCACCTCGAACCTCGGCAGCCAGTACCTGCTCGAAGGCATCGAGCCCGACGGCAGCATCTCCGCCTCTGCGCAGGAGTCCGTCATGGGCGAGCTTCACCGCTCGTTCCGCCCGGAGTTTCTGAACCGTCTGGATGAGATCATCATGTTCCGTCCGCTCACGAAGGATAACCTCAACGGCATCATCGACATCATGGTCGAGGGTCTGCGCGCCAGGCTTGCCGACAAGAGCCTCAAGCTCGAGATCTCGGACGCCGCAAAGGCGCTCATCATTGAGCGCGGCTATGATCCGCTCTACGGCGCGCGTCCGCTCCGCCGCTACCTGCAAAGCAGCGTAGAGACGCTGATTGCCCGCCGCATCCTCTCTGGAGACATCGCCGCCGGTGCGACGCTCACCGTCGACGTCGAAAACGGCGAACTCATCTGCCGGTAAATCACTTAAACTACTCCCCTATTCTGCAAGGCTCCGCGGAATAGGGGAGCTTTTATCTGCTCCATCACAACAAAAATTGGCAGCCGCCCAAAAGGACGACTGCCATTTTTTAATTGAAATCAAATATTACGCGTGGGCTTCAAACAGATCCTGAGGATTGGTGGCCTCTGTCTCGGCAAGACGTGCCTCTGCCCATGTGTTGCCCTGGTCGGCGGCTCTGGTGTACCACCTGCCGGCTTCATCAAGGTTCTGCGTCACGCCGAGCCCCTGCTGATACAGCCAGCCTATCTGAGCCTGCCCCTGAGCGTTGCCCTGCTGGGCAGCTCTGTTGTTCCACTCCATAGCCTTCTCATAGTCGGGATCAAGGCCGCAGCCGTACTGGTAGATATAGCCAACCTGAGCCTGTGCGTCAGCGTCGCCCTTTTCACCGGCTTCGGTGTAGAGCTCAAGCGCCTTGGTGTAGTCCTGTGCAACACCGGCATAGCCGCCGAAATAATAATCGCCGAGAGCCTTCTTAGCCTTCACGTTGCCGGCATCGGCAAGGGTCTTTATACCGTCAAGAGCCTTAGAGTAAAGCTCCTCTGCGGCAGCGGGGATCACCGGGGTCTCCGTCTCGGTCTCGCCTTCAGCGGTGACTTCGGCAGCAGTCTCTTCGGCGGCGGCAGTATCGTCGGTCTTGGTAAAGACTCCCTCAACATAGCTGTCGGCAAGCTTCACCATGTCAAACACGGTAAGGTCAGCGGACGCAGCCTTCTCGGCGGCGGCAGCAGCCTTGTCAACGTCCTTCTCAGTACCCTTGCCGTAGGCATAGCAGTCGGCAAGGTAGGCCTGAATGCGGCCGGATTTTGCGTTCTCGCCGCTGTCGGCCTCGCCGACGGCAATGAACTTGGCGTACATTTCCTTGGCCTTTGCCTCATCCCTCGATGCGCCGGTGCCGCTTGCGTAGGCATTGCCCAGCAGGTACATAGCTATCGCATCGCCCTGATCGGCGGCCTTGGTCAGCTGAGACACAGCTTCACCACTGTCGACTTCAACGCCGAGCCCGTAGTAATAGCTCGTGCCGAGCAGCTCCTGCACGGAGGTGATGCCGCTGGTCTCAAGCGCGTCAAGCTTCTCGAATGCACCGGTGTAATCGGCCTTATAAAACAGCTCTTCCGCCTCGGCGGCGAGAATTTCGGGCGCAGGGGTAGGTTCGGCAGTCGGCTCCGGGGTAGCCGCTGGGGCGGCTTCACCGCAGGCGGCAAGGCTCAGCACCATGGCCAGCAGCAGAACTATTGCAAATGACTTCTTCATTCTATCTTCTCCTTTGTATTTTCAGCACTTCCGGAGATGTCCTCCCCTTTGGTGCGCTGGTATTATACTTCATAGGACCTGATATTGCAACACATTATAAATTACTGTTTTGTTAATAATTTCAAAGCTCCCGGCTTTCACCGGGAGCTTTGATTCATTATTGGTTATTGCATCAATTTATCTTCCGTCTGTGCGGAGATCAGTCCTTGCCCTTCTTGAGCTTAGGCAGAGCGACTGCGACAGCGCCGCCGGAGACTGCCATGAACACGAGCCACAGGCCGATGTTGCTGTTATCGCCGGTTCTCGGGCTGGAGGCCGCCTGTGCGGTGGTCAGGATGCGGAAGTTGCAGCTGGTCCACTCGCCGCTGGTGGTCTTGACATTGAGGGTGTAGGTCTCGCCTGCGGTGCGGGCATTGAGGAACTTCGCCTTGAGGGTGATGTACCTGCCGTTGCCGCTGATGGTGAACTGGTTGCCCTCTTCAAGCCAGCCGTTGCCGGAGCCGACTCTGACGTTCTTCGGGTCGATGGTGTCGGAGCAGACGAACTTGAGATCCTTGCTGCTGTTGATAACGTGCTTGTCGGTATCAACGGCCTTGAGAGACGGGCCGACATAGAACTGGATGGACCTGTTCGGGTTCTGGAACATCGTGTCGTAGTACACGGTCAGGGTGTGCCAGCCGGTCTTGAGGTTTCCAAGATAAGCAGTACCGAGGTAGATGAGGCCGGTGCCCTTGTTAACGTAGTCCTCACCGGGAACCTGGTAGCCATCGACCGCGATGCCGCCGTTCTTGCCGAGAGTGGGCTGGATCCTGAAGCCGAGCATTGCATCGCCGGAGTACCAGCTGTCGATGCCGCTGATGTAGTCGACCATATAGTCGTCAATCGTGGGCGGTACCACGGGGCTGCCGCTGCCGCTGATGCGCAGGGCGGAACTGCCGGAGTTCATGCAGACGCGGGTGTTGTTGTTATCCAGCACGTAGAAGAAGTAGTAGCTGCCGTTTGCAAGAGAATCCAGGAAGCTGTTTGTGAAGCGCAGAGTGGTGTAGCTGCCGCTCTGGGTCTCGCTGTAGCTGCCTGCGGGAAGTGCGGTTGCCTTGGAGAAGTCAGCGGAGGTACCGTATCTGTAGCCATAAGCGGAGCCAGTGGACAGAGTGAAGTACACGGCGCTGCCGCTGCTTCTGGTGTAGCTGCTGGTGTTCAGGCTGTAGTAAGGAACAACGTATACTGTAGCGGATGCGGGGTTAGTCTCGCCGCTGAAGTAGAAGTACAGGGTGACGGTCTGAGCCTTGATGCCCTCAACGTAGGTGCTGTAAAGCAGGATCTGGCCGTTCTGGCGGTTGTAGCTGTAGTGAGTGCCCTCGATAAGGGTCTGTGCGCCGGAGGCGGTGTACGCAGTCACGTAGGTGACGTTACCGGCCGGGTTCGCGGTGAAGCGCAGGGTCGGATTGCTGCTGCCGAGCTGGCTGTACGTATAATATTTGGCGTTGCCATCAAGAGTGATGGTCGCGTTCACGGGTGCGCCCGTCGGAGAGGGTTGCGTGGTCGGAATGCCGGGAGTGGGAGTGGGCACTACGGGAGCCGCGCCCTTGGCCTTGACGATCCACTCGCCTGCGACCTCCTGCACTGCCTCATAGCCGTCTGCAACGTAGCCGGAAACATTTCCATCTTTCCACGTGCCGCCGGTGACCAGCTTGGGTGCGCCGGTGGTGTTTGCGCTGATCTTGCCGACGGTGCCGCCGGAGATATAGAGGTTAGGCTTGCTGTAAACATTGATCTCGCCGATGCTCGCATTGCTGTCGGACATGTAGGTGCTGCCATCGTCAGTGTTGAGGATATCGACCTTGCCGTTAATATAGGCGGCTCCGCCCTTTACTCTGAGCGTTGCGACCTTAGCGTTGCCGCTGACGGTAAGAGTACCGTGGTTTTCGATGGACTGATCGATCCAGCCGTTCATGATGGTCAGCGTGCTGCCGGTGTTGACGGTGATATTGCCCGCAGTAATCTCCTCGTTGTTAAGGTTGAGGACAATGTTCTTGCTGCCATTGAGCGCTGCATCGCTGAGATTGTTGTCGCCCGTCTGCTTGAGAACATAGACAGTCTCGCCGTTCTTTGCCGCGTCGAATGCAGCCTGAAGAGTCTCATAGTAGCTGCCGTTCAGGGAAGCCTGATATTGGGTGGAGCCAACCGCGACTTCAAATCCAGTGAAGTCACTGAAGCCATATACACCAGTAGTATCAGTTACAGTTACATCTCCATTAACGACTGTGCCGGGGACACTGAATCCAGCGGGATTATACTTAAAGAAACCGCTGTAAATTGCAATCTGGTTTGAATTCATGCCGGTAAAAATATTTGTTTCGCCGGAGATGACAGTTTCATTGTCAATCTTAACCAGACCGCCGTTCACGGAGAAACGATTTGCCGCATCTATGTAGCCTCCGTCAATCGTAAGGGTTCTGTTGTTGACGCTGATCACGGAATTCATTTCAATAATACCGGCAAGCTTAACATCGGCATTAACGTTCAGACCGCCGTTAATCGTCCAGCCATAGACGCAGTTAATATTGACCGCCTTTGAAATGTTAACCGCAGAGGTGCTCTTGATGGGTTTCAGAAACGTAAGTGTTTCTCCCGCATTAGCTGCTGCAAGAGCCTCTTCAAGAGAGTCATACTTGACACTTGTGGTTTGATTGACTACTACAGGATCGGCAGGCGTGGGTGTAGGTGCCTCTTTAGTCGGTTCTGCGGAACCGTCCCCAAGTTCAAGAGTGCTGAGGCTGCCGCTGCTGCCGCCGTCGAGATACGTATCGTCGCCATTGAACTGGACGCCATCGTTCACGACCGTCGGTGCAGAACTGGAATTATTTCCGCCCAACTCAAGCGCGTATGCGCTGCCGCCGAACAGGCTCATGCACATAGCGACAAGAAGAAGGATGGATAAGAATTTGGTAACCTTTTTCATGTTTTCCGTCTCCTTATATTGCTGTTTTTATTCTCACCAATTTACATTACCTTTGGCCGGATACTTCACGATTTTCCCCCCAGGTCATCGGTGTAGCTATAATGTAACACGATGTTATGTAAAATGCAAGAGTTTTTTTAATGAATTTGCGAATTATTTTTTCCTAATTGTAACCATTTTGAATTTTCGAAGTGTCAATTTGCCGTGTTATGTCAAACAGTCACATTATTTATTTGACACTTCCCGTTCTTTGTACAAATTTATCGACCTTCTTTCCGGATGCGCTTAAGGATTCTTAATATGTTTTGTAACCATTTCCGTTACAATTCAGCTTTACTTTATCCTTGCGCTTATATGACGGTGCGCATACCGGTTTTGTTCCCGCCCGGGAGAAAAATTTTTCACCCCTGCTCGGCGAGATATATGCTGATCTTTGACTGAATGAGCTTTGCCGTCTCCTCCGGGGTCTTATCGCCCGCGAGCATCGGCTGCATGCTCTCCGTTACTATTTTATATATGCTGCTGCCGTCGGGAATGCTCACGGTGTCAATCCTGCCGACAAGCTCAAGGAACTCCGCCGCCTGCTGTGCGTTCATCGCCGCGCCGACCGTCTCGCCCCACATGTTCCTATGCTCACCCTGAAGCTCCAGCACCCGTGCTTCAAGCGCAGGCTTATACAGGGACATCATGCCCATGCCGCCGCTCTGCGTCAGGATATATTTCGCAAACGCCCAGCAGCCCTCCGGGCACCTCGTCTGCGCGCTTATCGCGTAAGTGCGCGTCGGGGCGACAACGAAACTGCCGCAGCCGCCGTCGGGCGTCGGCCAGCCGATATAGCTTATGCGCCGTCCAAAGGTTTTCTCCGCCTCGACAAACGTCTCCGGCATGATCATCCACGTCCCCGACAGGATGAGCCGCCCGTCCGCCATGGCCTGATACACGTCGCCGACGGTGTTCATGTTCTCGGCGGATTCGTTGGGATCGCTGCCGTCGCGTGCGGCGGAGAGTATGCGCACAAACTCCGGCGTGTCAAAGCTGCAGGTCTTGTTCGCCCAGTCTATATTACTGCGGAGATAACCCGACAGTGAGTTGCGTATGAACATATCCGCCGGGCGGTAGCCGAGCATCTGCGCACCGTCGGGCAGCGCGTCCTGCACGGCGAAGTATTCGTCCCATGTCCAGCCGTACCTGTCGCCCACGGTGTCGGTAAAGCCGTAATAGGTGTCTATCGCAAATTCGCCCATGACCCGGTAGAGCTTCCCGTCCCGCTCCAGCGCGTTGAGCAGCCAGAAGTCGTCCCGGCTCAGCTCCGGGTCAGCGTCGATGAGCTGATAGATATCCGTCAGCAGCCCGTTTGCGCCGAGCTTGTCCGTGCCCATGTCGATGACGTCAAGGCCAAGATAGAGGTCAGCGCTGTTCCCGGCCGCAATGTCTGTCAGCATCCGGGTATAGGCCGTGGCCGTATCAAATTCGCCGCCCTCGCTGTAGTCCTTTACCTTTATATAATATTCGTCGCTCTGGGCATTGAAGTCCGCGGCGCTCTCCTCCCACGGTGCCGCCATCGTCAGTACGACCTTGGGCTTTACCTCGTCCGGGCTTGCGTGGCTGATGCGCGCAGGGCAGCCGGCATAGAGGCATATAAAGCCGTCGCCGTCCGGGATGACGCACCGCATGTCGTCTCCTCCGCCGCTTATGCCGCACTCCTCCCAGACAAGTATCAGCTCCGTTCCGCCGCTCTCTGGCGACCACCATGAAAGCTCTTCATCCGTTGCGCACAGGAAGGGATGCTCCGTGTCGCCGATATACAGCGTCTCCGTGTTCTGCGGCAGGGTGTACTCCGTCCCGAGCGTCAGCGCCGCGCCATCTATGGGGTACACATACCCGCTCCCGCCCTGCTCTGTCCGCAGCCAGATACTGCCGTCTCCGCTCTGCTCAAGACGCAGAGAGTATTGGTCAAAGCGCGCAGCGGAAGTGTCTATGCCGCCGAGGCGCTCGCCCTCCTGCGTGTAGACCGCGGCCATGCCGCCTATCGTGTCGCAGACGTACAGAAGCCCGTCTGCGCCGAGATATATCTCGTCCACGCGGTCGGGGATATCGTAGGCGGCAAGCTCCGCGCCGTCCATGCCGAGCTTCACGATGCGGCTGTCGGAGCGGTATTGGCCGTTCTCGTCATAGCCCTGCCACTCACCGTACCACACTCCATCCGCCGCCGGGGCATAGGCATATACCCATACGTCGCCGATCGACGTGCCGTCCATGCTCATGAGGCTGCTTCCGCTGCTGTACACGGTGTTTCCGTCGCCGCGTTTCATGCTGTTGTAGAACGCTTCCCCGTCCGTGATCTCAAGCTTGTAGCAGCCGCCGCGGCCTGTCCACTTGCCGCTCTCGTCAACGCTCATCGTCTGCGGCTGTGCGGTCGTCTCAGGTGCAGTTGTTGCCATGCTCCCGCAGCCTGTCAGCAGTGATGCGAGCAGCAGCGCTGCCAGTATCAGAGATGTTGTTTTCTTCATAGCTGTGTTCCTTTCATTTTATGTAATGTAACCTATTATTATATATAACGTTTTTGCACGCCATTTTGTTTCACTGTTTCCGAAATTTTTTTGCGGATGCTTAACGCGCCTTGCCTTTGTTCTGCACTTTATATATAATGTAGGCACTAACTGTCAGGAGGTTCTCGGCATGAAAATACTTCTTCTCAGCTGCTCGACCGGTGAGGGGCACAACCACTGCGCACTTGCCGTCAAGGAAGTGCTGGACGCCGCCGGGCACGAGACGTCATTCCTCGATATGCTGCACATGTTCGGCAATCCCGGCCCGCTCAGCTTCGATAAGCTTCTTAACCGCATCTCCTCCCGCACACCCGAGGTGTTCGGCATGATGTACCACGCCGGTGAGATGTACAGTTCGACCGGCGTCACCTCCCCGGTGTACCTGGCAAACCTCCGCCACGCGCGGCAGCTCAGCGCCTTCGTCACGGAGCACGGCTATGATGCCGTCGTCTGCTCCCACCTGTTCCCTATGGAGACGCTGACCTTCCTGCGCCGTCATGAGAGCTTTCCCGTCCGCTGCTACGGCATCCTCTCGGACTATACCTGCATTCCTTTCCTCCCAGAGACGGAGCTTGACGGGTACTTCATCCCACATGACGAGGTGCGTCAGGCCTGTGCCGACGCTGGTCTGCCGGGTGACAGGCTCTTCACAACCGGCATGCCCGTCGCGCGCAAGTTCTCTTTGCCGCTTGGCAAGACTGAAGCCCGCACCATGCTCGGCCTGCCGGAGGATAAGAAGATATATCTCATCATGACCGGCGGCATCGGCTGCGGCGACGCAGTCTCGCTCTGCGATTCTATCCTGCGCGTCCCGGATGAAAGCTCCCTGCTCTGCGTCCTGCCGGGGCGCAATGAGGAGCTGCGCGCCGCGATAGAATCCGG
>CAKTPC010000076.1 GCA_934590505.1 uncultured Oscillospiraceae bacterium
AATCGGGGCCTGCTGCGGTAAAGAATCCGGCAGCGCCGGTGAGATCAACTTTAACCATAATAGCCTCCTGACGGTATGTATATTATAGTGACATAATTTTGGGAAACGGTTTCCCTGCGAACACTATTATATACTATCTTCCGCGGATTTCAACTGTATATTTCTCCTGCACACTCCGCGGAATATCAGCCGCGCCAGCGGCCCCGCAGCAAAGAGATTCCACAGCAGCGCCATCGGGAAGTTTTTCATAACTGTCCCGATCCATATCGCCGGCAGCTGCATGATCGGCGCGCCGCCGAGACATACATTGAAGAGTATGCTGGCGACAAGGCTCATCGTCGGGCACATTATCAGCACCGTGCATCCCGATATCATCAGCGTTATAAAGAACGGGTTGTCCTTCTCCGGGCGGATGATGCGCGCGGCGAGCATGTGCCCGATGCGGTTGCCCCAGAGGTTTGAGAAAATGAATACGAATATCCACATAAAGGACGCTTCCTTGAGCGCATCGGGAAAGACGGCGTTTGTCATGCTGCTCAGCCCGCCGGGCATGGAGTTATAGCCCATCTTGAAGGCCACATTGTATACCTCCATGCCGAGCGCCATCAGCACCGACATGAGTATTCCGAAGAATATCTTTTCACCCTTTGTATTCGGCATCTCACTTCACCTCATTCTTCTGTGCTTGATGCAGGGAATATGACAGGGACGACGGGTCATGCCTGCCCCAGAAAACGTACATCAGCACGGAGACGATGTTTGCCGCCGAGAGCGCAAGGAACATGTTATCATAGCCCGCCGCAGTGATGAGCCACCCGGCAATGCCGCCGCCGAGACCTATGCCGATGTCGTATGCGCAGAGGAACGTGGAGTTTGCCGAGCCGCGCTCTGCGGGCGAGGATGAGTGCACCGCCATCGACTGCAAGGCCGGCTCAAGCCCACCGAAGCCGTAGCCCGCGAGGATCGCCGCGAGGATGAATGTCACACTGTTCGGCACGAGCGATAGCAGCAGAAACGCTGCGAACATTGCCGCGTTGCAGGAGTAGACGAACATTCCCTCGCCCTTTCTGTCTGCGTACTTGCCGAGGGTGAAGCGGACTATCAGCAGCATGACCGCCATTATTGCAAAGAACAGCCCGCCCGAGGGGAGCGCCTTTTCGGCGGCGTATTTCGCAAGGAAGTTTTCAAGTGCGCCGAAGGTCAGCATGAACACCAGTGCAATCGCCGAAGCCGGCACTGCCGACTTTGAAAACAGCGCCTTGACATTCAGCGGGTGCGGCGTCGCCTCAACGGGCTTGAGCCTGAGCAGCAGGAACAGGATCACCGCAATGACTATCGAACCCGCGGCGCAGAGGAAGAGCACTGTGTAGCTGAACCGGTTCATCAGGTAAAGGCCGAGCGCCGGGGCGCAGGAGGTCGCAAGCGCCGTCGCCATGCCGAACATGCCCATGCCCTCCGAAAAGCGGGAGCAGGGGATAACGTCAGAGGCAATCGTCGCCGTTGAGGTGTTTGACAGCGCAAGCGACGCGCCGTGCACCATTCTGAACACAAAGGCGAGGAAAATTACAGATGCGGCCATGTAGCCCAGCGGCATAAGCAGCATCCCGCAAAGGCCTATCGCGAGAATCGTCCTGCGCTTTCCGTTGTCGAGCATCCAGCCGACGAACGGGCGGCAGAGCACCGCGACGAACGAAAACAGCGTCGCCGCAAGCCCGGCCAGCGCTTCGCTGCCGCCGAGGCTCTCAATGTAAAATGGGAATGTAGACAGCAGCATGATGTGGTTCATAAACACGAGGAAGTTGATAACGATGATGAGCACGAAGTTTCGGCTCCAGAGCTTTTCCGATTTTTCCATTTCAATATCTCCCTGAAAAAATAAAAACAACGGGCAGCTGACAACCGGAATTACGCTGTCAGCTACTCGTTGTTATGTTTATTTTATCAGAGCATACGGTCAAAAGTCAAAGGACAATTTGACAAAAATCACCGCAGGAAAATCACAAAAAAGTATACTTTGTGTATCGCAGGTCACTGCCCGAAGAACTCTTCCCGGAACTTCACCGCCGTGGGGCTCGCGGCAATGCCGCCCATGCCCGTTTCGCGCAGCGAGGAGGGGAGCGCCGCGCCGACTGAGGCCATCGCGTCTATCACCTCGTCCGGTGGTATGCGCGACTCTATCCCAGCCAGCGCCATCTCGGCCGCGCACAGTGCGTTCATCGCACCCGCGGCGTTGCGCTTTATGCAGGGGACTTCGACTAAGCCCGCCACGGGGTCGCACACCAGCCCCATCATATTTTTGAGTGCCATTGCTGCGGCGTTTGCCATCTGCACGCCGCTGCCGCCGTGGAGGTATACGAGCGCTGCCGCGGCCATTGCCGCCGCCGTGCCTATCTCTGCCTGACAGCCCGCTTCCGCACCCGATATTGAGGCGCGCTGGGCTATCACCGCGCCGAAACCGGATGCAGCGTACAGCGCCTTTATAAGCGCATCGTCAGGAAGTTCATAGCGTCTGCCGTATGGCAGCAGCACTGCCGGCAGAACTCCGCACGCACCCGCCGTCGGTGCTGCGACGATGCAGTGCATGCACGCGTTGCACTCGCCCATGCGCAGCGCCGCGGCAAGAATGCCGTCGATGAACTCTCCGCATATCCCGCCGCCGTTTGCCGCGTAGGCGTCCATCTTCGCGCCGTCTCCGCCGGTAAGCCCGCTGTGCGAGCGCAGCCCGGCGTCATATGAGGCGTCGGCCTTCTTCATCGCCTCAAGCCGCGCGGCCATCTGCGCCCATGAATGCTCCGGGCTTATCCCTGTCTCATCCGCGCTTGCGCGCAGGACGTATTCCCAAAGCTCCAGCCCAGCGCTCTCCGCGCCCGAGAGAAGCTCCTTTACCGATAAGAATACCGCCATTACCTAAACCTCCTCAATCCGTGCCGACTGCCGCCGCGCTTATGATCCCCTGCATCGCAGCAATGGTGTTCACCGTGCTTTGCGATACGGGCGAGTCGCACTCTATGACCATTATCGCCTGCCCGCCGCGCGAGCTGCGGTTTACGTGGAAGGTCGCGATGTTTATGCCGAGGTTTGCCAGCACCGCCGAAACTATTGATATGCTCCCAGGCTGGTCCTCGTTGCGGATGATGAGCGTCGGTTTTTCCGCCGAGAACGAGAGCGCTATCCCGTCAAGCTCGCGCACCTCTATGCGCCCGCCGCCGACGGACGCTCCCGTCATGCTGAGCCGTCTGCCGTTTTTGCCTGCGAGGTCAAGCCTTGCCGTGTTCGGGTGCGCGGCGCGAAGCTGGCGCAGCTCGAAGGAGAAGTCAAGCCCCTGCTCCCATGCAAGCTCAAAGCTGTGCGGTATGCGCTCGTCGTCCGGGCGCATGCCCAGCAGCCCCGCGACTATGGCCTTATCCGTGCCGTGACCCCGGCCCGTCGCGGCAAAGGAGCCGTGCAGTGTGATCCTCGCACTCTTCGGTTCCTCCCCGAGAAGCTTTCTCGCCACATAGCCGATGCGCACCGCGCCCGCCGTGTGCGAGCTGCTGGGTCCTACCATCACCGGGCCGATGAGGTCAAAGATATCCATTGCCCCGCCCCCTTATCTGTGCTTGTTAAAAAGATTTGTGGAAATATTACTATCAATTGACAAGAGCACACACGCCTGACAGTGTGTCTTTCCGGTGCTTTTTGTCCTTTTCGCCTTGACGGGCGACAGCCCGTCTGCGACTCAAAAACCAAAAATCACACAAAAATCCATCACTGTCAGGTGCAAGCAGTTTTGCCGGAGCAGAAATGCGCTCAGGCAATGAAAAGCCCGCAGGCAATACTTTGTGTATTGGCAAGGGCTTTGAAGCCGCATGGGCGTTTTTCTGCCCGTCAAAACCGTATGTGTCCTTGTCAATTGATAGTATACTAAATACAAGCACCTTTTTCAAGAAGAACACCGAAAGGGTACATGATACCGTTGAATAATTTCCCCCAACTTGTTATAATTATCTATTATTACGCTTTATATCACCATCAGACAAGGAAGCACCCGATATGAAAAACATCCTCATGCTCGGCACCGGCGGCACCATCGCCTCCGAAATGACGCCCGACGGCCTGACCCCGGAGCTTACCCCGCAGCAGCTGCTGCGCTATGTCCCGGCGATAAGCTCACTCTGCCGTGTCGACTGCAAGTCTCTCTTCAGCCTTGACAGCACCAATATCACCCCTGCGCACTGGATCGCCGTCGCTCGGGCTCTGCGCGATAATTACGCGCGCTATGACGGCTTCGTCATCAGTCACGGCACCGATACCATGGCCTATACTGCCGCCGCGCTGAGCTATCTCGTTCAGGGCGCGGACAAGCCTATCATGATAACCGGTGCGCAGAAGCCCATTAACTATGACTCCACCGACTCCAAGCTCAACCTGACCGATGCCTTTGTCTGTGCCTGCTCCGGTCAGCTTGCCGGGGTCGATATCGTGTTCAGCGGCCGCGTCATTCTCGGCACCCGCGCGAGAAAGACCTGCTCCAAGAGCTTTGCTGCCTTTTCCAGCATCAATTACCCTGACCTTGCCATCCTGCACGATCACCGTCTCATGCGCTATATCGCGCCTGATACGCTGCCCGCGCCGCTGTTTTATGATAAGCTCGATGAGCATGTCGCCCTTGTGAAGATGGTCCCCGGTACCGATCCGGAGGTGCTCGACTTCCTTCTTTCCCGCAATGACGCGCTCATCATCGAGTGCTTCGGCGTCGGCGGCCTGCCCTCGTATAACGACAGCCGTTTGTTTGAGCTTGTCGAGCGCCATACCGCCGAGGGCAAGTTCATCGTCATGACGACACAGGTGCAGAACGAGGGCTCCGATCTCTCGGTCTACTCCGTCGGGCACAGTCTCAAGAGCAATCCCCTTGTCCTTGAAGCTTACGATATGACCACCGAAGCCGTCTATGCAAAGATGATGTGGATCCTCGGCCAGACGAAGGAGCCTGCCGAGGTCAGCCGCCTGTTCTATACACCCGTCGCGCATGACATCCTGCACGGAGAATGAATATATGGAAACTGTGATCGTTATCGGCGGCGGAGCCTCCGGGCTCATCGCCGCGCTTACCGCCGCGGAGGATAAGACCCGCCGCGTCATCGTCCTTGAGCGGCAGCAGCGCATCGGGCGCAAGCTGCTGGCCACAGGCAACGGCCGCTGCAATCTCACCAATACCGGCGCGTCGCCCGAAAATTACCACGGGGAGAACCCCGCCTTCGCCGTCCCCGCGCTTGAGAAGTTCCCGCCGGAAAAGGCGCTGGAGTATTTTCATTCCCTCGGCCTTGTTACGGTCGAGGAGTACGGCGGGCGTGTCTACCCGCTTTCAAACTCCGCCAATTCCGTCCTCGATGTGCTCCGCTTTGCGCTGGAGCAGTCGGGCATTGAGCTTAAGTCCGCCACCTCCGCCAAGGAAATATACCGCGATGATACCGGCTGGGCAGTCGTCACCGACAGTGAGACGCTCCATGCGGATAAGCTCATCGCCGCCTGCGGAGGTGCTGCCGGCGCGAAGCTCGGCGGCGTGTCCGACGGCTATGAGCTCTTAAAGCCCCTCGGCCATAAGCGCACCGGGCTTTACCCAAGCCTTGTCCAGCTCATCACCGAACCCGAGTATCCGCGCTCTCTCAAGGGTGTGCGCGCTGACTGCCGTCTGCGTCTGCTCTCCGGCGGGGAAGAGCTTGCCGAGAGCCGGGGCGAGCTGCAGTTTACCGATAACGGCGTCTCCGGTCCTGCCGCGTTTGACGTTTCCCGCGCCGCCTCCACCGGCGGAAAGGGGCTGAGTATCGAAGCTGACTTCTTCGCGGATTATTCTTTAGAAGATGTCACCGCCATGCTCCGCCAGCGCCGCAAAAAGCTCCCTGAGCTTGCTGCGGCCGATATCCTCGCCGGTATGCTCCATAACCGCCTTGGGAAAATGCTCGTCAAGTATACCACGCTTGACGCGAATGCTTCGATAAAGACCCTCACCGACCGGCAGCTTGCTGCGCTTGCAAAGTCCTGCAAGGGCTTCCGTCTGAAGCTCCTCGGCACCGAGGGCTTTGATAATGCGCAGGTCACTGCCGGCGGCATCCGCACCGGCGGCTTCAACCCGGAAACGCTGGAGAGCTGGTTCATGCCCGGGCTCTTCGCCTGCGGGGAGCTGCTGGATATCGACGGAGACTGCGGCGGCTATAACCTGCAGTGGGCATGGGCGAGCGGCAGACTTGCAGGGAGGCTCGGCCTATGATACTTGTGCGTAATCTGCGCCTTGAGCCGGGTGAGGATCTATCGCATCTGCCCGCCAAGGCTGCAAAAAAGCTCCGTGTCGGCGCGTCTGACATTGCGGAGTGCCGCGTCGTCAAGCGCTCGCTCGATGCGAGGAAGAAAAATGATATTCACTATACCTGCTCTGCCGCTGTCACTCTCAGTACCGGGGAGGATAAGCTCCTCTCCCGCCTTGCCGGGAAGGATATCTGCGCCTATGCCGAGCCTGTCTATGACATCCCGCGTGTCGAAGGGACTTCCCGTCCCGTCGTTGTCGGCTTCGGCCCTGCCGGGATGTTCGCGGCGCTGGTGCTTGCCCGCGCAGGGGCAAGGCCGATAGTCCTTGAGCGCGGTCAGGATGCGCTGAGCCGCAAAGCCGCTGTCGACGCATTCCGCGCCGGCGGGAAGCTCGACCCGGAGTCGAATGTTCAGTTCGGCGAGGGAGGAGCAGGAACGTTTTCTGACGGCAAGCTCAATACCGGCACCCATGATAAACGCATGTTCTGGGTGCTGAAGGAATTTGCCGCGCACGGTGCTCCGGAAAGTGTTATCTATGATGCAAAGCCCCATATCGGGACAGATATTTTGATCGACGTTGTGCAGAATCTCCGGCGCGAGATAATCTCCCTCGGCGGTGAAGTCCGTTTCGGGTCACGCTTGGACGGTATCATGGCCGAAAATGGCCGGCTGACCCATGCGCTTGTGCACACGGCAGAGGGGAGTTATACACTGCCATGCACACGGCTTATCCTTGCCATCGGCCATTCCGCGCGCGACAGCTTTGAAATGCTGCGCGATCTCGGTCTTGACATGGAGCGCAAGCCCTTTTCCATGGGCGTGCGCATCGAGCATAAGCAGCGCGATATCGACCTTGCTCAGTACGGGCGTGAGCGCGGAGAGCTGCCCCCGGCGGACTACAGTTTGAATGTTCATCTGCCTGACGGCACAAGCGCTTACACCTTCTGCATGTGCCCCGGCGGCAAGGTTTTTGCTGCGGCGTCGGAAATCGGCGGCGTTGTCACAAACGGCATGAGCTATTCAAAGCGCGACGGGGAGAACGCCAATTCCGCCATGCTTGTCACGCTGCACACCGAGGACTTCCCGGGTGAGGGCGTCCTTGCCGGGATGTACTGGCAGCGTGAGATAGAGCGCCGCGCATATGATTATGCCGGGAGCTATCGTGCCCCCGCGCAGCTTGTGGGTGACTTCATGGCCGGCCGACCAAGTACCGGCCCGGGCAGCGTCACGCCGAGCTACGAGCCGGGAGTGACATGGGGCGATCTGCGTGAAGTGCTGCCGGAGAAGATAAGCTCCGTGCTGCATAACGCTATACCGGAGCTCGGGAAAAAGCTCCGAGGCTTTGATGCGCCCGACGCCGTGCTCACCGGCCCTGAGACGCGCTCCTCTTCACCGGTGCGCATCCTGCGTGATGAAGCTCTGCAAAGCAGCCTGCGCGGACTTTATCCCTGCGGTGAAGGAGCGGGTTACGCCGGCGGGATCACCTCTGCCGCGGTGGATGGGCTGCGCTGCGCCGAGGCCGTCCTGCACGACATGCGCGAAGAGTGACGGAAATTTTAGAATAATAACAGAGAGCATATATAAAGGATGAAGAAAAGTACAATATGCCGGGCAATGTTTTATATAGCCGGGCTGCTTATTTTGGCGTTCGGCATCGTCCTCAATACGAAATCCGGGCTCGGCGTGTCGCCGATCATTTCAATTTCATACAGCGTTTCAGTTATATATGACCTCAATTTCGGCAACGCGACCTTTGCACTGTATGCCGCCTTTGTCGCGGTCGAGATCATCCTGCACCTTATCCGCAGACAGGAGGGATCCCTGCTGCTTACGCTCGGGAAGGACGTTCTGCAGCTGCCGCTGAGCCTTGTTTTTACGAGGTTCATGAACCTGTTTTCGGCGCTGCTGCCTGAGCCTGAGGGCTTTCTGCCGCAGCTTGCGGTGCTTGTTGCCGGCATAATCCTGACCGGGATAGGCGCGGCGATGTCCCTCAATATGCGCATCATCCCGAACCCCGGCGACGGCATAGTTCAGTCCATTGCCGACTTTGTCCGCAAGCCGGTCGGCATCACGAAGAACTGCTTTGATCTGTTTGATGTCTGCCTGACTGCCCTCATATGCGTGGTAGCCGGCCACAAGGTGATCGGCATCGGCTTGGGCACGGTGCTTGCGGTGCTCGGCGTGGGGCGCGTGATCGCGCTGTTTAACCACCTGTTTATGAAGAAAATGAATGCGCTTGCAGGTCTTGAGCGCTGAATAGAAATAACACCGGGATATCACTTCCCGGTGTCATTTTTATCATTGCCCTATTTGCTTTATATCCAAACGGAGTTTATTTCTGCTGACGACCGCATGTTCCAGATCGAGTACATAGTCAAGCTCCAGAGTGCCGCCGTTTTCATTAAAGTCCTTCTTTATGCTCCTTGCGCGCAGCGACAGCGTTGCTGAACCGGCGGGAGTATCATACAGGAACGAAGTTTTCTCGCCCTCCATGAAAAACATCCGGCTTGTGATGAAGCCGTCGCGCTGAACGGCGACTTTGTCCGGCATGACGATGACGCTTGTGCGCGTGCCTGTAAGCCCGGTCACGTCGCTTTCGAGATAGGTGATGCAGGCGTTTTCACCGTCGTATGTATACATCCCGTCAGTGGAGAAATCAATGGTGTCCTCCTCGTCCGTGCCGACGTTCTGGATGCCGTGCAGGGATATCACAACGTCTTTCATCATATGTATTCGACCTCCATTGGGGGAATATGCTCGGCGCGGATATCGTCCGCGCCTAAGATGACCGAGGCGACGGCAGAGAAATCCTCCGCGCTGCCGCTTGTCAGGTACCGTGTCCGGCCCTCGCCGCCGGTCATGCAGGAGGAAACGAGCCAATCGCGCATTTCGATCGCTGCGCATTCCGAGGCACTGACGAGCCTGACATCACTGCCGAGATACGCGCTTATCGCGTCCCCGATTATCCCGTAATGCGTGCAGCCGAGCAGCAGAGTGCCGGGGCGGCGCGCCTTGAGCGGAGCGAGCGCACGCTCTACCGCGGCGGTGAGAAGAGGATCGTCCGGTGAGATATGGCCGCTTTCGATGAGCGGTACAAACTCCGGGCAGGCGAGGTCGACGATCTCGCGCTCCGGGAAGGCAGCGCGCAGCGCGGCCTTGAAAGCGCCGCTTCTTATGCTGGCCTCGGTGGCGATTATACCGAGAGGAGACGAGCCGCCGAACTGCCGCAGGACATTGACGCTTGCGTTCAGTACGCCAGAGAGCGGCAGGGGACATTCATCGAGCACGTCCGCCGCAGCGCAGGAAAGCGTCCCGCAGGCGACGATGATGGCCTTGACACCGAGTCCGGAGACGAACGCGAGATCCTGCCGCGCCATAGCCTTCAGCTGCTCCGCACCGCGGCCGCCGTAGGGCGCCCGGCCGTTATCGCCGAAGTATATTATATTTTCATCGGGCATCATTTCCCTCAGCGCCTTCAGCGCGGTAAGCCCGCCGAAGCCGGAGTCGAAAATGCCGACAGGTCTGTTATCCATCAAGTGCTCCAATCAATGATCTTAACCATCTTAATATAACCCAAAGGGGCCTGCATTACAAGAAAAATTTGTATTGTTTACCTGTGGAATTAAGCCATGTCCTCTGCTATAATAAGCATGGGTGAGAATCT
>CAKTPC010000077.1 GCA_934590505.1 uncultured Oscillospiraceae bacterium
ACGAGCGCCTTGCTCTCCTTGCCGGGCTTATACCCGCAGACGTCGATCTCGCCCGAGTCCGGCGTCAGCAGGCCGTTCGCCAGCTTAATAAGCGTTGTTTTGCCGCTGCCGTTCGGGCCGAGCAGCCCCACAACGCGCCCCGGCATGATAGAAATGTTGACCTCTTCAAGCGCCTGAACATTGCCGAAGCGCTTGCTCAGGTCCTTGCATTCAAAGCATGCTTCCATTTTTGTCCTCCTCTTCGCCGCTTTCAAGCAGCGCTATGATCTCTTCTCTGGTATAGCCCAGCTTTTTCATTGACGCCATGAACTGTTCGATATGCTGCCGTGCAAGCGTGCGCTTGGCCTCGCCTATGACGGCGGTATCCTCGGTGATGAAGCGTCCGCTGCTGCGCTGCGTGAACACGAGTCCCTCGCGCTCAAGCTGCTGCAGGGCGCGCTGCATCGTGTTCGGGTTGACCCCGGCATCCGCGGCCAGATCCCTCACGCCAGCCATCCTCTCGCCCGGGGAAAGTTCCCCGGAAACGATCGCAAACTTTATCTGATACACAAGCTGAGTGTATATCGGCATATTGTCGTCAAAATGCCATTCCATGTCTTGCCTCCTTGTGTTGCTGTATTAAGCGATTAAGACAATAACACGTTAACACAGTTTTGTCAATAGTCATTTTGAAATTTTCAAAAATTAGACACCGGCGGGGATTTGTCCGTGTAGAGTCGACTCTACTGCTCTATCATGAGTATAGCGCTATAAGTATAGTCGGAGAAAGGGCAGCATAGCTTGCCTCTACCTGACCTACGGATTATAATTTTTCTCGAGGTGAGGACATGCAATTTCGTCAGAAGCTTGCAAAGGCAATACGTGTTATCTCCGCGCCGCCCTTCGCTGCGGCAGCCTTTGCTCTCATACTTTACTTTAACCCTGCCGGTGCGATAGTAAGGCGGGATCAGCTCATCGCCTGTCTGCTCGGTCTTAGCGTCGGCCCGGTACTGGCCTACCCCATATCCGCCGTGCTGCACACCGGGCGTGAAAAGCAGCGCGTCATCGCGATGTACATTTCGCTGCTGTCCTATGGCGCTCTGCTCGCGTGGAGTCTTCTCAGTCCCAACAGCAGCGAGTTCCGCTTTGTGTGCATGACCTATTTCATGTCGGTCATTATGCTCATCGTGTTCAACCGCCTGCTGCACATCCGCTCCAGCGGGCATTCATGCAGCGTTTCCGGTCCCGGCCTGCTGCTGTGCATTTTCTTCGGCGCGAAGTGGATCCCCGGCTGCGTTGCCGTATATGCGCTGATATTCTGGGCCTCGGTCGAGACGAAGCGCCACACGCCGAAGGAGTTCATCCTTGGCACGGTGTGCCTGCTGATTGCTGCGGGTATCTCGGCACTTGTGATGCTGTAAGCTGCGGCAAGCGGTTAGCTCTGGAAAGAATAGTTTATAGCAACGTTAAAAACCGTCACTTGTCCGAGTGACGGTTTTTGCTTTATTCAAAAAATCTTAAGCCAACTTCAGCTTTTATAGATTGATGTTTTATTCCCGTTGTGGTATTCTTTTGAACAGGAGTGTGATTCTTTTGAGGATGAGAAAAAGGTCGAACCTCGGCCCGCGTATGGAAAAGTGCGCAGAATATCTTATAGACGATCCCGCCGCGCTGCGCGGAAAATGGCTGGAGAGCTTCCCTGGCTATGACAGACTTTACCTTGAGCTCGGCTGCGGCAAGGGACGCTTCACGGCGGACACCGCGGAGCTGATGCCTGATACGTTATATATAGCAATGGAAAAGGTGCCAGACGCGATGATCCTTGCGATGGAGCGCGTGCGTGAGCGCGGCATAAAGAATGTCCGTTTCATCGACGGCGACGCAATAAATCTCGCCGAGATGTTCGCCCCGGACGAGGCTGCACGCATATACATAAACTTCTGCGACCCGTGGCCGAAGAGCCGCGACGCAAAGCACCGCCTGACCTTCCCGGGCTTCCTGCGTCTCTATGCGGATGTGCTCCCGATTGGCGGCGAGATACATTTTAAGACCGATAATACCCCGCTCTTCATCTGGTCTCTCGAACAGTTTGAAAACGAGGGCTGGGCGCTCTCGGAAAAGACGAATGACCTGCATGCGAACGGCCCCGTCGGCGTCATGACGGATTACGAGGCGAAGTTCCATGCGCAGGGCTTCCCGATAAACCGCGTCGTCGCAGTAAAGACGGAAGCGACAAAGGGTACGGCTGCGGGCCCCGCGCCGCGCATGTACAAGGCGGCCTTGACCGACGCGCACGGCTATGAGGACAGCATGAACTCAAACGCCGGGGAGAAGCATGAATGAGGTTTATTTCATGGAATGTAAACGGACTGCGTGCAGTCCGGAAAAAAGGCTTTGACGATATCTTCCTGAGCCTGAACGCAGACTTCTTCTGCATCCAGGAAACGAAGCTTCAAGAGGGACAGATCGATATTGACTTTCCCGGCTATGAGAGCTACTGGTGCTATGCCGAGAAAAAGGGCTACTCCGGCACAGCTATATTCACAAAGCACACTCCCCTCTCCGTCTCCTATAACATCGGCATCGAGGAACACGGAACCGAGGGGCGCACGATAACGCTCGAATATGAGGACTTCTACCTTGTCTGCGTCTACACGCCGAACGCGCAGGACGGGCTCAAACGCCTTGACTACCGCATGAGCTGGGAGGACGCTTTCAGAGAGTACCTCTGTTCGCTTGATAAAATAAAACCCGTCATCGTCTGCGGTGACATGAACGTTGCGCATGAGGAAATAGACCTCAAGAATGCCAAGGCAAACGTCGGCAACCCCGGCTTCTCGGATGAGGAACGCGCGAAGTTCACGGAGCTTTTAGCAGCGGGCTTTACCGACAGCTTCCGCTATCTCTATCCCGACCGGCGCGATGCGTACTCATGGTGGAGCTATCGCGCAGCTGCGAGGGAGCGCAACGTCGGCTGGCGCATTGACTACTTTGTTGTGTCCGACCGGCTGCGCGATAATATAAAGGACGCGTATATCCTGCCTGAGATCACCGGCTCGGATCACTGCCCGGTGGGGCTTGATATGTCATGGTGAAGATAGGCAATATTGAGCTGCGCGGGAACCTGACTCTCGCGCCTATGGCTGGAGTGACGGACTTTGCCTTCCGCCGCGTCTGCCGCAGTCTCGGCGCGGCGCTCACAACTACCGAGATGGTCAGCGCCAAGGCACTGGTATATAAGGACGAAAAAACAAAATCTCTGCTCTATATTCCGAAGGACGAGCACCCCTGCGCCGCGCAGATATTCGGCCATGAACCGGACGTGATGGCCGAGGCTGCGGTCATGGCGCGCGAGATATCCGGGGCGGAGATCATCGATATCAACATGGGCTGTCCGGTCGGCAAGGTCGTCAAATCCGGCGACGGCTCCGCGCTCATGCGCACACCGGAGCTCGCAGAAGAAATAATCAAGAGCGTAGTTAAAAGCGCGGGCTGCCCCGTCACGGTGAAGTTCCGCAAGGGCTGGGACAACGGCAGCGTCAACGCCGTGGACTTTGCGCGCATGTGCGAAGGCAGCGGTGCCGCAGCTATCGCCGTACACGGCAGAACGCGCGCGCAGATGTACGCTGGGCGCGCGGACTGGGACATTATACGCGAGGTGCGCAGGGCCGTGAGCATCCCGGTGATCGCAAACGGCGATATCTTCGCACCCGAGGACGCAGCGCATATCCTGCGCTACACCGGCTGCGAGCTTGCGATGATAGGCCGCGGCAGCTTCGGCAGCCCTTGGCTGTTTCAGCAGGGACAGGCCGCGATAGACGGCGCGGAAATTCCGCCGCTGCCGTCCCTCGGGGAGCGGATAGACACGGCAGTCACGCAGATAGAGGAGCTTGCCGCCGTGACCGGCGAACGCAACGCCTGCATGGAAGCGCGCCACCAGCTGCCGTGGTACCTGCACGGCGTGGCACATTCGGGCTACTACAAGCAGCAGCTTGTACACGTCGATACTTTGGAAGATATAAGAAAGATCGCGATAGGGATAAAACATGATCTGACCTGACAACCGGGGAGGTGACAGCTTGACACGGGAACAGGAAGCGGCCATAGTACGCAAGGTGCTCGGCGGAGACGCCAACGCCTTTGAAACGCTCGTACTTGAGTATGAAAAAAACGTATACAACATAGCCCTGCGCATGACAGGCAACAGCGAGGACGCTGCCGACATGACCCAGGAGGCCTTCATCAAGGCCTACAACTCCCTGCAGTCTTTCCGCGGCGACAGCAAGTTTTCCGTCTGGCTGTACAGGATCGTTTCAAACGTCTGCCTTGACTTCCTGCGCAGCAGGAACCGCCGGCCTACCGTCTCGCTGTCTGTCGAGGATGACGACGGTGAGGACGCGCAGCTCGACGTGGCCGATGAAAGCCAGTCGCCCGAGCTGCTGCTTGACCGGAAGCTCACGCGTGAGAGCGTGCGCCGCGGGCTCGATTCGCTCCCGCCCGATTACCGGCAGATACTGCTGCTGCGTGAGATACAGGGCCTGAGCTATGACGAGATATCTCAGGCGCTCTGCCTTGAGGTCGGCACAGTCAAATCCAGAATATTCAGAGCCAGAAAAAGACTTTGCACTTTTTTGATCGACGACGGGAACATTTCTGATTTTTCATCGTCTGGCAATAATGAAAGGCGGTGAGAGTCAATGACAGAGTGCGAACGATATCAGGAGCTCATCAGCAGGATGGCTGATGAGGAGCTGACAAAATCAGAACGCACTGCCCTTTCCGCGCACATGGAGCATTGCTCTCAGTGCAACGCCATGTACGCAGTTTTCTCCAATCTGTCCGAGATCATCGGGCAGGACGCGGAGCCTCTCCCCGAGGGTCTGCACGAAAATATTATGGCGGATATCCGCCGCAGCGCCATCAAGCAGCGGAACATTAACGAGAGACGGCGCTTTGCGATACCGAAGCCCTTCAGAAACATTGTCGCCGCCGCGGCCTGCGCCGCTGTTGTGATTTTCGCGGCAAAGGGCATGCTGAATGAAAAGATGAATGACACGGCTGTCATGAGTGAGAACGAGGCCGCAACCGCGGCTGCTCCCGTGTCCACCGCAGCCGTGACGCCGCAGCCCACCCCGGCGATACCGCCGAAGGCAGCCGGTTCCGTCCAAGCGGCTCAGGCTCCTGATGTAACCGCCGCTCCTTCTGTTTCGCCCGAGGTTCAGAGCAGCGGCAGTGCAGATGATAAATACAGCGGCGGCTCCGTCGCCGGCAATTCAGAAAGCCGCCCTTCGCCCGCGCTGAGTGCCGCTCCCGCGGCGGTTCCCACACTGGCTCCTCCCGTAGTGGAGACCGAAGCACCCCGCGCCGTGCCGACTCCGGCTCCCACGCCGGTCCAGACAGCGGTACCGAGCACTTCGGTCCAGTCCGCCCCGAACGAGAGTCCCTCTCCCGCGGCAGCAGCCGCAGAGCCTGAGGAGTCCGAAGAGCCTGTCGGCAGATTCAGATCCTTCTTCCTGAAGAATGCGCCAGCTGTCATCGATGTCCCGGCTGAGGACGCTGTTGGCAGCTCCACCCCCGCGGAGGCCAATGGCATCTCCGTTCAGTCGATGGATGGACCCGAGGCAGCCGCCGTGGCTGACAGCGGCAGCAAGGTCATTTTCGCCGAGATAAAAGATCCCGCCAAGCGCGGCGAGCTTATGCGTATCCTGCAAGATACTCCTGCAAGCCCCACGCCGTGCGAATCCGCCGATCCTGAGAAGCCGGCCGAGTCCGCGAAACCCGAGAAGCCTTCGGAATCCGCCCTGCCAAGTCCTTCGCCCTCCGCTGCAGTAGCGGAAGATGCGCTCCCGGCCCAGGACCCCGATCTTGTGTATGAGATATTGTTCCCGCAGTGCAAGGAAGCAGAGGAGGACTTCATGTCCGTCTGTGTTTTCGGTGAGGATGTCTATTGGGTGGTTTTCTCCGATGACGGCAGTGAGCTTGTTTTCCGTGCCGAGTGCAGCGTCAAGGAGTTTGAGGACTTCATAAAGTCTTTCATGCTCCCCGAAGTGTCTCCGTCGCCGGAGGCATCTCCCGCGGTGCAGGAGTCCCCGCATCCCGCGCAGTGACACGGTAAATCAAAAAAATATGGACACGGTGCGCGTAAACAGTGCACCGTGTTCGGCTTTTCTATCCAACAAAGTAGACTTTTTGGATAGTTTTTCACTTGATATTGCTCTTTTTGTGTGTTAGAATCAAGACATATATAATGAGCTAAGATTCTGTGAAATCTTCAGGCATCAGTAAGGAGAAGATCACGTGAAGAGACTTAAGGTTTCAAATAATGTTATTCGGCGTCTGCCCCGCTACCTCCGCAAGCTCGATGAGCTTACCGAAAACGGCATCAGCCGCATTTCGTCCTTCGAGCTTGGGCACCAGCTTGGGCTGACCCCGTCGCAGATCCGTCAGGATTTCAGCTGCTTCGGCGAGTTTGGCCAGCAGGGTTACGGATATAATGTCCCCGCGCTTCGTGCGCAGATCGCATCCATTCTCGGTATGGACAGGGGCTTCACCGCCGTTCTCGTTGGCGTCGGCAATATCGGCCACGCGCTGATGGATAACTTCTGCTTTGCGGAATGGGGCTTCAATCTTGTCGCCGCTTTCGATATAAAGCCCGAAGTGATCGGCACCACATTTAACGACGTTCCCATTCACGGGATGGATGAGCTCGAGGATTACCTCGCCGCAAACCATGTCGACGTGGCAGTGCTCACCGTTCCCAAAGAGGCCGCCATCGCCGTTACCAAGCGCCTTACCGACAACGGCGTTGACGCGATCTGGAACTTCACCAATCTCGAGCTTACCGAGCCCAACAGCAGCACTATCGTTGAGAACATCCACTTCTCCGACAGTCTGCTGTCCCTGAGCTATTTTGTCTCCGAGCGCAGAGACGAGAACGCCGCCAGAGCCGCCAGAGCCGAAAAGCAGTAAGCATTATAGGATAATGAACAAAAAGGCATTGACTCAGTCAATGCCTTTTTTGAACCGATAAATTCCCGGCCCGCGCCGGGAGAGAGGAACAGCTATGAGCATAGACGGAATAATTTTTGACCTTGACGGCACACTGTGGGACTCCTGCCGCATCGTCGCCGAGAGCTGGGGGTATACTCTGCGCACAAAATACGGCGCACAGCATGCTCCGTCTGAGGCGGAGGTACGCTCCGTGATGGGGCTCACCGTCGCGCAGATATCCGAAAGGCTATTCTCCGAATACGGCGAGCGCGCCCTTGAGATATGCCGTAACTGCATCCATGAGGAGAACGCTTACCTCGCTGCGCATGGCGGCGGCGTGCCATACCCCGGCCTTGAGGAGCTGCTGCGCAGGCTCTCCGAGCGCTGCGGGCTGTACATCGTCAGCAACTGCATTGACGGCTATATCCAGTGCTTTCTTGGCTGTACCGGTCTCGGCAAATATATAAAGGACTTCGAGTGCGAGGGCGTGACCGGCATGAAGAAGGCGGACAACATCGCCCTCATCGCGCACCGCAACGGCTTAAGGCGGTATATATACGTCGGCGACACTGCCTCCGACGAGGAGAGCGCTGCGCTCGCCGGCTGTCCGTTCGTTCATGCGTCATACGGCTTCGGTACGGCAAAGGCCCCCGCCGCAGTTATCGGAGCTCCGCTTGCGCTGCTCGCGGTCGTTGACACGGTAGATAAGGAGGATCAGAATGGCTGACACTATCGCGGCAATTGCGACCGGCGCGCAGGTTGCGGCCATAGGCATAATACGCATATCGGGTCCCGAGGCGCTGCCGATCATTGACCGGCTCTTCCGCCCGGCTTCCGGCAGGCTCATGTCCGAATACGAGGATAGAAAGCTCATCTACGGCAGATTGACCGATCGCGGCGGCGAGCTGCTTGACCTCTGCCTGTGCACTGTCAGCCGCGCGCCGCACAGCTACACCGGAGAGGACTCGGCAGAGCTCCAGTGCCACGGTTCGCCCACGGTGCTGCGCGCCGCGCTTGAGGAGCTGTTCCGCGTCGGTGCAAGGCAGGCGCTGCCGGGAGAGTTCACAAAGCGCGCCTTCTTAAACGGCCGCATGGAGCTTAGCTCCGCCGAAGCCGTCGCGGACATCATCGACGCGGAGAGCATCGAGTGCGCCAAGAACGCCGCCGCACAGCTTTCGGGCGCGGTCGCCGTAAAGGCCGATAATATATATTCAGCGCTCACCGATATAAGCTCGCACTACCACGCGGTACTGGATTACCCGGACGAGGATATTGAGGACTTCCGTCTTGAAAACTATAAGCAGCAGCTCAGCTCCGCTGCAGACTCACTGCGCGCGCTGTTGGGGAGCTTTGAGCGCGGCAAGCTCATGGTCTCGGGCATCCCGGCGGCCATAGTCGGGCGGCCGAACGCCGGCAAAAGCTCACTGCTCAATGCCCTGCTGGGTTATGAGCGTGCCATTGTCACCGACATCCCCGGCACGACGCGCGACACGATTGAGGAAAAGCTGCGTCTCGGCTCGCTGACGCTGCGTCTATGTGACACTGCCGGCATCCGCGACAGTGACGACGCCGTCGAGCGGCTCGGCGTGCACCGCAGCCGCGAGGCCATGGCACACGCCGAGCTCGTGATAGCCGTCGTGGACGGCGGCAGCGAAGTGACCGATGAGGACATGGAGATCATCCGCGCCGCAGAGCGCGCAAAGAAGGGCTTAGTTGTGCTCTCGAAGGCTGACCTTGGCCATGTCTGCCCGCCTCCCAAGACAGTGCTGCCATGCGTCACGGTGAGCTCCGTCACCGGGCAGGGGCTTGACGAGCTGGAAGCAGCCATAAAGGCGCTCTTCCCGCTGCCTCAGGTTCCCGCAGGCGAGATACTCACGAACGCGCGTCAGGCCGAGGCTATATCCCGGGCGCTTGAAAGCATGGACGCCGCCTTTGCCGCCATGAGCGATGGCTGCACGCCAGACATAGTCCTGACCGAGACGGAGGAAGCGATGTCCGCCATAGGTGAGCTCACCGGCCGCAGCATCCGCGAGGATGTGACGAACAGGATATTTGAACGCTTCTGTGTAGGAAAGTGAAACAGCATGAATTACAGAACTATAGACATGGATACTTTACCCCGCCGCGCGCATTTTGAATATTTCAAAGGCCTTGCCTACCCGTATGTCGGCTTCACGGTCAATGTCGATATTACGGAGTTTCTCGCCCAGCAGAAGCGGCTCGGGCTGCCGTTTTATCTTGCGCTGGCCTACTGTGTGACCCGCGCGGCGAACAGTGTGCCGGAGTTCCGGCGGCGCATACACGGGGACGGCATCATTGAATACGACTGGTGCCACGGTTCGCATACCGTCGCCCTGTCGGATGAGACCTTCTGCTATTGCACGCTCGACTGCCGCATGCCGTTTACCGAGTATCTTCCGCGCGCTAAAGCGGCGTGGGAGTGCGCAAAGGCGGTCTCCTCCATTGAGGACGGAGAGGACGCTGACTCCCTGCTGTACTTTTCGAGCATCCCGTGGCTGAGCTTCACCTCCGTCATCCAGCCGACGCCCTCCCCTGCCGACTCTAACCCGCGCATAAACTGGGGCAAGTACTTCGGGAACAACGGGTGCACGCTGCTCCCTCTCGCGGTGCTCTGCAATCACGCGCTTGTTGATGGGCTGCACATTGCCCGGTTCTACTCTGCGCTTGACCGCGAGCTTGAGGAGCTTACGGGTCAGCTTCGCGCCGTGTCCGATAACTGAGGATATAACCCGAGTTTTCCGTGGCATTTTGCCCGATTTACTCTTGACATTAGCCCCGCCGTGTGCTATCATACTCAAGCAGCATCGGCATGCAGAAGTACCCAAGAGGCCGAAGGGGCTCCCCTGCTAAGGGAGTAGGTGTCTAAAAAGCACGCGAGG
>CAKTPC010000078.1 GCA_934590505.1 uncultured Oscillospiraceae bacterium
AACCCCATCTACATGATGGCAAACTCCGGTGCCCGTGGCTCCATGAACCAGATCCGTCAGCTCGCCGGTATGCGTGGTCTGATGGCGAACACCGCCGGTAAGACTATCGAAATTCCTATCAAGTCCAACTTCCGTGAAGGCCTTTCCGTCTTGGAGTACTTCATATCCACCAGAGGCGCACGTAAAGGTATGGCCGATACCGCTCTGCGTACCGCAGACTCCGGTTACCTGACCCGCCGTATGGTTGATGTCTGCCAGGAAGTCATCATCCGCGAGGAAGATTGCGGCACCACCGAAGGCGTGTGGGCAAGCGCGGTCTACGACAGGGGCCAGATGGTCGAGTCCTTCGGCACAAGCATCCACGGCCGCTTCCCTGCAAAGCCCATCACCGATCCCGAGAGCGGCGAAGTGCTCTTTGATACCGACCATATGCTCATGCCCGAGGACGCTGATGTTCTCGAAGCGCACGGCATCCACAAGGTCTTTATCCGCAGCGTCCTCACCTGCGAGGCCGCAAGCGGCGTCTGCGCGAAGTGCTACGGCATCAACCTTGCTATTGGCCGCCCGGTCAACATGGGCGAGGCCGTCGGCGTCATCGCGGCACAGTCCATCGGCGAACCCGGTACTCAGCTGACCATGCGTACCTTCCACACCGGCGGTGTCGCAGGCGACGATATCACTCAGGGTCTGCCGAGAGTTGAAGAACTGTTCGAGGCGCGCAAGCCCAAGAAGATGGCGACGCTTGCCGAGATCTCCGGTACCGTCACTATCGACGAGGCCAAGAAGGGCGTCATGTACTCCATCACCATTACGAACGAGGCGCAGGGCGAGACGGTCGTCTACACCGTGCCGCACTCCGCAGGTATACTCGTCCACAATGGCGACCATGTCGATAAAGGTCAGGAGCTCACCTCCGGCGCGCTCAATCCGCATGAGGTTCTGCGCATCCGCGGTGTTGACGACGATGAGTTCGGCCGTCAGGGCGTCCGCAGCTATATCACCAGCGAGGTCCAGAAGGTCTACCGTCAGCAGGGCGTTGACATCAACGATAAGCACATTGAAGTCATTGTCCGCCAGATGATGCGTAAGGTCAGAGTTGAGGAGGCCGGCAGCACCGACCTGCTCTCAGGCGCGACCATCGATATCGCTCAGTTCAAGGAAGCCAACCGCGAGATCGACGAGCGCATTGCCGCCGGTGAAGAGGGGCTCACCCATGCCACCTGCACTCAGCTGCTCATGGGTATCACCAAGGCCTCCCTTGCTACTGAGAGCTTCCTGTCCGCCGCGTCCTTCCAGGAGACCACCAAGGTCCTTACCGACGCCGCCATCAAGGGCAAGGTCGACCACCTTGTCGGCCTGAAGGAGAACGTCATCATAGGTAAGCTTATCCCCGCCGGTACCGGACTTTCCGTCTACCGCGACTTTGAGATGAAGGAAGACGAGTCCATCGCCAAGGAGCCCGAAGAGTATGTTGACCTGACCGCTCTGGTCAATAAGAGCAACGCTCTCTAAGCTCTGATACAAACAATAAAAACCCGCGATCCGTAATTCAACGGATCGCGGGTTTTGCTGTATATTGAGTGTAGCTGTCAGTCTTTCAGAAGCGGGGTCATGCTCTCAAGACTTATCACAAGCGTCGATGCGTTGTGCAGCAGCGCCGATGTTGCAGGAGGCAGGATACCGGCCACGCCGAGACAGATCAGCATCAGGTTGAAGCCGATGATACGGCGGTAGTTGCGGTGTATGCGCCGCATCAGCGCATCGCTCACGCGCTTTAGCGTCAGCAGGGCATACAGGTCGTTTGCGCCGATCGTTATATCTGCAACCTCGCGCGCGATAGCCGCGCCGTCGCGTATCGCGATACCGGCATCGGCCTCGGAGAGGGCAGGGGAGTCGTTTACGCCGTCGCCCAGCATGATGACCTTACGGCCCGCTTCATGCTCGCGGCGGATATAGTTCGCCTTATCCTCCGGAAGCACCTCTGAATAGTATTCGTCGATACCGATAGTATGCGCAACGGCACGCGCCGTGCGCTCACTGTCGCCCGTCATCATGACGAGCTTCGGGATGCCGAGCTTGTGCAGCCCATCGATGATCTCGCCGGCCTCCTCACGCAAGGGGTCCTTCACGCATATCACCGCGGAGAGAATGCCGCCGACGCCGAGGAACAGGTGCGAATACTCCTCGGGGAGCGTGTCGAACTTCTCCTGCTCGCCTTCGGGGATCACGCAGCCCTCATCCTCAAACACAAAGTGATGGCTGCCGATGACGACCTTCTTGCCGTCCACACTGCTCGAAACACCGTGTGCAACGATGTAGTCGACCTTCGAATGCCGCTCCTCATGGCGCAGCCCGCGCCTTTCGGCCTCGGTGACAACGGCCTTGGCCATTGAGTGCGGATAGTGCTCTTCAAGACATGCGGCAAGACGGAGTACATCGTCCTCCTGCTCACCGTTAAAGGGGATGACAGACGCGACCTGGGGCGCAGCATAAGTGAGAGTGCCGGTCTTGTCGAACACAAAGGTGTCCGCCTGAGACACGGCCTCAAGGAAGCGCCCGCCTTTGACTGTCAGGTGATAGGTGCTTGCTTCCCTCATTGCCGAGAGCACGGCGATAGGCATGGAGAGCTTCAGCGCACATGAGAAGTCAACCATCAGCACTGACAGCGCCTTCGTCACGTTGCGTGTCACGAGCCATATCAGCCCTGTTGCACCGAGACTGTACGGCACGAGCCTGTCAGCCAGATTTGAAGCGTGGCTCTCAACACCGGACTTGAGCTTTTCAGACTCTTCAATCATCTTGACGATGCGGTCATAGCGTCCGCCGCCGCTGCTCTTTTCGACGCGGATGCAGCAGCTGCCCTCTTCGACGACCGTCCCGGCGTAGACATATCCGCCCTCAATCTTGCGCACCGCAAGCGGCTCGCCGGTTATTGTCGCCTGATTGACCATCGCCTCGCCGGAGACGACTTTGCCGTCAAGCGGGATCATCCCGCCAGTGCCGACGGTAATGCAGTCGCCGGGGCGTACCTCGCCGACCGGGACAAGAATAGACCCAGAGTCAGTCTCGAGCCAGACCTTGTCTATGTTGAGCGACATAGACTGCGCAAGATCGGCGACTGACTTCTTGTGCGTCCATTCATCGAGAATGTCGCCAATGCCGAGCAGGAACATTATCGAGCCCGCGGTCTCAAAGTCGCCGCGCAGCATCGAAACTGTTATCGCCGTCGCGTCAAGCACAGGTACCTGTATCTTCCCACGCAGCAGGCAGCGCAGCCCCGCGCCGATATACTTTGCCGAGCGTATGACGGACAGCGCCGTGCGCAGCGGGGTGGGGAAGAAGAGCTTCGTTATCCCGCGGCGGAACACGGCGAAGAACAGCTTGTCCTGATATTCATGCGTCATTTCCCGCGCGCTATGCTCAGGTGCGAGAGCAAGCGACGCTTCATACGAGAATGCGGCGACCGCAGCAATAATGCTGGAGCGCTCGCACTTATAGTATATGACGGCGTCGCAGGTGCGGTCATAGACCTTGACTTCGTTCACGCCCTCTACCTGACGCAGATATGCTTCCAGAATATCCGCCTGCTGAAAGCTCATCCGCCGCTGCTCGGCGTGGATGCGCATTCGACCTGCGGATTCATGCAGGATCTTGCATTTCATGGTTTGTTATTCGGCTTCCTTTGATGTATCCTCGATAACTGCGGCTGCGTCCTCTGCGGCGTACTTCTCGTTGAGAGCCTTTGCGTCGGCGTAGATGTCCTCCGCGCCTTCCTTAACGGCGGTAGCGGTCGCCATCACGCAGTCCTTGGCGCGCAGAACTGCCGCCGTGGTGTGTACGTATACCTTCTTCGCGTCTCTGCTGGAGAGAATCTTGAGCCCGGCGGTACCGAACAGCAGGCCGCCCGCGAATGCTGCAAATTTGTTCATCTTTCTTCCTCCGTTATCTGTGTCTTTGAGCTCGAGAAAATTAGTCGAGGCTAACTTTCCCCTATATTAAAAAAGAGCCGCAGTGCAGCGCACTTCGTCCTCTTTTCGACAATGTTATATCACGTATCCCGGGCTTTTTCAAGCCCGTTGCCGCGCCTTTCATTTAACTTTTTGTTAACATTGGGAAAGAAAAAGACTTGTTTCAATTGAAACAAGTCTTTTTCGTGGTGGAGATAAGCGGGATCGAACCGCTGACCTCTTGAATGCCATTCAAGCGCTCTCCCAGCTGAGCTATACCCCCATGAGCAAGGAGTATATTACCAGATGGAAGCCCATTTGTCAAGCACAAAATTTCAGTTTATGACATAATTTCTCGTCCCGGGTGCTTGGCATAATGAGATACTCAAAGCTGATACACGAGGACGATGAGCGGCATCGTGATGATGCACAGCAGTGTGGTGAGAACATTTATTGAGCAGGCGTATTCGGCGTCGTTTCCGTAGATCTGCTCCATCTGAGTGACCGTGGCTCCGCTTGCAGATGCACAGGCAAGCAGCGAAATTAGCATGATGGTATCGACGTCCTGAATCCCGGCACCGAAGCCGGTCACGCGCAGAAAGGCGATGAACAGCAGTGGCGCGATGATGAGCCTTAGAAAGACAACGAGCCATATACGCTTATTGGCAAAGATACTCTTCAGATCCATTCCGGCCAGCATCATGCCTATCATAAGCATGGACATAGGACCGATCATTACGGCGGTACTGTCAATGGCGTCCTGAATGACCTTGGGGAGCTTTATTCTCAAGACAAAGATCACAATGCCAAGAAAGATAGCTATCATATTCACGTTTGTGATGATTTTCTTTACATCGAGGTGCGTTTCACCTGAGATAAGCGGCTTGCAGTGCGTCCACTGGAGCACTATCTGCACGCATATATAGGCACAGGTGTACACGACCCACTCCGGGCCGAGCAGCGAACTGACGATCGGAATGATAATGTTGCCGGCATTTGAATAGATAACGGACGCCTGCTCCGCAGGACTCATGCGCAGGGGCTTGCGGATGATAAGGTTAAAGAGAAGCAGCCCGACATGAATGATCACGGCGGCAACAAAAGCCAGCAGCAGCCCAGAACGTATCTCGGGCGTGCTGTCTATCTGGAAGGCCGAAATTATCGTGCAGGGGCAGATCAGGTACAGCATTACCAAAGAGAGAATGCGGCTGTCCTCACTGCGGAGAACACGCAGCTTGACGAGAGCGTATGCGCCGAGCGCTATAGTGAACAGAGAACCGATCTTGATAAGTAGGGCGAGAGCCATGAACAGACCTCCAAAACCTGACATTTTCTACTGTATTATAGCTGTATAAGGGAATAATATCAAGCTGTAAAAGTACATAAAAAGCTTTGGCAAATCGGTTGCCAAAGCTTTTATTTAGGATGAATTGTTCTAATGCCAATGAGAAATTCAGAACGGCCAGGTCGGCAGCCACGACAGCAGCCCAGTTGCGGCGACGGGCTTTCCCGAAAGCGCAGGATAAAACATCACAAACAGTGCGACGCTCAGCACCACAAAGCCCGAGACGTACCACTGCCAGTGCTTGAGGTTATGCCGCATGAGATTGAAGCAGTACCCAATGGAGAGCACGAGAAACACGGAGCAGGGGAAGTAATGGTACTCAAACGTGATGCGCGTGACGAACAGCCACGGGATAAGCTGCGCAAGATAGCCAAGGAGGATGAACCCGGCACAGCGGTCACGCCGGAAGATCGCCGTATAGATCAGCACAAACAAGCTCAGCAGGCCGCCCCAGCAGAGCGCGGGATTGAGGAACGCCCCAAAGCTCGAATGCGTGCCGTCGTCGAAGTATTCAAGATAATAGAGTATCGGTCGGATATCCAGCACCCACTGGTACCAGCGCGAGGAGTAAGGATGCTCTGCGACGATCCCAGAGTGGTAATCGAACATGTAGCTCTGGTTATCGAACACCATGCGCAGATACTCCGTACTGAACGGAGAGATGCCGCGGGCAGTCCCGTAGGGAATATAGGCGAAATAATAGATAAGACCGGGGATGAGCACGAAGAATATCACGCAGAAGCCGCAGAGCTTCCAGAAGCCCTTCATATCGAGCCGCTGAGCCTTCGCCTCGCGGATGACATAGATGAGCCATATCACTGCGAGCCCTGCCCCAGCATAGATGCATGTCCACTTGCTCGCCGCGCCTATGCCGAAGAAGATGCCCGAGAGCGCAAGCTCCAGGCGGCTGCCGGTCGTGATAAAGCCATACATGAACAGGTACATCAGCAGGATGAAGAACACGGCGTAGGTGTCGATAGTGGCGATGCGCGTCTGCACAAAGTGCATGAAATCGCTTGCCAGCACGAGCGTGCATGCGGCAGGAACAGCCTTGCCGCCGAAGAGTCTTTTGGCGAAGATGTAGATCACAGGCAGCATCAGCACGCCGAAGAAGGTGCCCGAGAAGCGCCAGCCGAAGGGAGTCATGCCGAAGAGCGCAATACCGATTGAGATGATGATCTTGCCGAGCGGGGGATGCGTGATCTCGTAAGGATAGACGCCGTTGAGGTTCTCCCATGCGGTGCGCGCATGGTATATCTCGTCAAAGTACGTGGAGTTCATATAGGTCTGCCTGTCGGGGCACAGCGACTGCTCGTCGCACAGCTCCGGTGCGGAGGATGCTGCACCGATCACTTTCCCGTCCGCGTCGAGCGCGACGACCTCACCGAGCCATACATTGCCCGTACCGGAGATGTAGAGTGTCCCGCCAGTCAGATAGTAGTTGATGGCGACATCGTGCCACTTCAGAACGTCGGCATGGCTCTGCGTGAGCTCAGCAATGTCATAAGTAGAGCTGCCGTCGGAGTAGGTGATGCTGTAGCTGCCGATGCCGACGCCCTCATAGACCATCAGATGCGTGACCGTGCCGCCGCTTATGTCAAGCTCAATGCTCTCGGTGCGGTTCTCCATGTTCACAAAGCCTTCGGGAGAGGAAGTGTTGCCAAGTTTCCAGAACGCAACACCCGCGTACAGCAGCGTGATGACCGCCATTATGATAGCGTCGGCGCGGCCAAGCTTATGGCGCGCCTTGTCTGGATCGGCAAGCGCGCAGCTTCTCAGGTCGGGCAGCGAGAGGAAGAACAGCGTCAAAAGCAATACTGTCAGTATCGGTAAAGAGTATCTTGTAATATCCTGCATAGTCGTAATATCCCACGGCGTTTGCCGCGCATATATCCTTTTAATTGTTGGAAATATATTTGATAGAAAGTGTATGTATAATACAACCTGTCCGCGGCTTTTGCAAGTGCGCGCGGGTGAAAGCGGACAATATGCGGTATTTTTAACCAAAAGTTCATCTTTTTATACACAAGCTGTGCTAACTCCTATTGACATTGTAGGATTAGACAAGTATAATTCCTGCTGGAGGACTGGGAATTGAAGCCGCCTCCCGCATACAAATGCCGGAACGGCTGCACCGCAGCCGGCCGCAGCGATATATCTATGGAAGCTGTCAGCGGGTGAGATGGCCGCGGACGGAAAGAGGTTGAACGGATATGAGTAAGAAGAATCTGCTTGAGGTAAAGAACCTTCACATCAGCGTTGAGGATAAGGAGATACTCCACGGCGTTGATCTGACAGTCGGCGAGGACGAGACTCACGTCCTCATGGGGCCGAACGGCACGGGTAAGTCCACGCTGGGCTATGCCATCACCGGCAACCCCGAGTACACCGTGACCTCCGGCAAAATAATATTCGACGGCGAGGATATAACCGAGCTGCCGGTAAACGAGAGAGCGAACAAGGGCATATTCCTTTCGTTCCAGAACCCGCTCGAGGTGCCGGGCGTGACGCTCAGCGCCTTCATCCGCAGCGCGCTTGAGCAAAAGACCGGCAAGCGTCTGAGACTGTGGGACTTCAAGAAGAAGCTCGCGGAGACGATGGAGCTTCTGCACATGGACGCAAGCTACGCCGAGCGTGACCTGAACGTCGGCTTCTCCGGCGGCGAAAAGAAAAAGGCGGAGATACTCCAGATGCTGATGCTCGAGCCGAAGCTCGCAATCCTTGACGAGACGGACTCCGGGCTCGATGTCGATGCGGTGCGCACCGTATCGCAGGGCGTTCAGCTCTACCGTGAGCGCGTCCACGGTTCGCTGCTCATCATCACCCACAGCACGAGGATCCTTGAAGCGCTGACGGTCGATGAGACGCACGTCATGGAAAACGGCGTGATCGTCAGAAACGGCGGTGCGGAGCTGGTCGACGAGATCAACGAAAACGGCTTCGGCATTATCAAGGCCGAGTAAGGCTGGTGATTTGCGATGAAAGAGAAAACTCAGGTCGAGGATATCGATCGCAGCATATATGATATAAAGGATAAGGAAAACGACGCCTACCGCATGGAGGACGGGCTGACCCCCGAGATCATCGAAAAGCTCTCCAAAGAGAAGGGCGACCCCGAGTGGATGCGCGAGTTCCGTCTGAAGTCCCTCGAAACGTATAACGAGATGACGCTCCCAAACTGGGGGCCTTCGATAGAGGGGCTGGACATGGACCATATCGCGACCTATGTCAGACCTAAGACCGACATGAAGAACGACTGGAAGGACGTCCCGCAGGATATCAAGGACACCTTTGAGCGTCTCGGCATCCCGCAGGCGGAGCGCAAGTCGCTTGCCGGTGTCGGTGCGCAGTACGACTCCGAGCTTGTCTATCACAACGTGAAGTCCGAGGTTGCCGAGCAGGGCGTTATATACACCGATATGGAAAGCGCGCTCAAGGGCGAGTATGCCGAGATGGTGCATGAGTATTTCATGAAGCTCGTCACACCGCGCGATCATAAGTTCGCCGCACTCCACGGCGCGGTGTGGTCGGGCGGCTCGTTCGTGTACGTGCCGAAGGGTGTGCAGGTCTCGATACCGCTCCAGTCCTACTTCCGCCTTAACGCCAAGGGGGCGGGGCAGTTCGAGCATACGCTCATCATCGTCGATGAGGGCGCGAGCCTGCACTTCATTGAGGGCTGCTCCGCTCCGAAGTACAATGTCGCGAACCTGCACGCCGGCTGCGTAGAGCTGTATGTAAAGAAGAACGCGAAGCTGCGCTACTCGACCATTGAGAATTGGTCGAAGAACATGTATAACCTCAACACCAAGCGCGCGCTCGTTGAGGAAAACGGTGTTATTGAGTGGGTGTCCGGTTCCTTCGGCTCCCATGTCGGCTGCCTGTACCCGATGAGCGTCCTCAAGGGCGATAACTCCCGTATGGAGTTCACCGGCGTTACCTTTGCAGGCGCGGGGCAGAACCTCGACACCGGCGCGAAGGTCACGCATATCGGCAGGAACACAAGCTCCTATATGAATACCCGCTCGATAAGCAAGAGCGGCGGCATCAGCACCTTCCGCAGCAGCGTCGTCGTAGCAAAGACCGCGAAGGGTGCAAAGTCCTCTGTTTCCTGCCAGTCCCTGATGCTCGACTCCGAGTCGCGTTCCGATACCGTCCCTGCTATGGATATCCGCACGAGGGACGCATCTGTCGGCCATGAGGCGAAGATCGGCAGCATCAGCAACGACGCTATCTTCTATCTGATGAGCCGCGGCATGAGCGAGGAGGACGCAAGGGCGATGATCGTCAGCGGTTTTGCCGACAATGTCTCCAAAGAGCTGCCGGTGGAATACGCCGTTGAGATGAACAACCTCATCCGCCTTGAGATGAAGGGCAGCATAGGCTGAACGGGGAGGCAGAACGATGGAAAAGAAAATGCTTATAAACA
>CAKTPC010000079.1 GCA_934590505.1 uncultured Oscillospiraceae bacterium
TATTATTATTGTCCTGATGATTATTATTGCCATGGGGAACGCTCCTGAAAGATAAACTTAATAATGGTAGTGTTCCCGATGAGCGTGAAATTATAGGGGATGTTTGAATTGAAAATTATCAAGGGTGAAGCATCCGAGATAGAGGAACAGGCCGCGCGGCAGATAAAGGATATCGTCAACGCAAAGCCTGACGCGGTGATAGCCCTCGCCGCTGGACGCAGCATGAAGGGGCTGTATAAGCGTCTCGGCGAAATGTGCGCCGCGGGCGAGGTCGGCCTGAAAAATGCACATATCTTAGCGGCAACAGAGTTTACCGGAAGGCATGACTGCGAAAATTTCTTGAGAGAACAGCTGCTGCGCACGGCAGATGTAAGCGAAGAGAACTGCTTTTTCCCGGACGCCGGCGCGCCGGAAGAGTACGACAGGCTCATAGAGCACCTCGGCGGGCTTGATCTTGCTGTGTTAGGCATCGGCCAGGATGCACACATCGGCTACAACGAACCGGCAACGCCCTTTGATTCGCATACCCATGTCCAGAAGCTGACGGACAGGACGAAGCGCCAACTCTCCGAGCGCGGCTATACGGAGGAGAACATGCCCGAATACGCCGTGACGATGGGCATCAAAACACTGACCGAGGCGAGGAATATTATCCTGCTTGCCGAGGGCGAGGATAAGGCTGCGGCCGTTTTTGAGATGGTTTATGGCAAAACCATTACATATATACCTGCATCATTTTTGCAAATTCCTACGGAGGTCACCGTGTATCTTGACACTGCGGCGGCGTCCAGACTCTAATTCAGGAGGAAACAATGGGTAAATATTTCGGAACTGACGGCTTCCGCGGGGAAGCAAATGTAAATCTGACGGTCGACCACGCATTCCGCATAGGCCGCTATCTCGGTTGGTATTACAGCAGCAAGGCGCACAGGGCAAAGGTAGTCATCGGCAAGGACACCCGCCGTTCTAGCTACATGTTTGAAGCGGCGCTCTGCGCGGGTCTCACCGCATCCGGCGCGGACGCGTACCTGCTGCACGTCACCTCCACGCCGAGCGTGTCCTACATCGCGCGCGCGGATGATTTCGACTGCGGTATCATGATCTCCGCAAGCCACAATCCATACTATGACAACGGCATAAAGCTCCTCAACGGTGAGGGCGAGAAGATGGAAGAGTCCCTGCTTGACAAAATCGAGGAATACCTCGACTCCGATGAGCAGCTGCCCTACGCTCAGCGCGATCAGATCGGCTGCACGGTGGACTACGCCGCTGGCCGCAACCGTTACATAGGCTACCTTATCTCCCTCGCGACGCGCTCCTACAAGGGGCGCAGGATCGGCCTTGACTGCGCCAACGGCAGCACATGGCAGATGGCAAAGAGCGTGTTCGACGCCCTCGGCGCGGACACCTATGTGCTCGCGAATAAGCCCGACGGCCTGAATATCAATGTCGACTGCGGCTCGACGCATATACACAACCTCCAGAAGTTCGTTGTCGACAACGGCCTTGACGTCGGCTTCGCCTTTGACGGCGATGCTGACCGCTGCCTCGCCGTCGACGAGAAGGGCAACGAGATAAACGGCGACCATATCATGTACGTCTGCGCAAAGTACATGAAAGAGCGCGGAACCTTCGGCAGCTCCAAGGTCGTCACGACCGTCATGTCCAACATGGGCCTGTACAAGGCGCTCGACGAGCTGGGCATCGGCTATGAAAAGACCGCCGTTGGCGACAAGTACGTTGCCGAGAACATGCGTCAGAACGGCCACCTGATCGGCGGCGAGCAGTCCGGCCACATTATCTTCGGCCGTCTCGCGAACACCGGCGACGGCCTGCTGACCGCCATCAAGGTCATGGAGGCCATAACCGAGACGAAGGAGCCGCTTTCCGTGCTCACTTCCGGTATGACCATGTACCCGCAGGTACTGAAGAATGTCATCGTCACCGATAAGGACGAGACGCTCAACGACGAGAAGGTCAAAGCGGCGGTCGCAAAGGCCGAGGCTGAGCTTGGCGACAACGGCCGCGTCCTGCTGCGTAAGAGCGGTACCGAGCCGCTGCTGCGCGTTATGTCGGAAGCGTCTACGCACGAGCTGTGCGAGGAGAAGGTCGACGCCATCATCGCCGCAATGGCCGATGCGGGTAAGCTCGTCAAAGTCAAGTGAGGTAAGAAAAATGGTTGAAATAAAAGAGCTTCTTGATCTGGATAAAACCATCGCAAAGGAACTGTTTGACGGCAAGACCTACCCTTGGGAGGTGCTCGACGGGATAAAGGATTTCATCCTCAAGCTTGGTCCCACGCTCGACACGGACGAGTTTGATAACCCGAGTGAGGGCGTATGGGTGGCGAAGGACGCAAAGGTTTTTCCCTCAGCTTACCTCGGCGCGCCCTGCATCATAGACCGCGGCGCGGAGATCCGCCACTGCGCGTTCATCCGCGGCAGCGCCATCGTCGGCAAGAACGCCGTTGTCGGCAACTCTGTGGAGCTCAAGAACGTCATCCTGTTCGATAACGTCCAGACCCCGCATTATAACTACGTCGGTGACTCTGTCCTCGGCTACAAGGCGCATATGGGCGCAGGCTCGATAACCAGCAACGTCAAGAGCGACAAGACTCTTGTCACCGTCAAGGTTCCCGGCGCGCCTATCGAGACCGGACGCAAGAAGTTCGGCGCGATGCTCGGCGACAACGTCGAGGTCGGCTGCAACAGCGTCCTCAATCCCGGCACGGTCGTTGGCCGCTGCTCGAACATTTATCCGACCTCCTGCGTGCGCGGCGTCATTCCTGCGAACAGCATCTACAAGGATAAGGATCATATCGTCACGAAGAAGTAAATAAAACAAGGCTGCACGGCGGGAGGACATTGCCGTGCAGCTTTTACCATCAGTTGACAAGGACACATACGGTTTTGCTGTGCAGAAATACGCCCATGCCGCTTCAAAGCCCTTGGTAATACACAAAGTATTGCCTAGGGCTTTTCATTGCCTGAACGCATTTCTGCTCCGGCAAAACTGCTGCGCACCTGACAGCTTTGGATTTTTGAGTGATTTTTGATTTTTGAGACGCAGGCGGGCTGACGCCCGTCAAGGCGAAAAGAACAAAAAGCACCTTGCTCACTCCATGCAAAGCCCAGCGAAGCGGGTTTGCATGGAAAAGGAAGAAGGAGATTGCATAGTGCAGCTTTTGCCGCAAGGCAGAAGTGGAACGGTGCAAGCTTCTTCTGACGTTGTCAGGCGTGTGTGCTCTTGTCAACTGATGGTATATAAACAGGGGAGAACCTGTTTTCGTTATTTATTTGAGCACGCTGCCGTCAGCGAAAGTGATGGTGCAGCCGTTAAAATCAATAGTGCCGTTGTTGGTAAGACTCGTTATTGTGCAGTCGCCGGTGAGCTTCCAGGTGCAGCCCTCGCCGATAGTTACGACGGCGTTGTTATCAACGGCAGAGCTTCCGGTGAGATTCGCCGCAATACTGATCCTGCCGGTGAAGCTGCTGCCGTTTGTGAGCGTCATGTCAAGAGTGGAGATACTGTCGACGATGATATCACCGCTTATATCCTGCCCGTCCGCGGTGAACTCTACCTGTGCGCCGTTTGAGCCGGCCTGACCCCAGCCGCGGCTGCCGCTGTTGCCGCATACGCGCATGAAGCAGCCTTCGCCGTCGGCGTCGGTGATCTCAACTCCGGAGAGCTTTATAATGCTGTGGGTGTTCGTGATGTATATCACATCGCCGTTATTCGAGCTAAGGCTGCCGCCGGTCATTGAGAACTCTGAGGTGCCGACGTCGGCATCCCCGGACATGGACTGATAGATCATGACGGAGTGGACATTTTCATCGGAGCTTGCGCCCTCAGTGTCGCTCATGTTGCCGTAGACGGCGCAGTTTTCAAGGGTTATAGAATTCTTGCCCTCAATAACAAGAGCTTCGGAATTATTCGCGGTGAGCTCCGCATTCTTTACGGTGATGTCCGCGGTCGAATAGACGGCGGGGGAGTTGTATCCGTTTGAGGTGTAGCTGCCGCCGTCGACGTTCACGGTGCCGCCTCCGCGGTCTGAGCGGATAGCCGCGGAGGAATTGCCGGCGGTCGTGACGGTGAGATCGCTTGCGTTCGTCGTGCCGCCGCCTGTGGTCTGGATGCCGCCGGAGTTATCCGCGGTGGTGTTGATGGTCGAGTCGGAAATATTCACGGTCGTGCCGCTGCCGTAGCTGAACACACCGTTTCCGTTCTGCGCAGAGGAAGAGATATCGGAATCCTTAATATCCACGGTCGCGCCGTTTGTCGCGAGGATCGCGGCGTTGACGCCGTAGAAGTCGCCGTTTTCGGGATTGGAGCTGGAGCCTGCGGACTTGCTCACCGTGACATCGGAGAGCGTGACGGCGGCACCGTCGATGCGCAGGGCGTTTTCATCGTCGCCGGTGGAGCTGTAGCTTTCACCGGTGTATTCGCCGTCAGTGCTTATGGTGTTTGCGCTGCTGCCCTGCGTGACCTCGCTGCTGCCGCCGAAGCCGCCCGGCGCTCCGCTTGGGGCGGAACCGGGAGCGGCGTCGTTTTCGGTGTACCTCAGTTCGCCGTCCTTTGCGGAGACTGAGATTTTATCGCCGACGGAGATATCTTTGACGGTGACTTCCGCGCCGTCGCGTGTTATAATCGCGTTGGAGATATCGACGGTCACAGTTCTGCCGCCGAGCATCTGGCCGTTCGGAGCCTGCTCGTCAGGCATTTCGGGCGGTTGACCGTTGGAAGTATCTCCGTTAGGCATCTCAGGCGGTTGATTGCTGGAAGAGTCGCCGTCGGGTTTCTCAGGCGGTTGGCCGTTCGGAGTTTCACCGTTGGGCATTTCGGGCGGCTGGTTGCTGGAAGAGTCGCCGTCGGGTTTCTCAGGCGGCTGGCTGTTCGGAGTTTCACCGTTGGGCATTTCGGGCGGCTGACTGTCGGACGCATCGCCGTCAGGCTTCTCAGGTATCTGGCCGTCGGGGGCTTCGCCATTGGGAGCCTCATCCATATCAAGAAGGAGCGCCAGCGAGCTGTCGTTTATTTCGAGGACTTCGCCGCTGATGACTGTATACTCGCTTACCGCCGCGGCTGCCGTTGCTGCGGTCGGCTCGGTGGCTTCCGCTGCGGAGCCGAGGGAAAAGAAGGCGAGTATAGAAGCAATGATTTTCTTCATATAAATTGTATCCTTTCGGAGCATTTTGGGTCGCCTGATCCTTGCTCGCGTATAATATATGCCGCAAAGCTAAAGACAGCTTAAAGCGGAAAAAGGAAATTTCTTTAGGGAAGCTTTAAGAAGAGAGCATACAATTCATTTATAAATTATTATAGGTATAACGGGAGAACGGTATGAAGCTCTTGATCGCGGAAGATGAAAAGGACCTCGCTGAGGCGCTGAGCGTCTTTCTGGAAAAGAATCTGTATACGGTAGATACCGTGCATAACGGCGCGGACGCCTACGAGTACGCATCGACAGGCGCGTATGACGCGATAATTCTTGATATAATGATGCCGAAGCTGAACGGCCTTCAGGTGCTTGGCCGTCTGCGCGAGGACGGCATCGCGACGCCGGTCATGCTTCTGACCGCGAAGGGACAGAAGGACGACCGCATTGCCGGCTTTGACGCGGGCGCGGACGATTACCTGCCCAAGCCTTTTGCGCCGGATGAGCTGCTCTCAAGGCTGCGCGCGATGCTGCGCCGCGGCGGGGAGTACCGGCCGCAGCGGCTGACAGTGGGCGACTTGAGCATGGAGTGCGGCAGCGGAATGCTCTGCTGCGGCACGGAGGCTGTGCGCCTGAGCGGACGCGAATACCAGGTGATGGAGCTGCTGATGCGCTCCCCGGGCGTTATTTTTTCCACGGATAAGATAATGGAGAGCGTCTGGGGCTGGGACAGCGAGGCCGAGGTCAGCGTTGTGTGGGTGCATATCTCGAACCTCAGGAAGAAGCTCAAGGCCATCGGCTCTGCGGCGGCTATCCGAGTCATCCGCGGCATGGGCTACGTGCTGGAGGCGACGAAATGATAGCAAAGCTTCAGAAAAGATTTGTACGCATAGCGATGCTGTCGGTGCTGCTGGTCATGCTGCTGCTGAGCGTGATAGTGGACGTGACGAGCTTGGTGTCCACAAACTCAAGGCTCAACGAGGTGCTGAGCTTTATTGCCGAAAATCAGGGCAGCTTCCCAAGCCAGCAGCGGGGTGAGCACCCTGATGGAGAGCGCCCCGACCGCAGACCGAACGACCCGATAAATATCGAGACGCCGTTCTCTACGCGCTTTTTCGTCCTGCGCTATAATGATGCGGGCGAGCTTGAAAACGCCGACCTCAACAGTATCGCCGCAGTGACGGAGGAAAATGTGGATCATTACCTCTCAGTTGCGCTGAAGCACGGCGAGGGCTACGGCTATGTGAGCGGGTATAAGTACCTTGTGGTGCGCACCGGCGATGACAGAAACATGGCGGTGTTCCTCGACTGTTATCAGGACCTCCTATCTATTAAGGGGCAGCTGACAGGCTCGGTCGCGGCGATAGTGTTCTGCACACTGATGACATATGTGCTGCTGCGGCTGTTCTCGCGCCGCGCGATAGACCCCGTGGTGCGCAGCGCCGAGCAGCAGAAGCAGTTCATTACCGACGCGGGGCACGAGCTGAAAACGCCGCTCACGGTCATTACGACCTGCCTGAGCGTGCTCGAAATGGAGACCGGCAAGAACAAGTGGATAGATAAAATACAGGCGCAGACGGATAAGATGCGCGACCTTGTGAACGATCTTGTGACGCTATCGCGCATGGATGAGGAGCGCCCGCCAGTGATAATGGCGGACTTCGATATCTCGGCGGCGGTCGCGGAGACGGCGGATTCATTCGTGGATTCGGCGCAGGCGGCGGGACTCACGCTGGAGCAGAACATTGAAAGCAGCCTGAGCTATCACGGGGATGAGGCACAGATACGCCAGCTCTGCTCGATACTGCTGGATAACGCAGTGAAATACGCGCTGGATACGGCCCCGGTAAGGATCGGGCTCAAAAAGGATAAGGCGGGAGTCGTGCTGCGCTGCTCGAACGCCTGCGCGGACATTCCGCAGGAGGAGCTGAACAAGCTGTTCGACCGTTTTTACAGACCGGATAAGTCGCGCTCCTCGGAGACTGGCGGCTTCGGCATAGGGCTGTCCATCGCGCGCAGCATAGCGCAGGCGCACAAGGGAACGATAAAGGCTGCCGCGCCGCAGCCGGGGATAATAGAATTTACTGCTGTGCTGAAATGAAAATGCGCGCCGTACCTGCATCAAGGTACGGCGCGCGGTTTATGTATATATGTATTACAGGCTCTTGAGGATTTCGTGCAGCTCGTGAACGTCGGCAAGGACGTAGTCCGGCTTGCGCTCGGCCTCGTCTACCATCTTCTTATCCGTCTCGCCCGAGAGAACGAGCACGGAGACGGAGCCCGCGTTCTGTGCAACGGCAATGTCGGTATACAGCCTGTCGCCGACAGCGCATATTTTCTCATTGGGGATGCCGGTCATGGCGGAGATGACGTCTATCATGTTGCGGTTGGGCTTGCCGATGTAGTTCGGCTTCACGCCGCTGGAGGCGGTGAGCAGGGCGCAGATGCTGCCGCAGTCGGGCAGGACCTCGCCGCGCGGCATGGGGCAGACCCAGTCGGGATTGGCCGCGATGAAGTGCGCGCCGCGGCGCAGGAAGTGGACGGCTTTGTCGAGCTTTTCATACACAAGCTCAGTATCAAAGCCCTGTACTACAACGTCAACATCCTCGGCCTCGGTGTGCCCAAGCTCGTCATTCACAAGATTTATGCCGTAGCTGACAAGCTCACGGTAAAACGCTTTCGTACCGGCGAGGTACACCTTAGCACCGGGGTGGTGCTGGTTGAGGTACATGCCAGTCGCCATGCCGGAGGTGAACACGTTCTCACGCTCGCACGGGAAGCCGAGGCGGCGCAGACGCGTGATGTAATCCTCACCGGCGCGGGAGGAATTATTCGTAAGGTATATGTATTTCTTGCCGAGGCGGGGGAGATCCTCCAACAGCTCTATGGCGCCTTCGTATACATTGTCACCCAGATAAAGTGTGCCGTCCATGTCAAAAAGGAACAGTTCGGTGTTTTTCAGCTTGTCGTAATTCATTGCATCCTCCGATTTTCAGTTAGATTTACCGGTAATTTGGTATGCCCATTATATCATAGATTTCCCGAACGTCCAGCAGAATAATTGAGGAAGCGTGTATAGACATGAGTCATAAAGCGTCGCAGTATAAAACAACGTCCGGTTCGTGGTTTGAACCGGACGCCGGTATATTCATTTCTTTTTCACTGGCATGGGAAGCTCGGCGATGACCGTCGCAGCGATCATAAGTCCGCAGCCGAGAAGCTCGCGCCCGGTCATCCGCTGGCCGAGAACCAGCGCGCCTGACACTGCGCCGAAGAAAGCTTCAAGGCTCAGCAGCAGGGAGACGACCGCGGGGTTGCCGCCTTTCTGTGCGAGGATCTGGAAGGTATAGCCAAGGCAGCTTGAAAAAACGGCTATATAGAGCAGCGGTAATATGCATGCCCGTATTCCGGAGAGAGTTATCTCCTCAAGCGGCAGCGCAGCGAGAGACGACAGCACGGCGACGACGAGGAACATTCCGCAGCTGAGCACAAGCCCGTCGACCTTAAAGCTGAACCTGTCGACTGCGAGGATCTGAACAGTGAACAGGAAAGCGCCCAGCAGGAGGATCAGGTCGGTGGAGGATATCGAGAAGCCATCAGTGATGCAGAGAAAATACATACCTGTGACGGCGACAGCGACGGCGATCCAATGGCGGGGCGGCAGAGAGTGCTTAAAGAACATCTGCCCTATCGGGACGAGCACGATATACAGTGCTGTCACGAAACCGGCCTTACCGGCGGAAGCGCCGAGGTTGAGGGCGAGCTGCTGCGTATTTGAGGCGGCAAACAGAGCTGTGCCGCAGATGAGGCTTCCGAGGATTATATCACGCCTTGTGCCTATATCAGCCTTCCTGCGCAGCAGGCAGACGATGAGCAGCACAAAAAAAGCAATGATAGAACGCAGAGCAGTTATCGTGAACGCCCCGAGATACTGCGCGCATATGCTCTGAGCGGAGAATGCGGCGCCCCAGATGATAGCGGCGAGCAATGCAAAAAGTGACTGACGGTTATTTCTCTTCATTGATAACTCCTTGCACGGTCGGATAAAAACATTACGAGTATAAATCCTGTTAAGAATTAAGTCAATAGACATTTCCAAAACTCCTTGACAATGCGGGGACGGTATGTTAACATAGCCTAACGTTAAAAGGGAGTAGTTGCAAAGGCATGGTCAACAATCTCCTGGGAGTTCTCCCGGTGGTCATGCGCCTGT
>CAKTPC010000080.1 GCA_934590505.1 uncultured Oscillospiraceae bacterium
ACGCAGCGGTTGGTGGGAGCTTCGCCCGCGGCGACAGCGGCGGCATAGCCGTCACAGCCGGGGTAGCCGCAGCCGCCGCAGTTCGCGCCGGCGAGGCATTCTCTTACAGCGGCCTGCTTGGGATCGACCTCAACATGGAAAACCTTGGAGGCGTATGCGAGCAGCGCACCGAAGATCGCGCCCAGAACGCCCATAACAAGAATGGCAAGAAGAATTGTGTTCATGTATTCAAGCCCTCCCTATCAAAAGATCTTCATGCCGCTGAAGCCCATGAACGCAAGCGCCACAAGAGCCGCAGAAACAAGGCAGATCGGGAAGCCCTCGAAGCACTCGGGATACTCGGAGAACTCAACACGCTCACGCACGGAGGCAAACAGGACGATAGCAAGCATGAAGCCGAGACCGCCGGTGATGCCGTAAACGAGAGACTCGATGAAGTTGTAGTGGTTCTGGACGTTCAGCAGAACGACGCCGAGAACTGCACAATTGGTGGTAATGAGCGGCAGGAAGATGCCCAGGGCGGAGTAAAGGGAGGGGACCATCTTCTTGAGGAACATTTCAACAAACTGCACCAGTGCTGCGATGACCAGAATGAATGCAAGCGTCTGGAGGAAGGCAAGGCCGAGCGGGACAAGTATGAACTGGTCGATGACCCAGCAGATCGCCGAGGCAAGACCCATGACGAAGGTAACGGCAAGACCCATACCGACGGCGGTGTCGACCTTATTGGAGCAGCCGAGGAAGGGGCAGCAGCCGAGGAACTGCGAGAAGATAAAGTTGTTTATCAGGATCGCGCCAAGGGAGATTGAAATAATATTAGTAAGCATTATTCTTCAGCCTCCTTTGCAGCTTCTTCAGCGAGCTGTTTTTTCTTTGCGGATTTCTTGAGCGCATACTGCATGACGGCGATCAGGACACCAAGGGTGAGGAAGCCGCCGAAGGGCATGATAAGGATGGTAGCGCCGAGGTCCTCAGCGAAGAGCTGGATGCCTGCGCCGGTGCCGTCGAGAGTGAGGCGGAAGCCGTTTGCGATGTCTATAAGACCGCCGCCGAAACGGCCGGAGCCAAGAAACTCACGCACAACGCACATGATTATCAGCACGACCGTGTAGCCGAAGCCCTGGAAGATACCGTCAAAGAAGGATGCCCCGACAGGCTGCTTCTGGCAGAATGCTTCTGCGCGGCCGATGATGATGCAGTTAACGACTATCAGCGGGATGAACACGCCGAGAGCGGAGCTCAGCGCCGGGACGAAGGCCTGCAGCAGCAGGTCGACGATCGTAACGAAGCCCGCGATAACAACGACGAATATCGCCAGACGGATCTCGTCGGGGATGATCTTGCGCATTGCCGAGATAACGACATTGCAGCAGGTCAGGATGATGAGAACGGACAGACCCATACCCACGCCGTTGAAGAGAGAGGTCGTGATCGCCATTGTGGCGCACATGCCTATCTGCTGGACAAGGACGGGGTTATTAGTAATGAGGCCTTCTCTAAACTGTTTCTTGATATTCATTCAGTGCCTCCTTAACCCAGTGATTCCACAGCTTTTATAGACTCTGCGACCGCGCCCGCAACAGCGTTGGAGGTAATGGTAGCCGCGGTGATGGAGTCTATGGTTCCGCCGTACTTGGTGAGACTGACGTCATCGCCCGCGCCGACGAACTGGCCGCGCCACCAATCGCCGTATTCGCTGGCGGCTGCTGCCTTTGCGCCGAGGCCGGAGGTCTCTGCGTGGGAGATGATGGAAATGCCGGTGCACTTCATGTCGTTATCGACGCCGACAGCCATAGTGATGCTGCCCTGAGCGCCGGAGAAGGTGGTGGTAACGACATAGCCCTTATCGTCGGCCTTGACTATTCTGTCAATGGTCGTGAAGGTTGCCTGGTCGTAATCAACGTCCGTATAATCAGACGCTTCGAGGACTGCGGAATAGGCCTTAGCGGTCTTGATGCGCTCCTGCTCAGCGATCTTATCCTTGGTGATAAGGTTAACTCCGCCGAGAACGCCCGCGACGATCGCGCAGACAAGGAACAGAACTACGGTGAGCTTAACTATCTTATTCATTATGCGCCCTCCTTTGCCGCTTTCTTCGCGGCCTTCGCGGCAGCAAGGTCCTCCTTGGTGACGCCGAACTGCGGACGGCAGAATGCCTTATCGATCGCCCACGTGCAGAGGTTCATGATAAGTATACCGTAGGATACGCCTTCGGGGTAGCTGCCGAAGTAGCGGATGAGCACGGTCAGCGCGCCGCAGCCGAAGCCGTAGAGCAGCTGGCCGGGGCCGGTGACAGGGCTGGTAGCATAGTCGTTTGCCATGAAGAACGCACCGAGCAGCAGACCGCCGCTGAAGAGATTATACATGACCCAATCGGCACGGGAGTATCCCGTGTGACCGAAGATGAAGGACAGCACGACGACAGTGCCGATGAATGCGGTGGGAATGCGCCAGGTGATGACCTTGCGGATAAGCAGGTATGCCGCGCCTATCAGGAGCGCTATCGCGCTTATCTCACCGATGCAGCCGGGCATGTTGCCGAGGATGATGTTCTTGATGTTCAGATATGCGGGCATGGCCTCGCCGTTGTAGAGATAGGTCATGGGGGTAGCCATCGTGGTGCCGTCAACAACGCCCTTGAGGCTGTTGGGGACGATCCATGTGGTCATGTGGTTTGCGTAGGACGCGATGAGGAACGCACGGCCTGCGAGAGCCGGGTTCAGGAAGTTCTTGCCGATGCCGCCATAGAGCTGCTTTACAACAACTATGGAGAAGAAGGTGCCGATGATGGGCAGCCAGATGGGAGAGCTTGCCGGCATCGTGAGTGCCATGAGAAGGCCGGTGAGCGCCGCGGAGCAGTCGCCGATGGTGCAGGTCTTTTTCATGAGCTTGCGGTAAGCCCACTCGAAGAACACGGCAGAAGCCATGGAGACGATACAGATGGCTATCGGGTACCAGCCGAACTGGATGATCGAGACGATCAGCGCGGGCATAAGCGCGATGATGACGTCTATCATGATGCGTCTGGTATCGGCGCCGGTTCTGACCTGCGGCTGGTACGCTACGTCAAGGACGATTTTTTCTTTCTTATCGCTCATTATTTTGCCTCCTTTGCAGCAGCCTCAGCTGCGGCCTTAGCCTTTTCCTTATCGGCCTTGGCGCGGAACATCAGCTTTGCGGTCTTGAATGCGTGAGTCAGAGGCATTCTCGCGGGGCAGTTGAATGCACAGCTGCCGCACTCGAAGCAGTCAAGGATATGGTACTTTTCCATATTCTCAAAGTCGCGCTTGCTGTAATACATGTACATGAACACTGGTTCGAGGTTCATCGGGCAGACGGAGATGCACTTGCCGCAGCGGATGCAGGTGGGATTTTCCACATGCCTGTCCTCTTCCTCGGTGAAGAACAGCACGCCTGCCGTGCCCTTAACGGTGGGCGCGTCAAAGCTGGTGGCGCAGATACCCATCATCGGGCCGCCGAGAACGATCTTGCGCGGGGTCTTAACGAAGCCGCCGCACTGCTCTGCAATATGGCTGAACGGAGTGCCGACGCGGGTCAGGCCATTGACCGGAGCCTTGAGGGCGCTGCCGCCGTATGTAACGATACGCTCAATAACGCTCTTGCCTTCGCAGCAGGCCTGATACACGGCATAGGCCGTGCGGGTGCTGACAACGTTGCAGCCGACGCCGGAGGGCAGCCCGCCGGGCTTGACCTCTCTGTTGGTGACGGCCTTGACCTGCATTTTCTCGCCGCCCTGAGGGTATTTGACATCCTCGGGGACAATCTCAATGCCGTACTGAGCGGGGTTCTTGGAGTTGAGAAGATCAATAGCGTCCTGCTTGTTCTTCTCGATGCCGTAGTATGCCTTGTCTACGCAGCTGGCAATACGCACGAGCTCAATACCGCGCAGCAGCTGCTCCGGGAAATTGAGCATGGTCAGGTGGTCGCCGTTAAGATACGGCTCACACTCTGCGCCGTTGATGATAAGGGTATCGACCTTGCCGATACCGCCGCGGATCTTGACGGCAGTCGGGAACATTGCGCCGCCCATGCCGACGACGCCAGCCTCGCGGATGCGCTCGAGTATTGCCTCGGGGTCCTTCATCTGCTCCTCGGTGAGGGGCTCCATCAGCTCGGGAGTATCCTGAAAATCGTTCTCGATGACCACGGACATGATCATGTCGCCCAGCGGATGGGGTCTCGGCTCTACAGCCACTACCTTGCCGGAGACGGAAGCATGAACGGGCGCGGAGACCGGAGCGGGATTCTCGCCGATCTTCTGATACATCTTCACATAATCGCCTACCTGAACCAGCGGCTTGCAGGGTGCGCCTATGTGCTGTATCATTGGAATGACTACCTGTGCGGGCGGTGCGATAACGGTCACCGGGATCTCCGGAGCCTTCATGTAATTGGGGTGCACACCGCCTTTGAACTTATAGGACATTAGCTTCACCTCGTTATTTTTTGCGTAGTCATGATTTTACTCGGTCATTCTATCACATCCTATCCTGCAATGTCTACGCTTTTTCCGTTTTTTGTGCCAAAAAACTCAAGACATTTTTGTAACAATCATGTTATTTCTTTGGCAGTTTGCATGTATTTTAGTTATTTTTATCACAACTTTGCATTTCGCGTTTTTTGTATAGCCGCATGGCGCATTACCGTAAAAACAGCCGGCGCGCAGCCTTGCGCACCGGCCATTTTCATCCGAGAGCCACGTCCAATATCATCATCAGCAGAAAGCCCGCAACGTACCAGAACAGTCCCCTGCGGTCGTCCGCCGCCGGGATAAGCTCGCATACGACGACATAGAGCATCGCGCCCGCCGAGAAGCCGAGCAGCCACGGCATTATCCGGCTGATGCCTGAAACAGCCATGACCGCGAGCATGCCGAACAGCGGCTCGACAGCACCGGAAAGCATGCCCATTGAAAACGCCCTGCCCCGGCTCATCCCCATCCTGCGCAGCGGGAGCGACACAGCCGCGCCCTCCGGGATATTCTGCACGCCGATACCGAGCGCGAGCGCCGCCGCGGCAGTCAGGCCGTCCGTCCCGCCGGAGAGTGCGAAGGCAAGCCCGACCGCCATCCCCTCAGGGATGTTGTGCAGGGTGATAGCCGTCATGAGCATGGAGCTTTTTTCGGCGGAGCCGCCGCGGCGCAGGCGAAGGATCAGCGCATCGAGCGCGCATAGAAAGGCCGCTCCTGCCGCCGTGCCGGCTGCCGCCGGAAGCCAGCACGGGAAAATGCCCTCCGCCCGCGTCTGCTCTATCGCGGGCAGGAGCATGCTCCATACCGTGGCCGCAGTCATCACGCCCCCGGCAAAGCCCATCATCCCGGTCTGTGATTTTGGGAGCGTATCTTTGCGGCAGAAGAGAACCGAGGCCGCACCCAAAGAGGTCATAAGAAAAATAAAACCGACGCCGAGCGCAGCCCAGCCGACAGAAGAAAGCATAGCAGATCAACGCCTTATAGATAAATAATGAATAACGGATCGCAGTGCGACCCGTTATTTCTTTCAGTATCATACTATGCCTTTATTTTGGTATCTGTTACCCGACGAGGTCGATAAGCTCCTTATCGGTATAGATGCGCATATTGTCAACATCCCTGTTTGCGCACTCCTGCTCAAGCTTTGCGGCCATAAGCTCGTAATAATTCCCGTCCTCGGCGTTGAGCTTGCGGGCAAGGCGCGGCAGCTCCCTTTCGCAGACGGTGCGAAGATTCTCGCCCTCCTCGGCGCAGTGGTCAAGCAGCCATTCAAGCGCTTCACGGTCTGTCAGTGAGCGGTCGATATAGTACTTCTGACCATACAGACCGTAGAGCACGCGCTGCGCGTCAAGGTAGCCGATGGCCATATCGCGCCTTGACTGCTCCGCGTCGAAATTCAGCACGAAGCCAAGGTCGGAATTTGTGTGTATGGTGGTGACATTCACGTCCTCCGGCATTTTGAAGCGTCTCTCCCAGCCCATGCCGGGGATGCGCACGGCGATAATGTCCTTATAGCCGTTGACCACAAGCGCATGCAGGGGCAGACTGTCTACAAATCCGCCGTCGGTATAGAGCTTGCCGCCGAGCTTTTCAAGACGGAAGCTCGGATGATAGGCGCTGGCAAGCAGCATGTCATATATCTCATCCTCCGGCAGATCGTTGATCTTTATTTCAAGTCCCTTGCGGTCGGAGATGGAGACAGTGGAGACAAATAACTCCACATCGGACTGCTTGATCTTTTTCGCATCTACGACTTCACGCATCCATGACCTCAGCGGCGCGATATCGAGCCCGCGGTTGCGGATTATCTCGAACATCTGCGGGATAAACTCCTGAATATCGCCTAGCTCCAACTCGCCGTTCATGGCCTTGTGCAGATCCGCCTCGCCCTCCTTGTCAAGCTCGATGACCTTGGAAAGACGCATATCGTTCCATGCCGCGGCGGCACGAGGCAGGTCGCGCATCGCCATCATGGCGCCGTTGAGCGCGCCGACGGAGGTCCCGGAAACGGCGTTATACTTTATCCCCGCCTCCTCCAGCGCTTTCCACGCGCCGATCTCATATGCGCCCTTGGCTCCGCCGCCCTCAAGAGCTATGGCATAGGTCTTGCTTGTGTCAAGCTTAAGCTGCATCGTATATTCCTCCTGCTTACAGGTATTTGTCTTTTTGGTTTATTATAGCATAGCTGCTGTTCCAGCACAAGTGCACTACAACACTCCGGATATCCACAGCGTCAGCACCGCGGCGGAAGCACCAAGCACGAACACCGCCATCGGCGGAAGATACGTGTACCGGCGCGGCGGGAGCGCGCGCTGCGCGTGTCCCTCGGCGGCGCTCTTCGCCTGACGCAGCAGCTCACCGCGGCTGACACCTGTGTCATAATCGTCGCGCAGGATGAACACAGCTTCGGCAAACATATCGTCCGGGGTCTTGACTACGATCGCGCGGCGCATGTTTCCGCGCAGCACGGGGCGGCTCTCCGCGGTCGTTCCCGAATACGGCACGCGGAAAAGCGCACCCACGCCGCGCAGCATTCCGCGCAGGCGCTCACCAAGCCGAGCGCTCATGCCCGCTCCTCCACACGGACGGTCACGACGGTCATGTCGTCATTGACCCCGTAGCGGCTCTCGGCCTCCTTGAGAGTTGCTCGGGCAAGCGCCTTCATATCGTCAAAGCCCTTGTTCAAAAGCTGCTTGAGCCACTCGTCCTCAGCGTCGACTATAACGCCGTCGGTCGCGATGACCGCCGTCGAACCGGGACGCAGGCGCATGCGCACGGTGTCGGGCGCGATGCCGGCTCCCATGGAAATACCGGCGGCAAGCGTCTCGCACTTTATGCGGCGGATGCTCTTTCCGTTTTTCACATATGACGGGGCCGCGCCGTATTTATAGAAGCAGGTCTCGCCGGTGAAGAGGTCGACGCACATGAGGTCGACCGTCGCATAGCCCCAACTGTCCCCGCTGCGCAGGAGCAGGACGGAGTTGAGTATCTTCATCGCAACGGCAGGGTCGACGCCCGAGCGCAGGAACTTCTCAAGGATGGCGATGACTTGTGCGCTGTCCTGCGCAGCCTCATCGCCGCAGCCGGTGCCGTCGGCAAGGATGACGCAGAGAACACCGGCGTCGGTCTTGAAATAGGTCCCCTTATCGCCGCTGACCTTCTCGCCCTTTTTCTTCATTGCCGCGATGCCGACGGACACGGCAAGGGGCTCGGCTTCAAGCAGCATGAGCTTTGAGCACTCCTCCCCTGCTGCCGCCGCACTCCTGCACAGGCGCGCCCCGACGACGGCGGAGAGCTTTTCCAGATAGTTCTCCTCCTGCAGCAGCGGTGTGAGCCGCCCGCTCTCAATGGTAACGTGCAGCCGTCCGCCGCCGTCGCGGTATACAGAAGCGTCCGCGTCGATATCCATGCTGCGCAGGCAGCGGATCAGCCGGCGCTCGGCCAGCGGGTCAGAGCCGTTGAGGCTGCCGAGCTCATCGGCCACACGTGAGAGGACGTCCGCCATGTCCATGTACTGCCCCCACGCGACGCTCCGGTTTTCCGTAAGCCCAATACGCAGCTGCTTCCGGTATGCCTGCGCGCGAAGCTCGGCATTCACAGCCGAGACAAAGGCCTGGAGCTTATCGCAGCGGTCGCGGAAAAAGCCGGGCAGGTCGCTGACATCGAGGCTGCCGTGCTCGACCATTGCCTGCGTCGCGTCGTTCATCGCAGAGAGTGTATCGACATACTCCGCATTCCAGCAGCGGTTCTTGTTCTTGCAGCGGACACAGACCTCGTCCGCCGCGCGGTCAAAAATTCGGGCAATGTTCTCGTCGTTGCCCGGCTCCTCGATGCTGCGGCGCACCGTTTCAAACAGCCCCGCGTAGGCTTCGCTGAGGTTCCGCACACGGTTTGCCGCAAAGCGCCGCAGGCCGGATTCACCGCTGCCGCGCTCCATGTACTGGAGCATGAGTCCAACGTGATTGAGAAGTGAGCCCGGCAGGAGCATGAACACGACAGATGCGCAGAAGGTCTCAAACAGGGCGTTGATATGCACCTCCGCCGTCCACGCGCACACAACGGAGAGCGCCCCCGCAAGAATGAACGACAGCACAAAGATCACCCGGCCATGCTTGCCGAACACGCCCGAGAGCAGCCCTGCAAAGGAATAGGCCATGGTATAAAACGGAGCCCCGGCGCTTGAAACATCCATCGCAAGCCCCAGCACCGTGCCAACCGCGGCGCCCGTGAGCATCCCGCCCTTCATCGCCGAGGTCATCACGAGCACCAGCGCCATGAAGCGTCCGACTGAGACGGTGTTGAAAATCATGATGCGCGAGAATGCCATCAGCGCGCAGGCGGACATTATCATCACCGACACGCTGTGCCGCAGCTCGGCAGTCTCCGTCTCGCGCAGGCCGCCGGAGAGCGCCTCACGGAAGAAATACGTCCCGCCGAAGGCGAGGTTCACTTCCAAGAATATCTCCGCTGCCGCGGGCAGCTGCCCCGGCGACATGGAGAAGCTGCCGAGGAAGCCGGTCAGTCCCATTACGAGTCCTGCCGCCGTCGGCATGAAGAAGCTGCTCTTATACGCCTCCAGCTCATGGAACACGAAGGACACCGTATATACCAGCACCGCTGCGGCGATATACCGTATCCCCCACTCCAGCCCGCCGCCGAGGAGATATCCGAGCGCCGCGCCCGTGAGGGCGAACACCCCGCTTATCCCGGGTCCGGAGCATGCGACCATCGCCATGCCGAAGGGCGCGCCGTCCCCAAGCACACGCGAGCAGGACATCACTCCGCCGAGGAGCATGTATATCCCGCAGCGCGCCGCGACAAGAAGGCGCACGTCCGCACCGCCGCCCGCAGCCTTCAGGGCAGAAAGCCTGCC
>CAKTPC010000081.1 GCA_934590505.1 uncultured Oscillospiraceae bacterium
CAGCAGCACGCCCATCGCCTGCCAGAGCGCGCCTCTGACATACAGCACCGCAAAAACCGGCGTCAGCAGTATTCTGAATATGCTTATCATGTTAGGTATGTTCATGCTATCAGCCCCCCGTTCAAGTTTTCCCTCTCACTGGGCATCTTATGCAGGGCGGGCATCAGGTGTACCGTGTTTTGCCTAAAATTCACATTGCGTACTTGAATGCGGGGTGCGTTTTGAATATAATACCATTGATTGGCATAGGGCGTTTTCCTGCCGGGCAAAACCACATGTGTCCTTGCCAATCAACGGAAGGAAAGATTTTGGTTTTTTGCTGTTTATTTCTCAGGAGAGCCCAATGAAGATTCTTAGAAAAGTGATCGCCGCAGCCGCGGCGCTGACCCTGTGCCTGTCGCTCGGCTTTTCGGCCTTCGCGGACGACGGAAGCGATGCGCTGTACGACGGCAAGACCTGGAACGAGGTCGTCAGTCAGCTGCTTGATGAGTACAATGTGCCGCGTGATCAAATCGCCGCGGGGTACTGCAACCTCGTCACCGGCGAGGAATACTACGTAAACGGGTATGATTATATTACCGCCGCCAGCATGTACAAGCTCCCGCTAAACATGTATTTTACCGAGCTTATCCAAAGCGGTCAGTTCGATTGGGACAACTATTATACCGACGTCACCTACGAATATGTACGCAACGCCACCCTTATAGACTCCAGCAATGAATGGGCAACGTTTCTTTTTGACAGCAGCATCATCGGCGGCTTCTCCAAGTTCCGTGAGCTTACCGCACCTTACATCGGCGTTGACCTGGACGACGTACCGCTGAATTACTACCTCAAAAATATTTACACCGCTCACCAGTTCATCACTTGCCTGAAGCTGCTGTATAATGAGCAGGAGCGCTTCCCCGGCATTATCGAGACTATGCTGAAGGCCGAGCAGGAGCGTTTCTTCAAGCTGAACACGCCGAACTTCGAGGTCGCCCATAAGTACGGGTACGTCCCGGAGGATGGGCACACCTACATGAACGACTGCGGCATTGCCTATGCCTCTCAGCCGATCGCCATCGTGATGTTCACAGATAACGTTGACAACGCCGAGGAGCTGCTGTCAGCGTACTGCACCGCCATGTGCGAATACACCAACTACACCGTCGCAAATCCGCCTGCCACGCCGTCGCCGGAACCGACTGCCGAGCCGGCGCCCGCCACGCCCGCAGTCACCGCCGCGGAGGAGCCCGAGCCCACGGCGGCAGCCGAGTCTGAGCCTGCCGAGACCGGCTCCCCTCTGACAGCGTTCCTGTTTATTTCCGTCTTTACCGCCGCCGGTGTCTTTGGTGCGATAAAGCTCAGTAAGAAATACGGCGCGGGGCTAAAGCTGATACTGATCGCACTGCTTCTGTGCGCGGTCGGGATGCTCCTTGCCGCCGCGGGCAGTTTCTGCGGTACGGTCATCGCAAAGCCCACGGGCGATCCGCAGCAGACCGTCACGGAGTTCTTCGATTCGCTCATTGACGGTGACTATACCGCGGCCTATGACCGGCTGCGCGATCATACCGGACTCGGCCTTGAAAATGAGCCGGACTCCGACGCCGGAAAATTGGTATATAAAGCTCTGCACGACAGTTACGGATATGAGCTTATCGGCGGCGCCGAGATCGACAAGCTCGACGCGGTGCAGGATATCCGCTTCACCTATCTCTCGCTTCCCGCGCTTGAAGCCGCGGCCGCCGAGGAAACTCAGATTCAGCTCAAGCACCTTGTGCAGCGCCTGCCGGCAAGCGAGGTCTATGATAAGAACAACAGCTATCGTAAGGAAATCACCGAGCGCGCGTATCTTCAGGCGCTCGAACAGGTTCTCGAAAATGCCGGGGACTATTACACCACAGTCGAAATTCCGCTCCGTATTAATTACACGGACGGCAGATGGCAGATCGCGGTAAACGATGTGCTGCTGAGAGCCCTTAACGGCGGAGCGGGCTACTGAAGGGAGGTGCGCACATGAACGACGGTCCTGACGGTCGTAGCGAACTTGACTCAATACTCGCAGAATTTGGCGGCACGTCTCATGAGGAAGCCGCGCCCTCCCCTTTCGTCATGGATGGTACCCCGCCGCTGCCTGCTGCCGAGCCTGAAGCTCCAACGCAGGAACCGGACGAGAAAACTCATTTCTGGAGCAGCCGGGATTTTGCCGCAGCCGCCCGGCCGGTGCGCACGCCCGTAAGCGCCGCATATGAACCGGAGATACCGGACGAGCCCCCGCGCCGCGCAGGGCTTATAACGCCGCTGTTCGCCCTGCTCTCGGCGCTCATACTGCTGTGGGCACTTTTCAGCATCCATCCCGCCTCAGGTACGCTCTCGAACGCCTCCGGCAGCAGCAGTCTTGATCTGTCAAACAAGCTGGATGTATACCTCAATAACGCCGCGAGCGACGCCCTCGGCGAGCTTGCATACATAAAAAAGATCTACACTCTTCAGGAGAACGACACTGTCTCCCCTATACCGAACGCCGCCTGCTTCGGCACGACAAATGACCCCGCAGATATCCGCGAGGTCATTAAAAACGCCGCCGACCTGCTCGACGGGCAATCCGTCATCTTCGACGAGAACGCGGACTTCGTCCCGGGAGAGCCGATCCGATATTACCTTGATGAGACAATACTCGTCATCACATGGAAGGAATACATCAACCAGCGTTGCTGCACCTGCGCCGAGGTCAAGCTCGCGCACGGCTCGCAGCTTCGGCGCAAGCTCTCCGATGACAGCTACAGCTCCAGTGTGCAGCTCTACGCCTCAGATATGGCAAAGCAGGCAAACGCCGTCGTCGCGATAAACGGCGACTTTTACGCCTTCCGCGATCTCGGCATAACCGTGTACCAGCGCACGCTCTACCGCAACAGTCCTGCGAAGGTCGATACCTGCTTCTTTACCTCCACCGGCGACATGCTCTTTACCCGCGCGGGCGAGCTTGCCGGCGCGGGCGAGTCGCAGAAGTTCATCGAGGATAACGATGTTGTCTTTTCCGTCGCCTTCGGCCCCGTGCTGGTGGATAACGGCGAGCTGCAGTACTGCGAGCGCTACCCTATCGGAGAGATAGACACCGAGTATTCCCGCTCCTGCATCGGCATGTCGGGCGAGCTGCATTATTTCCTCATGACCATCAACCATACGTCCGACGCGCGCCCCCGCGCGACGGTCAATGAGCTTGCGCGCTTTGTCTATTCCAAGGGTGTGCAGAAGGCATATAACCTTGACGGCGGCCAGACTTCGGAGATTCTCATGAACGGTGAGCCGATAAACAACGTAGACTTCGGCGCCGAGCGCACTGTCAGCGACATCATCTATTTTGCCACCGCAATCCCGAATGAGGAGGCGAGTAAATGAACCCCATAGCCATATACAGCGGCTCCATGGTCTTGTATTGGAGCTCGGTTATAATAGTTTTCGGGTTGCTTGCATGTCTCGTGCTGTCGCTGGCACTGCAGCGCGCGAACGGCGGCAGCGACGCTGCAATGCTCCTCTTCTTTCCGCTTGCAGTTATCCTCTCCGTGCCCATCTGCCGCGTTATACACTGGTACTGCCACCTAGAACAGTACAACGGCATATGGGGCGCACTGACAGATTTTTCCACCGGCAGCTACTGTCTGCCCGGTGCACTGCTCGGCACTTGGCTTGCCGCGCTCATCGTGAAGAAGCTGGGCTTTACGCGCAGCGCTGCCCGCCTGCTGGACGCCTTCGCTCCGGGGGCGGCGCTCGCAGTCGCATTCATCCGCCTGAGCGCGCTCTTTAACAGCTCCTGCCGCAGCAAGATCGCCGTAACGACGCCTGCTCTCCAGCACCTGCCTATCGCCTCGGGCCTCACGAGCTCCACCGGCACTGTCGAATACCGCTTCGCGACCTTTTTTGTGGAGTTTCTGCTCATGCTCATCGCGGCGGCAGTGCTGCTCGAGTTCTTCTATCGCTGCCGCAAACGCCCGATGAAGTGCGGCAGCTGCGACGGAAACACCGCAAGGTACTTCCTACTGCTATACTGCGCTGCAGAGCTTTTGCTGGACAGCACCCGCAATGACTCAAGCTTCATGAAGTTCAACGGCTTTGTCAGCATCGTGCAGATGATCTGCGCGATATGTATCGGAGCGCTCCTCATATACTACAGCCGCCGGAGCATAAAGGCCAACGGGCTCGGCGCAAAGCACTGGGTGATTTGGGGCATGTGGTTTGTCGGCCTTGCCGGGACAGGCGTGTCCGAATACCTCGTCCAGCGCCACGGTAACTGGTACCTCGACTGCTACGCGGTGATGACAGTATGCTGCGCGCTGATGGCCGCGGCAGTATACCGGATGTATCTGAGTTGCTGCGATGAAACGGTGATCGGTATTGTCGAATGATATACATATAAAACCGCACACGGCCTTATCTTTGATTGGCCGGTACGCGCAGAGCGGCCCGAACCTCAGGTCTCATGGTCCCAAACTTATCGGGAATACTTTTTCCGCTTGTTTATAGCGGTTTTTAGTGCTTTTTAATTTGTTTCACTTACTCTTTGACGCTCTTATCTCCACTGTTTCCGGGTGTTCCAGCGCCGTCTGTGGTAATCTATGTGGTCAAAAACGCTTCCCGTCCGGTTTCTGGTGAAGGTTCACCGGTGCCGGACAGGAAGCGTTTCTCGTTTCAAGCGGTCGTATTGTAACTCTGAGTGCGAGGTTATGCAAGTTGTTTCTGAGGTGGACGCAGCTCAGCACCTGCGGCGCAATAGACAAGGAAGAAGGGGCAGTTCCATACAATCTGCGGATATTAAGATGTCGAAATTGAAAATACCTCCTGAACTTTTCGGAAAAGTTCTTGTCTTTATCCGCTTTGACGATTATAATTATATTGTAATTTTATAAGCAGGCACAGGAACAAACTGCGGCAGAAACGAGGAACTGAAAAATGGTTATTCTTACAGAGCAGATAGAGATTCCGGCGTCCTATGAGAAAATGGAGGCATGGACCGCTAACTTTGAGGAAGAGTTCGTAAAATGGAGTCCGTACCATATCGAATGCAATCTCTATGACGGGAACTATCATGCAGGAAGCAAGATCCGCTTCCGCGAGATCGTCATGGGGCTGGACTACGATGTGACCGGCACGATCACAGAATGCGAGCAGGACGAAAACCACTTCCGCATAGTCTTCCAAAGCGACAAGAAGACAGCTTTTATTACCTTTGAGGGAAAGCGAACAGAGACAGGGTGCCATTTCTCTCATACAGAGGCTTTCGGTATGACCACGCCAGTAATCGGGGCGATTATGAATTTTCTGATCTTCAAGGTGCTTTTCAGAAAAAAGGCAAACTGGCAGCTTATCCGGGACGATATGGTTCTGGACAACAGATATTTATACGACATTCTGACCGAAGGAAAATACCCGGAACGAATCCCGCTGGACAAGCTGCTGACCAGCGCAAAGTAACAGAATGGGAGGGCTTATTCAGGCCGCTTCAAATTGTCAGAAATGACATCACGAATGGCTATGAGCTGCCCTGCAAATATGTCATTCACGCTGGCGAAGAAGCCCAGCACCACACCATTTGGCGTGATGCTGGGCTTCTTGTTCAGTTCCATTCCTCGGCCAGGAGGAAATCGCGGATGTTTCGGTGTTTGATACCGTTTCGGCTCATGTCGAACTCATCGAGGGAAACAACATACTTCGGGAAGTTGTCGCGGATATTATCATACGCGCCAAACTCACGGTTGACCGTTTCCTCCGAAGCCAGTAGATAAGTGACCTGAACATACACCTTTTCGCCGCGCTTGTCGCACACAAAATCAATTTCCTTATCTCCCGTTCTGCCGACAGTTACTTCATAGCCCCGGCGGAGTAATTCGAGATACACGATATTCTCCAAAATGAGATTAATGTCCCGCATATTGCCGCCGAAAACAGCCTCGCGGATGCCGTGATCGGCAATATAATACTTCTCATTGGAGGCAAGTATCTGCTTTCCCTGCAAATCTTCCCGCTTCACCTGATAGAACAGGTAAGCCTCGCAGCAGTATTTGATATAGTTCAGGATCGTCTCCGGGACAACAGTGCGCTGCTCGTTTTTCAAGAACTTTGCAAGAGAGGTCGCGGAGAAGGTCGTACCCACATTGGCGATCACATAAGCAATGATCCGTTCAAGCAAGTCAACATCCCTGATTTTATTCCGCTTTACGATGTCCTTGAGCTGGACAGAGTTAAACAGGTCGTGAAGATATTGCTTAGACGGAGCATCTGCGTAGCGGAGGTTTGCAAGGTAGGGCATACCTCCGGCAAGCAGGTACTTTTGAAAACACTGCTGAATGGACGCATCGGGCGCAATCGAACGATACAGCTCCATGAACTCTCCAAATGAGAACGGGTAAATCACAAACTCCACATACCGTCCGCCCAAGTATGTCGCGAGCTCACCGGATAGCAGCTTTGCATTCGAGCCGGTGATGTAGATGTCGCAATCCAGCGAAACTCGAAAAGAGTTGATGCACTTCTCCCAGTCCTTGACCTCCTGTATCTCATCAAAGAACAGATAGACCTTGCCTTCTATTTCTGCGGCTCTTTTGGTAATCTCATTGTGCAGAGCCTGCGCGGTTTGCAGATGGGAGTAGCTCATATCTTCAAAGTTGATGGAGATGAACTGCGCCGGGCTGACGCCGGACTCCGTGAGTTCCTGCTTGATCAGTTCCAGCATGACCGACTTCCCGCAGCGGCGGATACCGGTCATGACCTTGATAAGATCCGTTCCGATAAACGGACGGATGCGGCTCATATACAGTTCGCGTTTGATCATGAATCTTGCCCCCTTCCATGGTTACTCGTAGTATACTACATTTATAAGTTAAACTCAACGTCCAAATCGCCATTTTATAAGTTATAACTGATAAAATTCAAAATTCGACAAAAGGTTTCAGATAAGCCTGAGGCGCATATTGTGCCAGTGCTGCGTCTCTGGTATAATGAAAGCAAATCAGCTTGGTACGAAAGCATTGAAGATATCAAGCGCACATAAAAAAATATGCTCTGCTCGGAATTTGTGGAGGGGAAAATGCATCTGACTATAAGAGAATGGAGAATTGATGATAAATTTGATCTCGCAATAATCTTAAATAATCCAAAGGTTTTGAATAACCTTAGGGATGGATTACCTTATCCGTACACGGAAAATGATGCAGAGGATTTTATCCGGGCGATGTTATCGGCGGATAAAAACACTACATTTTCATTTGCGATAACGCTTGATGATAAAGCGATTGGAAGCATCGGAGTATTTCGGCAGGATAATATCCATTGCAAAACCGCTGAAATGGGTTATTACATAGGAGAACCCTACTGGGGAAATGGATATATGACAAATGCAATTAAACAGGTCTGTGAATATGTGTTTGAGAAAACGGATATTATTCGTATTTATGCTGAGCCATTTGCTCACAATATAGCTTCATGCAGAGCATTGGAAAAGGCAGGATTTCAATACGAAGGAACATTAAAGAGTAATGCTGTGAAATGCGGCAGTATCGTTGATATGAAAATGTATGCACTTGTCAGAGAGTAGTTTGCCTTCCGGTTGAGACCATCCCATATTTTGTGTAAACCTCCAAGGTGGTGTATAATAGAAGCACCACAGTGGAGGTTTTATTATGGCAAGAAAGAAACGCACACCGGAAGAAAATGCCCGCAGGGAAAAGATCAGAGAGCTGTTGCAGATGGCGAACATCGGCAGCATGGACGACATCCAGAGCCTGTTCAAAGAGACGATTGCCGAGTTCATGGAAAACGGCCTTGATGCTGAGCTGGACGACGAACTGGGCTACAGCAGGTACGACTATAAAAATAAGGACACGGACAACAGCCGGAACGGGCACAGCAGCAAAACGCTGCACACCAGCTTCGGTGATGTGGAGATATCCGTGCCCCGGGATCGTAAGGGGGAATTTGAGCCTCATGTGCTGAAGAAAAACCAGACCAGCATCAGTCAGGACATCGAGGAGAAGATCCTGTCCATGTACGCCAAGGGCATGACCACGTCGGATATAGAGACCCATATTCAGGAGATCTACGGCGTAGAGGTATCTGACACGACCGTAAGCCGCGTCACGGACAAGATTCTCCCTATCGCAAAAGAATGGCAGCAGCGGCCGTTGGAGAGCGTCTACGCGGTGGTTTTCATGGATGCCATCCACTACCATGTCCGCAGCGAAGGGCAGATCGTGAAGAAGGCAGTCTATATCGCCATCGGTATTGATCTGGACGGCAGGAAAGATGTTCTGGGCATGTGGGTCGGTAAAAATGAAAGCGCCAAATACTGGGCAACGGTACTCAACAGCCTGAAAAACCGCGGAATTGAGGACATTTTCATCGCCTGCACGGATAATTTGACCGGGTTTTCCACTGCCATTGAAGCCGTATTTCCTAAAACGGAAATCCAGAACTGTATTATCCATCAGCTCCGAAATTCCAGCAAATATGTATCCTACAAGGACATAAAGGCACTCATGGCAGACCTGAAGACCGTCTACGCCGCAGTCGATGAGGCCGCTGCGCTGGATGCTCTGGACACCTTTTCCCAGCGCTGGGACAAAAAGTACCCGAAGATCGCTCAGTCCTGGCGGGAGAATTGTCCCAACCTGAGCACCTACTTTAAGTACCCTCAGGAGGTGCGCCGACTGATTTACACGACCAATGCAATCGGGGGCTTTAATCGGCAGCTCCGGAAAGTAACCAAGTCAAAATCGGTATTCCCTACGGATGACAGTCTGCTGAAGATGCTGTATCTGGCCATGATGGATATTACGAAGAAGTGGACCGGAAGGCGGCAGGACTGGAGCGTAATTCACGCACAGTTGGCGGTGTTCTTTGCCGACCGCATGCCGGACTGACCGGCTGCAACCGGAATGTCAAGAGTCGAGATGAACGGAGGCTGACGCCTCCGCCCTTGACAT
>CAKTPC010000082.1 GCA_934590505.1 uncultured Oscillospiraceae bacterium
GAGCGCCCAGTCTATTATGCCCATGCCGAGCGCGTCGAAGGATATGCGCTCATGCTGGTCATACACGCAGCCGACTAATGTAACGTCGTTTCCGGTCAGCACCATTTCCTTTATCGGGGCGCGGTCCATGCCGACGAAGGGGCTTTCAAAAAGATAGAACTGCGTGCCGAACCGCGCGGTTTTTAGGCACTCTTCCCGACTGAGCGTGTACCCGGTCTCCTGCCAGTCGCTCCCGGCGTCAAGAGAGAGCACGCATGGCACGGTGATGCCGAAGTCCTCCCTGCAGTATATGGCCGCGTGCATTGCGGGATAAGCGCCGAGGCTGGAGCCGCAGATCATGACGTCATGCGCGAACACTCCGCATTCCGCCGCTATGCGGTCGAGCGTATCCACGGCGAGCTTGGTTTTCTCCTCGACATAATCAAGGCCGTTCGTGTAGAGGAACAACGCTATCGTGTTCGGCGCTGGGTTCATTATATAATAGTAGAGAAAATCCTCATATATCTGCACGTCGCGCCCGCCTGGGAAGTATATAAAAAAGCGCGTGTCCGCATTGCATTCATCGGGAAGCACAGCATAGCCCACGTCACAGGCATAGACCTCTTTCCAATACGAGTTCGTAAAGCGGTTCTCCTCACTGAACATCGGCTCATCGGAACTGTCCCGGCTCCATTCGAGCACCCTTTCGCAGCGCCATTCGAGCACGCGGCTGTCGGCATAGTCCTCGAGCCGCTGCCATATCCCGCAGGCCTGTTCATAGTCCCCGGCGCAGGCGCAGTCAAGCGCCTTTCGGTACAGCTCCTCCTTCACGGAGTCAAGCCCGGAGCCGGTGCCGGGATAATCGCCGAGGGATTCAAACAGCTCCAACGCGTCCAGCAGCTCCCCCTCATCCATGAGCTGCCGTGCTTCAAGGCTTCTGCAGGCAAGCTCAAGATTGCGTGCGTCCTTATAATCGCCAAGCTCTTTGAACATCCGCCGCGCGGTCTCATAGTCCCCCGCCTGCTGGGCGCGGCGCGCATACGCATAGCTCTGCTCACGTATAAGTTCACGGCTTGCATTATCACCGTCCCCCGCGGCCGGTACGCTGCGGTAGTTGAGCCGGAAATACCCCAATATTCCGACAGCCGCCGCAGTTGCAAGCAGCAATGCGGCGGCGATGATATACCATCTGCGTTTTGTTTTCATTCCGGGCGCGCTCCAAATACATAAGGTATGCTTCGTATTATCCCACAAATCACCCATCAATGCAAACGGAACATGTCGAAGCGTTGAGACACGTCACTTTGCGTATATCCGCCCGACGATCCAGTTTGACAGGCGGCGCGGGAAGAGCTTTGCGATCGCGGCCGCGCCCTTGTAGGCAAAGCCCATCGCGACGAGCGGACGCGAGCTTTTCTTCAGCGCGTACTTTGCGACGAAGCTCCCGGCGTACTCGGGCGTCATACCGGTACGCTCGTCATGCTCCATGACAGCGACTGAGCGCTCAATGCGCCCGGCGTATACATCGTCCCCAGCGGCGGATTTGCGCCGTGCATCGGTGAAACCGGAAGCGATATCGCCAGGCATTATTGCACAGATGCTTATCCCGAAGGGGCGCACCTCGTTCTGGAGCGCGAGAACGTAGGCGATTATGGCCGCCTTGCTGACCGAGTACCAGAGCTGGAACGGGATCGGCACAATACCGGCAATGGAGCTCATGCACACTATCCTGCCTCCGCCCTGAGCACGCATGTGAGGCAGCACCGCACGCGTGACGTTATCCGTGCCGAATACGTTCAGCTCGAGCTGTGCGTGCGAATCGCGGCTCTCCGTCAGCTCCGCCGCTCCGGATATGCCGAAGCCTGCGTTGTTGACAAGGATATCTATCCTCCCCTCGCGCGCGGCTATCTCGTCTATAACGCGGCGCACCTGCGCTTCATCCGTGACGTCCGCGCTCATATGTATGATGCCGTCGGACGGGATATCGCGCCGGGATATCTCATAAACGGTGCAGCCCGCCGCCTTGAGCGAAGCCGCCGTGCAGCGGCCTATGCCGCCGCTGCCGCCTGTGACTACAGCGATCTTATTCATGGTTTATCTGCATCTCCGTTTCCGTAAATTAAAAGTACTGGATAGTTAAAATTTTTTAACTATCCAGTACAATATAGCGCGCCGATAGAAATATGTCAAGCACTGTGTTCGGCAATGAATATATCGAGCTTGCCGCGCGCGATACCGAGCGCCGTGTCCATGTCGGAGTCGCCGTACAGATAGGGCTGCATGCTCTCGATGAATATCCGCTCCATCTCAGCGCTCTCCTGAGTGTACACCGGCGCGCCGTCCCTGACGCCGCATAAAAAGATATGCTCCCCGTCCGCCGCGGCGGCGCTTATCGTGCCGTCAAGACCGAAGGGATAGCGGCTCACCGCCTCGGTGCGCCAGTAGTATGTCTCCTCCGGGCTTTCGGGGTCCGCGTTTCTCTCTCCGCAGGCGCACAGCGTCAGTAGCATGAACAGTGCGAGCATGAGCGTCAGCAGCTTTTTCATGGCAGTCACTCCGATCATGTTATTCTATAATAATGACGTGTTCCGATGGTAAAAGGTTTCATTTGTGAAAAGGCATACCGCGCGCGGTATGCCTTTTCTGAATCATTCTGCTTTGCTCTTCGCGGCTTTCTTTTTCCTGACCACGAAGAATGCGGCGGCACCGGCAGCAATAATCACAGCTGCGGCTATCGGCAGCAGGAGCGTGGCTCCGCGCTGCGCCGAAAGCAGCACTATCGAGCCGCCGTTTTCGAGCGTGAACACGATGCGGCTGCCATCGCGGGTATAGTCCAGCTGGCTGAGCGCGCCGTCACTCAGCTCGCAGAGCCTGCCGTTATCCTCCGTCAGCATACGCACGGTGAGCTCGCCGTCATAGCCCGGCACCTCGACGGTATAGGCCGAGATGAGCTCATCCTCATCTATCCCGAGCGCCGCACAGTCCGGTGTGAGCGGTACGGCAAGCAGGCTGTCAGTCTCGTCAAAGACGCCCTCGGCAAGAAACAGCGGTTCCTCCCCCTCGCTTGCGAGGGTCGTGACCGGGCGGACATAGCTGCCGTCCACAGTCGTGCTGAAATATACAGTGCTGCTGTCAAAATCGTCCCAGCGCCAGCGCATGCCGTCCTTGTCCGGGACCTCAGGGAGCTTATCTATCGAGCCGCCGAAGGGCACTTCGACCGTCTCAACGGTCTTTCCCTCGACCGCGAAGCTGACGCTTATCTTTTTGAAGCTGTCAGGCGTACCGTCGAGCGCGGTAAATTTCTCATAGTCCATGTGCTCGGCCTGTCCGGAAAAGCTGAAGCCATCCACACCGCCGACGGTGCAGTCGGAATACAGATTATCCTTGACGCTGCCGTCGGCAAACCCGGCGATGGAGCCCTGAAACTCCGCGTAGCCCTCAAGGTGCGGCATGGCGCGGCAGTTCTCAATGTTCCTGCCGCTGCCGGCGATCCCTCCCATGTAGCTCGAAGCGGAGACGTTCGCACGCGCCGTGCAGTCACGCAGCGTCCCGGCGCTGAGACCGGCGACACCCCCGGCGTATTCGTTCCCGGCGCTCACGCTCCCGGCGGAACCGCTGAGGGAAACAAGGCCGTAGTCCATTCTGCCCGCAATGCCACCGGCGCAGGATTTCACCGCGCTTACCTCGGCGTAGTTTTTGCAGCCGCTTACCAGCGCAAGCACCTCATAGCGCCCGCTGTCGAGAACAACGGAGGAGATATTGAGCTGATCCTCGCGGTCGAAGGACACATCCAGCGCAATACTCCCCGCGATGCCGCCGGCATTCGTATCGGCACTGACAGCGGCTCGGTTCAGCCCGTTCACCACAGCGCACGGCGCGGTGTCGGGGTCGTTTGCCTCCGACACGTCGGTTATATTCAGCGCGTCGGAGGCGCTGCCGAGGCCGTAGAGCATCTCCGTCATAGCTGCGGAAACGTCCGTCATCGCGGCGGAAACATCCTGCATGTCATATGTGAAAGTCTCGTTGCCGACTACTGCGGCAAGCTCGCTCATTATTTCGGTAAGCTGCTCAAGATTCGCGTTGAGCCGGTTCGCCGCGTCATCATCGATACCGCCCCAACCGGAGGGATCATCGCCGATCGAGCCGTTGATGATATCAATACTGTCGGAGACGATGCCTGCCGCATCCTGCATCAGCCAGCCCGCTTCAGACATTCCCGCGCCCATGTTGCCGAGCATGGTGTTCATCGACGACTCAAGCTCATACAGTCCCGAGCGCATGTTCGAGAGCCCGCCGCCGGTGAAGTTCCACTCGGCGTGCGGCTCTATCTGTCCAACGATGCCGCCGACGTCCTTGCGTCCGGTGACCTCGCCGTGGTTCGCGCAGCCGACGACGCGCCCGCTCTGCCGCCCGACGACGCCGCCGACATTGTAGCCGACGTGCGGATAGCCCACCGTGCCGCTGTTCGCGCAGTTTTCTATGAGCGCGGTGCTCAGCCCCGCGATGCCGCCGATGTCGGTAATGTCGATGATATCCTCCTCGCGGCTGGCTCTGAGCGTGGAGATATCAAAGCTGCGTTCCTCTTCATCAGGGATATACTCGGTGTTGACGTTCGTCATGCCGCGGCAGTCCCGGAGCGTGCCGCGGTTTTCGCCAGCTATTCCGCCGACGCGGTGACGGCCGTAGAGCGTACCGGTGACCGTGCATCCGGATATCTCCGCGCCCTCGGCGTTGAGCCCGGCAATGCCGCCGACGGCGCTCACCGCCTGAATGTCCCCGTCAAAGCGGCAGTTTGTTATCTTGCCGTAATTGACGCCGGCAATGCCGCCGATGCTCTCACCCGTCCCGGATGCCTTCAGCGTACCGGAGACGCGGATATTTCTAACCTCGCCGCTTTCAAGAATCATGCGGAACAGTCCCTGCGTCGAGCCTGCGGCATCGAAGCTCACGCCGATAATGTTGTGCCCCTGTCCGTCAAAGATTCCGGAGAGCAGCGGGATAGGTGTGAAGTTCAGCCCCGTGAGGTTAATGTCGTTTTCAAGAAGAATGGTCTTGCCCTGCGACCATGTGTCCGAGACACAGTTCGCGGCAAGCTCCATAAGCTCCTCGGCGGTGGATACCCTAACCGTTTCCGTATCGTCCTCCGCTGCGAGCGCCCCTATCGTAAGGCACGGCAGGAGCAGCAGCACACACAAAAGCGCTGAAAGAGTTCTTTTCATACCGTCAGTCCCCCGCCTTTTTCCCGAAAGTAGTTTTTTCTATCACCTTATCCAGCAGCACTATGATCTGCGGCAGCACGGTCATGACAAGGATGACCGAGATGAGCGCGCCGCGCCCGACCGCAAGGCCGATGTGGCCTATGTAAACATCGCTCACGCGGTAGGCGATGAGAAAGCCCGCCACGGTCATTATCGTGCCGGAGGTCATAACCGTGGGGAATGCCTCGTTCACGGCCTTGACCATCGCCTCGCGCGGCTCATTGAGCTTGCGCAGGTCGAGATAATGGCTCATGATAACTATTGCGTAGTCTATCGTCGCGCCCATCTGGATCGCCGAGACGATCATGTTCGTCACAAAAGACGCCCTCGTCTGCGTAAGGTACGGGAAGGTGAAGTTTATCCATATACTGCCCTGGATAACGAACACCAGTATCACCGCGCCGCCGATAGATTTAAAGGTGAATATAAGGATGAGCAGCACGAATGTGATCGTCAGGACGTTTATGAGAGTAGAGTCTCCGCTGAAAGTCTCTCGCAGCTCGCGCGCACTCGTGACGTTGCCGATGACGAGGCACTGTCCATCGCCGTAGTACCCATCGGCAATGGCGCGCAGGTCATCAACAAGCGTGATGCTGTCCTCGCCCTCGACGGGAACATCCGCGGTTATGACCATGCGGTCCCAGTTCACGCCGCGCAGCTGCGCCTCGCCGCGCTCAAGCTCGCCGCGCAGGGAGTCAAGCGTCTCCTGAGAAGCATCGTCGAGCGTGACGATTCCCTGGTCTATCTTTTCAAACAGGTAAAGAAACATATCGATAAGCGGCACTGAGTAGGCCTCGGCGTTGCCGAACACGGCCTGATACTGCTCGTGCTCTACGCCGTAGGCCGCATACAGCAGCTGCGCCTGCTCATAGTCGATGTTCAGCAGCAGCGAGAACATGCGCGGCGTGTAGGAATCAGTGAGCACGCGCCCATCCTCTATCTCGATATTGGCAAGGCCGGTCGCGCTCTTGACGTGCGGAAGCTCCTCCGCTACGCTGAGTATCGCCTTCTCGGAGGCATAGTCCCCGGCGGGGACAAGCACGGCTATAGTCGTGTCGTTCGTAAAGGTGTTCGTTATCTTGCGCGAAGCATCGCGGCTCTCGGAATGGACAAGCTCGTCAATGCTGCTGTCCGAGAAAGCATACTCCGTCCTCGACGAGCAGTACACCGCCATCGGGAGAATAACGAGGAAGATCACAACGAAGCCTAGCTTCGTTTTCATCAGGAACCTGCCCCAGCCGTAGAGCTGCGGTATATGCGAGCGATGCGCCGTCACTCGCAGCGGCTTGCGGCAGTATGCGATAAGTCCCGGCATCAGCAGGAACACCGTTATAAGGCTGCACACTATGCTCTTTGACAGCACAAGGCCGAGGTCATAGCCGAGGCGGAACTGCATCAGCATCAGCGCGACAAGCCCCGCGATGGTCGTAAGGCTGGAGGAGGATATCTCAACGATGGATTTTGCGAGCGCCTCGATAAGCGCGTCATACTCTGTCGGGAAGCGCTCGGTCTCATCCTGATAGCGATGGGAGAAGATGATGGCATAGTCTATCGCCAGAGCCAGCTGCATTATGACGGCGATCGAGTTTGTGATGGACGATATCTCACCGAGCCAGAAGTTTGTGCCCATGTTGAGAAGCGCTGCCACCGCGAACACGATGAGGAAAATGACCACCTCAAAATAGCTGCGCGAAGTGAACAGCAGCACCCCAACGATGACCAGCACTGCCAGCGCCAGCACTCCCACCATTTCGCTCGCTATCTGCGCGAGCAGATCCTGCCCTATCTCGGAGGATATGTAGGTATCGGGCCCCGCCGTCATGTCTCGTATGGTGTTCATCGTGTCGATGACGTCCTGATTGCTCTCGTCCCCGTCGAAGGACACCGTCAATAATGCCGCGGAGCTTACGAAGTGCGCCGTCGAATCGTCAAAGGTGACGCCGGTCACGTGCGGCAGCTCCGCTATCTCGTCGGCCACGGCCTTTGCCCGGTCATAGGTCGTGTTCGCAAGCATGACGTTTGCGCTGGCAAAGGTCGTGAACTCCTCTTCCATTATCGTAAGGCCGCGGCGCGTGTCGGTATTTGCCGGGAGAAAGGCCGTGATGTCCTCATTGACCTTCACCTTGCTTATCGACATTGCACAGTACACGCAGGCCGCGGCAAAAACGATCATCACCAGCATGCGCTGGTCGACGATGAATTTTGAAATTTTCTTGAGAATGCTGTTCTCCAAACAATCTCCTCCGAAATTATCCTGATACCTACCGCGCGCATATCGCTCTGTCGAGCGGTGTATCCATAAAAGCCTTTATCTCCCCGGCGAACCGCGCGTTTATTTCCGACAGCCGCCCATAATCCCGCACAAACGGATCGATGCGCCGTTTCTTTGCGCCTATCACGCGCCACGCCCCATTTGGGAAAGCTTCCCTGTCGTTGACTATCTCATGCAGTGTGCAGTAGCCGCGCCACGGCCCGGCGGTCTCCGCGTCGGACTGCAACTTTTCTATCACGGGTTCCTCCGTCAGGTAAAGCTCCGCCGCTCTCAGTACTCCCTTTTTGAGCGCGTACTTCAAAATCTCCGACAGCATCTGCATCGCGTATCTGTCCTCGTCCGAAACGTATATGCGCGACATTTCGAGCGCGTCATGCGCAAATCGGTATGCCGTATCTGCATCGGTAAATGAAAGCTCCATCTCGCCGTGCTCGTTCACCGCGATGCAGAGATCATCGTAATACTCCTGAAGCTCCGCCGCAGCCCTTCCGGTATAGACGTCGAGGTTTCCGAGCGTGTATTCGAGCCGGTCCGCCGAAAGGCGCGGGCTGTCGTTATCTGCGATGGGGTAGATGTGATAATCCGTCACCTTGTCCGGGGCTATGCCGTATTTATTGAGCAGGCGCGTTATCCCCTCGGAGCCGCGTATCAGCTCACCGGTGCGCCCCTCGGTGTGCTCCTGCGCAATATAGTCGCCGTACAGAAAGTCCACCGTGTGCGCAAACACCGGCGTCGCGATATCGTGGAACAGTCCCGCGAGCGCCTGCGCCATGCTGCCGGTGAAGTGCCAGACGATAAGCGCCGCGCCCACGCTGTGCCGGTAGCGCGAATATTTAGGCAGACCGCGAAAGCGCGGGAAAGATGTATATTCACAGCCGCAGTTCATGCCGACATGCTTCAGCCGCTGCATTTCCGGCAGAGCGCAGAACTCATCGAGCCACTCAGGGCGCTCCGCGCTGTACAGCACAGGGCTGGTTTCCGTCTCTGTCATGCCTTTT
>CAKTPC010000083.1 GCA_934590505.1 uncultured Oscillospiraceae bacterium
CCTTTCCGCCCGCTGCCGGGACACAGGGTATAGTAACATTTTGAAAGGGGTATAACACCTATGATCACCAAAGAAGTCAAGACCCAGGTCATCGCCGACAACGCCACCCATGAGGGCGACACCGGTTCTCCCGAAGTCCAGATTGCTATCCTCTCCCAGCGTATCCGTGAGCTGACCGAGCACCTCAAGAATCATCCCAATGACGACCACAGCCGTCTGGGCATGTACAAGATGGTCGGTAAGCGCCGCCGTCTGCTGGACTACCTTGCCAAGAAGGATATCGAGCGCTACCGCGCTATCATTGCAAAGCTGGGCATCCGTAAGTAAGCTTCAGCTCTGCGCACCGAGGTTTATGAAGTTTTTCACTGCATGGAGACAATTGAATATTGTCTCCATGCTTTTTTAAGCCCCGGCTATAACGTAAACTATGTGCTTTCCGGTAGCTTAGTATTTGAAGAAGCGCCGCCGTGCGCGGCCTTTCTTCAAGTGCTAAGTGTCGGAAAGTGCAGGAAATATAAGGAGAAAGCAAATGATAATCACCCATAAGGAATTCCCGAACTACAAGAAGTACGAGATCATGTACGAAGGCCGCCCCCTGTCCATGGAAGTCGGCAAGCTCGCAGAGCTATGCAATTCCGCAGTCCTCGTAAAGTACGGTGAGACCACCGTCCTCGTCACCTGCACCGCCTCCGCCCGCCCGAAGGACGGCATCGATTACTTCCCCCTCTCCGTGGACTTCAATGAGAAGCTCTACGCCGTCGGCCGCATCCCCGGCAGCTTCATGCGCCGTGAGGGCAAGCCCAGCCTGCCCGCAGTCCTGGCTTCCCGCCTGATCGACCGTCCCATGCGTCCGCTCTTCCCGACCGATCTTCGCAATGACGTCGTCATCGCATGCGAGGTCCTGAGCGTTGACCGTGACTGCTCTCCCGAGATCACCGCAATGATCGGCGCTTCCGCCGCAGTCTCTATCTCCGATGTTCCCTTCAACGGCCCCATCGCCGGCATCGTCCTCGGCTGGGACGGCGAGAAGTATCTCTTCAACCCCACCAAGGAACAGCGCGACAACGGCAACCGCATGATCACCACCATCGCCGCCACCCATAAAAAGATCGTCATGATCGAGTCCGAGGCCGATCAGGTCCCCGAGGACGTCATGTACGAGGGCATCGTTCAGGCCCATGAGCACCTCCAGCCCGTTCTTGACCTCATCGATAAGATGGTCGATGAGATCGGCAAGCCTAAGTTCGAGTATGAGCACGCCTCCTTTGACGATGTTCTCTTTGAGAAGCTCGTCAGCAACGAGTTCGAGTCCATGGAATACTGCATGGATACCCCGGACAAGAACGTCCGCGAAGCACGCGTCAACGACTGGATCACCATGGTCGAGGAAAAGTACGGCGATGAGCATCCCGACATGATGAACTACATGGACGAGATCCTTTACAAGCTCCAGAAGAAGGTCGTCAAGAAGTGGCTGCTCGCTGGCAAGCGCGTTGACGGACGCAAGATGAACGAGATCCGTCCTCTTGCCGCCGAAGTCGGTGTTCTTCCCGTTGTCCACGGCTCCGGTCTCTTCACCCGCGGCCAGACTCAGGTGCTCTCCATCGCCACTCTCTCCACGCTTACCGACGCCCAGAAGCTCGACACCATCTGGGAAGAGGACACCAAGCGCTTCATGCACCACTACAATATGCCCTCCTACTCCACCGGCGAAGCCCGTGCCAGCCGCTCCACCAACAGACGTGAATACGGCCACGGCGCACTGGTCGAGAAGGCTCTCGAGGCTGTCATCCCCGAGGTCGAGGATTTCCCCTACGCCATCCGCGTAGTCTCCGAGGTTCTCTCCTCCAACGGCTCCACCTCTCAGGGCTCCATCTGCGGCACCACCCTCGCCCTCATGGACGCCGGCGTGCCCCTCAAGGCTCCCGTTGCCGGTATCTCCTGCGGTCTGATCCAGGACGGCGATGACTTCACCACGTTCATCGACATTCAGGGCGTTGAGGACTTCCACGGCGAGATGGACTTCAAGGTTGCCGGCACCAAGGCCGGTATCACTGCCATCCAGATGGACCTCAAAAACGACGGCCTCAAGCACGAAATCGTCAAGAACGCCTTTGAGATCACCAAGGAAGCCCGTTACCAGATCCTTGACGAGGTCATGCTCAAGGCTATCCCCGCACCGCGCAAGGAGCTTGCAAAGTCCGCTCCCAAGATGATCCAGATGAAGATCAACCCCGACAAGATCCGTGAGGTCATCGGCTCCGGCGGCAAGGTCATCCAGAAGATCACCGCTGACACCGGCTGCAAGATCGACATCAGCGACGACGGCACCATCTTCATCGCCAGTACCGATATCGACGCCTGCCGCGTTGCCCGCAAGACCATTGAGGACATCGTCTTTGAGCCCATCGTCGGCGCGCTGTACTTCGGCGAAGTCAAGCGCATCATCTCGAACCTCGGCGCGTTCATCGAGCTCGCCCCCGGCAAGGACGCGATGTGCCACATCAAGGACCTTGAGTTCAAGCGCACCGAGAAGGTCGAGGACGTTCTCAACATCGGTGACAAGACCTGGGTCAAGTTTACCGGCATTGACGAGAAGGGCCGCTGGAATATCTCCCGCAAGGAAGCCATCAAGGAGCTTGGCGAGGACAAGGTCAACACCAAGTGATCTGAGCCACAAGAACAAAGAAATAAAACCCCACCCTGCCGTTCCTTCAAACGGCAGGGTGGGGTTTGGCAGTTCTGCGTCAATACCCTCGATTGGCAAGGACACACGGTTTTGGCAGAGCATAACAAAGTGCTGACCCTTTCGTCAAAACGGCGAAAGCCTTTTTCCTGCCACTTTTGTGTTGCGTCAGCGCGCAAATGGTATATAATTATTCGCATATTGAGATAAGTCGCGAGGAGCACACAGCTCCGCAAGGGGATATAAACGATGTTAGACCAATACGGGCGCAGTATAGATTACCTGCGCATATCCGTTACCGACCGGTGCAACCTGCGCTGCCGCTACTGCATGCCTGAGCCCGTAGACGCCGTGCGGCATGATGATATTCTCCGCTATGAGGAGATACTGCGTATCTGCCGCGCCGCCATAGAGCTCAGGATAACGAAGTTCAAGGTCACGGGCGGGGAGCCGCTTGTGCGCGCGGGCTGTGCTGAGTTCATCGCTGAACTGAAAAAGCAGCCCGGAACAGAGCAGGTCACGCTGACGACAAACGGCCTGCTGCTGGAAAAGAATCTTGATGCGCTGACTGCTGCGGGACTTGACGGCGTGAACATCAGCCTTGATACAACGGATAACGCGCGCTTCCAGCGCATAACCGGGTACACCGGCGACGGGGCAGACACGCTCCTGCGCGTTCTCAAAGAGTGCTGCGCCAAAGGACTTAAAACAAAGATAAATGCCGTGATGCTCGAGGAGACGGAAGCTGACGCTCCCGCGCTCGCCGCCATCGCTTCGATTCTTCCCGTGGATGTGCGCTTTATAGAGCTGATGCCCATAGGTTTTGGTACTGCGATGAAGCGCGTTTCCCCGGAGGAAATACTCGCCGCGCTGAAAGAGCGCTGGCATGACCTTGCCCCAACGAATGAAAGGCGCGGCAACGGCCCCGCGCATTATTATAAGAGCGCGGCGCTCCTCGGCAGGATAGGCTTCATCGATGCGGTGAGCCACAAGTTCTGCGCCGAGTGCAACCGTGTGCGCCTGACGAGCACCGGCCAGCTCAAGCCATGCCTCTGCTATGCCGACTCCGCCGACCTGCGCGCGCTCATCCGCGGCGGGTGCACAGACGAGGAACTGAAAGAAGCGCTGAGACTTGCCGTATACGCGAAGCCCCGCGCGCACTGCTTCGATACAAACGCCATCATCACTGAAAAGCATGCGATGAGCCAGATAGGAGGATAAGACCATGGGAAAGGTAATAGCGGTCTGCACGAGCGACCGCAAGGGAATACAGAAGAAGGACGTCGGCACCGCGCACTTCTCAGCCGAATGGGGCATTGACGGCGATGCGCACGCCGGCAAGTGGCACCGGCAGATAAGCCTTCTGAGTGCGGACAAGATAGAGGCGTTCAATAAGCGCGGGGCAAACGTCATCCCGGGCGCGTTCGGGGAAAACCTCGTCGTGGAGGGCTTTGACTTCCGCGCACTGCCTGTCGGGACGCTCCTGCGCTGCAATGATGTGCTGCTGGAGATGACGCAGATAGGCAAGGAGTGCCACAGCCACTGTGAGATATACAAGAAAATGGGCGATTGCATCATGCCGCGCGAGGGCGTTTTCGCCCGCGTTCTTGAACCGGGTACGATCTCCGTCGGGGACGAAATGACTATCGTCCCGCGCGAGGGGCATTTTCCGTGGCAGGCGGCGGTCATCACGCTCAGCGACAAGGGCGCGGCGGGCGAGCGCAAGGATGAGAGCGGCCCCGCGATAGCACAGCGTCTGCGCGATGCGGGCTACGCGGTCGTTGAGGAGGTGCTCATCCCCGATGATGAGCGCATTCTCAAGCAGCAACTCATGCGCCTGTGCGACCAGCGCCAGCTCGACCTTATCCTCACGACCGGCGGCACCGGCAGTGCCGCGCAGGAGGCAATTCGCGCCGCCGCGGATAAGGCTGCTCCCAGTATCACGGCGTCCGCCGTCCGCGGCAAGACGCTCATTATCGGCAGCCCGGAGGAGCGCATGGATGCGCTCATGGACTCCGCCCCACAGGTAATGGAGAGCCTGAGAAACGGCAGATGAGGAGGTAAGACCCGTGCAGGATTTCACACACTTTAACGATCAGGGCAGGGCAAAGATGGTCGACGTCGGCGATAAACCGGCGACCGTGCGCACCGCCGTCGCCGAGGGGCGCGTGACGGTCAACGAGAACACCTTCGCGCTCATCAAAAACGGCGGCATGAAAAAGGGCGACGTTCTTGCCGTGGCGCAGGTCGCAGGCATAATGGCCGCAAAGCACACGCCGGATATCATCCCGATGTGCCACCCCGTTCTCATAGACGGTATCGATATTTCGCTCACGCTGGACGAAGCGCGTCTCTCCGTGGAGATAACCGCGTCGGTCTCCTGCGCCGGGCACACCGGCGTTGAGATGGAGGCGCTGACGGCGGTAAGCGCCGCCGCGCTCACAGTGTACGACATGTGCAAGGCCGTGCAGAAGGACATTCTCCTCTCCGACATTCACCTGCTGGAAAAGACCGGCGGCGTACATGGCGACTATTCATATGCAGAGAAATAAGGAACATTGTAAAAATTTAAAAGCTGGCACTTATAAAGTGCCAGCTTTTAAAATATTCCGACGGCAGTCCGCATCACAGCGCGGCGCGCTGCTTCGGGGACATGCGGTACTGCGGCTTCACATGATACGCCACCTCGGCGTACTGCCGTGCGCGCTCACGCAGGCAGAAATTGCCGTTCTGGCTGCACCAGACATACAGCTCGTGAATTATCAGATCCGTCGCAATGCGCGACAGCAGCTCCGGCGGCTCCTCAGTCTCAATGATGCCGGACTTCGCACAGTTTTTGGCGAGCGTCGCAAACAGATCGTCCAACGCGTGGACGGCCTCGCGTATGCCCTGCGGGGACTCAAACTGCATGATAAACAGCGTGCTCGTAAGCTTCGGCCCAAAGTCGAGCGCTATCGCAATGAACCGGTCAAACAGCTGCCATATACGCTCAAAGTCGTTCTCCGCGTCCGCAAACTTCCGGAAACTCTCCTCGTCGTTCTGCTGGGGCTTCGCGACGACGTAATCCAGAATGCTGCGCTTGCCCTTGAACAAGGTATAGAAAACCGAGCGCGAAACGTGCGCCGCCTCACATATTTCGTTGACGCTGACATTGTTGTAGCCCTCGGATTTGAACAGCCCTATCGCGCATTTTGCAATGCTTTCCTTGAGCCGGTGCGACGAATCCTGCACGAAAAACGCCCCTTTCGCAACGTTCTGATTTCAAGGACATTTTACGATATTTGTCCGTAGAAGTCAACGAGCCGCCGGGATTGTTCTCAAATATTTTGCAGTTCTTTTGTGAGTTGTTCCAAAACAGCTGTTAACTTATTGACTATTTTCAACAAGTTAGGTACGCTTAAACCCAGCTATAAAAATAACAAGCGCACCCCGTTTTTTATTCTATCAGGAGGCTTGAAAAGCTATGACGAAGGACGAAAAAATCGCAAAGCTCGGCAAAGAGATAACCGACCGGGCGACCGTGCTGCTCGGCAAGGACAAGATCACCCCTGAATCCCCGGAATATCTGGGCATCAACTCCGCGCTGAAGTACACCGCTTACAAGTACGACCAGAAGATGGCCGACGACATTCTTGACATCTGCCTTACGATGAAGAAGCGCGTGCCGCTGACCATCGAGCAGCTCGCAAAGAAGAACCCGCAGTTCGAGAGAGAGTATCTTGAGAAGGCCATGCAGGCTGTCAGCGAGAGCGGCCTTGTCGAGTTTCACTGGGAAAACCTCGACGGCAAGAACCCCAACCATGAGAAGCGCTGGGTGCTGGACATGTTCGTCCCCGGCAGCGCCGAGATCATGATGATCAACCCCGAGCAGTCCGACATGTACCCGGAGACGGCTGACTTCTTCGAGCGCATGGCCTATCTGCCGCTGGCCGGCATCACCGAGATGGTGCCCCCCGGAGGCGCAGGCATCGGCATGCACGTCATCCCCGTCGAGAAGGCCATCCCTGCCGAGAGCAAGTCCCTGCCCATCGAGCACCTCAGCCACTGGCTCAAGAAGTACGAGGGCCACATCGGTGTGTCCGTCTGCTCCTGCCGTAAGCAGCAGCGCATCCGCGGCGAAGGCTCCGGCGACGTTGAGGGCGAGTGGTGCATCGGCGTCGGCGACTTTGCCGACTACTGCCGCGAGACCAACCACGGCCGCGATATCACCTATGAAGAGGCTATGGAGATCCTCCAGAAGGCCGATGACAAGGGCTATGTCCACCAGATAACCAACATCGACGGTGAGAACAAGATCTTCGGCATCTGCAACTGTGCGGTCGGCGTCTGCAACGCGCTGCGTACCTCCCAGCTGTTCAACACTCCGAACCTCTCCGCTTCCGCTTACACCGCCGAGAGCGACCCCGAGAAGTGCGTCGCCTGCGGCAAGTGCGTTGAGACCTGCCCCGCCGGCGCTGTCCGCCTCGGTCAGAAGCTCTGCACCAAGGAAGGCCCCATCCAGTATCCGCACCATGAGCTGCCCGACGACACCAAGTGGGGCGAGGATCACTGGAACAAGAATTACAAGAACGAGAACGGCTCCATCCAGACCTGGCCCACCGGCACCGCGCCCTGCAAGGTCGCCTGCCCCGCGCACATCGCCATTCAGGGCTACATCAAGATGGCTGCCGACGGCCGCTATGCGGACGCTCTCAAGCTCATCAAGAAGGACAATCCCTTCCCGGCCGTCTGCGGCAGCATCTGCCGCAAGTACTGTGAGGACGCCTGCACCCGCGGCACTGTCGATGAGCCGCTCGCGATAGACGAGATCAAGAAATTCATCGCCGAGCAGGACATGAAGGCCGAGCACCGCTACGTGCCGCCCATGAACTCCTGCACCCATGAGAAGTTCGACCAGAAGATCGCCATAATCGGCGCGGGCCCCGCGGGCATGTCCTGCGCGTACTTCCTCGCCATCGAGGGCTACAGCCCCGTCGTGTTCGAAAAGGAAGCGGCTCCCGGCGGTATGCTCATGAACGGCATCCCCTCCTTCCGTGTCGGCAAGGACATCGTAAAGTCCGAGATCGACGTCCTGCGTGAGATGGGCGTTGAGTTCCGCTGCGGCGTTGAGGTCGGCAAGGACGTCACCATCCAGCAGCTGCGCGAAGAGGGCTTCAAGGCCTTCTATGTCGCGGTCGGTCTCCAGAAGGCCGCAAAGCTCAACATCCCCGGCGAGGAGCTTATAGGCGTTCAGGGCGGTCTTGACTTCCTGCGCTCCGTCAACAGCGGCGCAACCAAGGAGCTCTCCGGCGACGTCGTAGTCATCGGCGGCGGCAACGCGGCCATCGACGTGGCACGTGCAGCAAAGCGTCTGACCGGCGGCAGCGTCAATATGTACTGCCTCGAAAAGGACGAAGAGATGCCCACCGTTCCCGATGAGAAGAACGCAGGTCTGGCAGACGGCGTTGTCATCAATAACTCCTGGGCTCCCAAGGCTATCCTCGGAGAGGACGGCAAGGTCACCGGCATAGAGCTCATGCGCTGCGTCTCCGTGCGTGACGCGAGCGGCAAGTTTGCCCCCGTGTATGACGAGAACGAGACCATCACCGTCTCCTGCTCCAACGTCCTTGTTGCGATCGGCCAGCGCTCCGAGTACGGCGCTGTCCTCGCAGGCACCGCCGCGGAGACTCCCGACGGCCGCCTCATCGCGCACGACGGCGTGACCTTCCAGACCGCCGAGCCCGACGTGTTCGTCGGCGGCGACTGCGCGACCGGCCCGAAGTACACCAT
>CAKTPC010000084.1 GCA_934590505.1 uncultured Oscillospiraceae bacterium
CGCTCACAATGACGGCCTGACATCTTCTTTCATCCAGACTGTAACTGTCGGTCCCGGAGTTGCACCGGGTCAGCCTTGCGGCTCGCGGACTTTACCGCCGATCGGGAATTTCACCCTGCCCTGAAGACGGCTTTAGTATAGCACCATCATTTTCGCTTTGCAAGAGCCTTTTCATAATTTTCTTGCGCAGAGGGAAAATATGTCGTACAATCATAACATAAAAATTTTTAATTGAGGGGAGGCGCGGAGCGTGTACGATAAAGAGAAAACCTGCTGCTTTACGGGGCACCGTCCCGCAAAGCTCCCTTGGGGCTCACGCGAGAGCGACCCGCGCTGTGTTGAACTGAAGCTGGAGCTTGCCGCCCGGATCGAGGCAATATATGATCTGGGCTACAGGCACTTTATCTGCGGCATGGCCATCGGCTGCGACACCTTTTTTGCCGAAGCGATCATCGCCCTGCGCGAGCGGTACGGCGACGTTACGCTTGAAGCAGCGGTGCCCTGCGGCAGTCAGCCCGACAAATGGACGAAGGCGCAGCGGCTGAGATATAACGAGCTTCTCGACCGCTGCGATACCGTGACCGTTCTGCAATACGGCTATACGGACGACTGCATGATGCAGCGCAACCGTTACATGGTCGACCGCTCATCTCTGCTCCTTGCCTGCTTTGACGGCCGCCCCGGCGGCACCATGAGTACGATCGTCTATGCCGAGCGTCAGGGACTCAAGACTGTGATAGTCGAGCTCTGAACGCCGCGGCCTTCTTTGTGTCGGAATCGGCAGCACGGTATCGTGATTCTGGCTTTGCCACGGCTTTCACCGTATTTCAACAAAATCCCGGACGCTTAAGCGTCCGGGATTTATTATGTCATATCAAGTCTTGCGGTAGAGAGTGTAGCCGCAGCGGCACTTTATGTGTATCTTGCCTTTGCCCTTTGGGACGCGGATATACGTACCGCAGCCGGGGCATTTGAAAAACCGGTAGCTCTTGCGCTGGGAGAAGCGATCCTTCCATGCGGCATACTTGCCCTTCCAGCGATCGAGATAGGCAAGATAGGCGCGGTTTTCCATTTCGCGCCGGTCAAGCTGCCGCGAGAAGGCGCGGACAAAGGCGGAGATCAGCGAGAAGATACCGAGCCAGATAAATAAGCTGCCCAGAAAACCGGGCAGAAAACAGCCTATCAGAAACCCTGCCAGTCCAAACCAGAACTGAAACTTTGCCAGTTCGTCCATACCCTGACGCCCGAAAAACAGATTGCGAAGCTTGTCCTTCATTTTGCACCCCTTGCCAGGCAACGATCCCGGCGCGCTGAATATGAACATATTTTAAGAATTTAGGCAGACGATGTCAATAGTCCGGGCGCAATGTTTACAAAACGGCAATACCGTGCTGCTTACTCAAGGAGTGGATGAGCAAGCAGCAGGTGTTCACCAGCAGGATAGTCACGACCCATGAGAGAGGAAACGTATGATAGAGCATGGGGAGCGTCGGCTCCGCGCGGAATGCGGTGTATATCCAGACAATACGGAACGCGCAGGTCCCGGCCATGGCGCTGACGGCGGGAGCCGTATTACCGCTCCATAGGCATCGCCATGAAAAGCTGCACGCACATGAGCCCAGCGGTCGGGCGATTTATCGAATACCTGTATTCTTATCTTGGCATAGACGGTAAGACTTGAACCTTTTGCGCTCTGGTGGTACAATACAATAGTTAAACAAATAATTCTACCTCAGGAGGTATAGATATGATAGCGATAGGCAGCGATCACGGCGGCTTCGAGCTCAAGAAAAAACTCATGGAGCACCTCGGTGAAAGAGGGCTTGAATATAAGGACTTCGGCACCTACAGCAGCGCTTCCTGCGATTATCCCGTGTACGCCAAAGCGGTCGCGAGGGCCGTTGCGTCCGGTGAGTGTGACAGGGGAATCATTATCTGCGGCACCGGCATCGGCGTGTCTATAACCGCGAACAAGGTCCGCGGCATCAGAGCCGCCCTGTGTGGGGACTGCTTCTCGGCCGAGGCAACGCGCCAGCACAATGACGCAAACGTTCTTTGCATGGGCGCGAGAGTCGTCGGCGAGGGGCTGGCGCTCAAGATAGCCGACACTTTTCTTGACACGCCATTTTCCAATGACGAGCGGCACATCCGCCGCATTTCCATGATCGAGGATTAAAATTTGGCAAGAGTACAGGAATTTTACAAGGGCAGACGAAAGAAGAAAAACCTTGCGATCATACCCTTTATAGTGCTGCTGGCGCTCGTGTCGGTGACGCTTGTCACCTTCTACGGGATGCAGAAGTACGCCGTCATCACGAAGGACGGCGTCTCGGTCGAGCTGCCTATCCTTGACGACGGGAGCAAGCAGGTCACCGTGGACAGTCAGGGACACGAGGTCGTGAACTTCGAGAAGGTTGATGCGAACATCATTTTCGATGCACCGGATTATTCTTCTGTCAAGGCTATCGTGGGCGAGGATGTACCGGAGCTGCGCGCGATCTTCGTCCCGGCGGAGAACATCACGCAGGAGAAGCTCAACGAGTACGCCGCGCGTCTGGTGCGCGGCAACGCCCTTGTGCTTGAAATGAAGCCGCGCACGGGCGAATATCTGTGGGAGTCGCACAGCAGCCTTGCCGAGGCCTACGGTCTCAGCCCGCAGACGGATAGAACGACCGCCATGCCGGACTATATCAGCGCCCTCAAGGACCGTGATATATACCTCGTCGCGCAGATAAGCTGCTGCGTCGATGAGCGTCTCTCGTCGTCCTCGGCTCTCTTCAGTCTGCATACGGAGATCGGCACGAACTACCGGGACGATACCGGCAGCTGGCTCGACCCGTATAATCCGCAGGTCAGGGCTTGGGTTGCGGAGATGGTGCAGGAGCTGTACGATCTCGGCTTTGACGAGGTCGTGCTGGCGGACGTCGCGTTCCCGACCTTCCCCGAGGATCAGACTGTGAATCTCACCTATACGAGCGATATATCCACGCCGCGCAGTCCTGAGACGGCGGTCTGCGGCTTTGCGCTGAACGTCGCCGATAAGCTCAGCGACAGGGAGAAGCTGCTGTCGATATACGTTGATTCGCGCACTGCCCTTGCAAAGACCGATGAGAGCACAGGACAGAACGCGCGCCTGTTCATGAAGGTGTACGACAGGGTGTATCTGAAAACGGATAAGTTCATCTACACGTATAACATCGAGGACATGGCCGGCAGCACGGAGATAGGCAATGTCTATGACAGGCTTGTCCCCGTGGTCGATAACTACACCCCGGATAACACGACGTGGGTGCTCGTCGATGTCGAGGAAGAATAAAATTACAGGCACGCTTTTGCAGCGTGCCTGTAATTTTTGCTCCGTTATTATGCCGGCAGATAGATCAGCGGATCGACGCAGATACCGTCGACGTAGATCGCAAAGTGCAGGTGCGTGCCCTGACCGGATTCGCACAGCGCGGTCGCGCCGACAGCTCCGATGACATCGCCCGGCTCGACCCAGTCTCCGACGCTCACCGCGGGAAGCTCTGCAAGGTTCGCGTATACCGTGCAGGAGCCGTCCCCGTGATTTACGGTGACGACCGTGCCGTAGAAGTCGTCGTCTACGACGCTCTCGACAGAGCCTGCGTGCGATGCGGAGACCGTGCTGCCGATCGCTGCCTCAATGTCGATGCCCTCGTGGGTACGCCAGTCGCGCATGGTCACGTCATAAACGAGCTTGTCCGCGTCGTGGACGCGCTCAAGCTCTCCCTGAACCGGCCAGACGTACATCGGTACCTCGACGGGCTTGACGTCGCCCTCGCGCCAGACCTGCTCTGTCTCGCCCTGCTCGGCGGAAGCCTTTGCGTCCTCGGCGATGACGGGCAGGGGAGTGCTCACGGGTTCCGCCGCGGCGGTTTTCTCGGGCGGGATTATGATAGTCTCCACTCGCTTGTTGTCAAAGCTTGCATTGTTGGTTTTGTTAAGGTCATCCATAGCCTCATTTCCGGCGGCCATCATCCATGCGGAAACACCGATGACAGCGGCGCACAGGAAAAGGACTATGTAGAAGCCCTTGCCTGTGAAGAATCCCTCCAGCTTTTTGCCGGAGCTGTTGCTGCTCATAGTTACAAACCTCCGTTTAATTTTGGGTTACGAGTCTGCTGTCAGCTGACAAGAGCACACACGCCTGACAGCATGTCTTTCCGGAGTTTTTCTGCCCGTCAAAACCGTGCATGTCCTTGGCAACTGATGGTATTTTTACCTATGAACGGAGGTTTTATACAAAAGGCGTTGGAAAAAGTCTCAGGACTTTTTCCAACGCCTTTTAGTTTGTCATAAACGGAAACCTTACCTCTTCTTCGCGGCTTCCGCGGCGGCCTCGCGCTGCTTGCACATCTGCTCCCATGTCGGCATTGATGCGATATTCGCGGCAAGCTTCTTCATTACATCGGGCACATCGATCTTCTGCGGGCAGGCGCGGGTGCACTGACCGCATCCGATGCAGGCGTCTGCGCGCTTATCATCGGGGAGCGCGCCGTAACGAGCGATGGGGTTGATACTGACAGCGGCCATGAGGTCGTTATAAAGATTAACGAGGTTCGGTATATCCAGCTTCTTCGGGCAGCCGGCGCAGCAGTAGCGGCAGCCGGTGCAGGGGACGAATTTCGCAAGCTTCTCCGCGGCGCTGTAGACAATGCTAAGTTCACTGTTACTGAGCGGCTTTTCCTCGGAAAATGTTTTGATGTTGTCCTGCATCTGTGCAAGGTTCGTCATGCCGCTGAGCACCATTGCCGGCTGCGGCACGGTCTGCAGCCAGCGAAAGGCCCATGCCGGGGTGCTCTCGTCCGGACGTGCGGCGCGCATGGCAGCCTCGGTATTGTCATCGAGCCTTGCGAGCTTGCCGCCCCTGACCGGCTCCATGACCCAGACAGGCAGCCCGTGCGCCTTGAGGATCTCGCACTTTCTCTTCGCGTCCTGAAGTGTCCAGTCAAGGTAGTTGAGCTGTATCTGGCAGAACTCCATCTTGTCACCGCACATCTGCAGGAACTGCTCAAGCCCGTCAGCGGCGCTGTGGCAGGAGAAGCCGAGGTGCTTTATGCGGCCGTTCGCCTTCTGCTCAAGGAAGTATTCAAGGCATTTGTTTTCTGGGTTTCCGTAGTAGCTAATGGAGTGCTCATTGATGTTGTGAAGCAGGTAGAAGTCAAAGTATTCCACGCCGCACTTTTTGAGCTGTTCCTCAAAAACATCTTCGGGCTTGAGCTGCTTGACGCCCTTGACGATCTGGTGGCCGGGGAACTTGTCGGCAAGATAGAAGCGCTCACGCGAATAGCGTGCGAGGGACTTGCCTATGGCAAGCTCGGAGCAGCCGTCGTGATAGGGATAGGCCGTGTCAAAGTAATTGACTCCGCCCGCGAGCGCGCAGTCGACCATGCGGTCAAGCTCCTCCTGGTCAATGTCATGTGCGCTGCCGCCGGGGATAAGCGGAAGGCGCATCGTGCCGAAGCCGAGGGCTGAAAGCTTAAGCTCCTTAAACTCGTGGTATATCATTATGTACCGCACCTCCTAAAAGAGTTTATTTGTGAGTGCTGCCGCAGCGGAGGCTGCGGCAGCAGTGCTTTTATTTGATCGAGAAGAAAGCGTCCTTGCCGGGGTACTGCGGTACGTCGAAGAGCTCCTCCTCGATGCGCAGCAGCTGATTGTACTTTGCGACGCGGTCAGTCCTCGACGGCGCGCCGGTCTTGATCTGCCCCGCGTTCACCGCGACGGAGATATCAGCAATGGTCGTGTCCTCAGTCTCGCCGGAACGGTGGGAGACGACGGCGGTCCAGCCCGCGCGGTGCGCCATCTGGATGGCGTCAAGCGTCTCGGTCAGGGTGCCGATCTGGTTGAGCTTTATGAGCACCGCGTTTGCCGCGCCGAGCTCAATGCCCTTCTTGATGCGCGCAGTGTTCGTGACAAACAGGTCGTCGCCGACTATCTGGATGCGGTGGCCAAGGCGCTTGGTCATGAGCTGCCAGCCTTCCCAGTCGTTCTCACCGAGGCCGTCCTCAATGGAGACGATGGGGTACTTGTTCACAAAGTCCTCCCACATGTCTATCATCTGCTCGCTCGTCATGGTGACGCCGCGCTTGGGCAGGTGATAGCACTTGTCCTCCTCGCTGTACCAGTCGCTGACAGCGCCGTCGATAGCAATCTTGAAGTCCTCGCCGGGCTTGTAGCCGGCCTTTTCGATAGCGGTGACGAGCGCCTTGAGTGCATCCTCGTCGCTGTCAAGGTTCGGGGCGTAGCCGCCCTCATCGCCAACACCGGAGGCGGGGACAACCTTCTTGAGCGTGTGGAACACCTCGGCGCACATTCTGAGCGCTTCCTTGAAGCTCTCCGCGCCGACCGGCATTATCATGAACTCCTGAATGTCGACGTTCGAGCCGGTAGCATGCGCGCCGCCGTTGAGCACATTCATCATCGGCACAGGCAGGGTCTTTGCGTTCACGCCGCCGATGTAGTTATAAAGGCTCATGCCTGTGGCCTCGGCTGCTGCCTTAGCCGTCGCGAGGGATGCGCCGAGGATGGCGTTTGCACCGAGACGGGTCTTGTTCGGAGTGCCGTCTATCTCGATAAGCATCTTGTCAATAGAAGTCTGGTCAAGCGCATTGAGGCCGACCATCGCCTCAGCGATCTCACCGTTGACGTTCTCGACCGCAAGCTGAACGCCCTTGCCGCCGTAACGGCTCTTGTCGTCGTCGCGCAGTTCACAGGCTTCGTACATGCCGGTGGACGCACCGGAGGGGACAGCCGCCCGGCCGACGGTGCCGTCATCCAGCGTGACCTCTACCTCGACTGTCGGGTTGCCGCGGGAGTCAAGAATCTCGCGCCCCATGACGTCTACTATTTCAAAATACTGCTTCATATTAAAAACCTCCTCATAGGATATATGGTAATTATACCCTATCGCGCCGAAAAAATAAAGACGTTTGTTTTCAGAAAATCCTGATTGAATTTTGTAATTGCGAATAAAAGTAATCAATGCTTCATTGATTTATATAAAACATATATTTAACTGTTGAAAACATACAGATACGTAATGTTAATTTAGACATATATGTACAAATTGAATATTTGAATTGCTTGTATATGTATATAGTGATATAATATCAACAATTAAAAACGGATGAATGGGAAGAATAACAATTTGGGGGGAACGCGATGAGAGACCTGAAGTACCTTATATTTCTTCAACCTCGATATGAAATTTCTCTCCTGCTTTGTCGAGTCGATCCTGCTCAGACACTATGACAATATCCCCCGAAAGCAGTACGTGTAACACCTCTGATAACCGTCAAAACCGGACTCCGGATCACGTCGATGATCCGGAGTTTGGTTCGTTCATTAAAAATTTTTAACGGACTTTGACAACGGCTTGTGATTGTCTAAACAATGACGCTCCAAGTACGCGACAAAATGCCCAAAAGTATGGAAAATTAAGAATTTCTAACTGTTTATCTTGCATGTTTATGCCCCTTGTGTTAGAATACTGACGAAGATGTGTTACTGCTATTATACGCAGATTGGGGGTAAGTACATGGATAAAAAAGCCAAGATTATCACGGTCGCAGGTAAAGGCGGCGTCGGCAAAACTTCTATTTCCGCTTCAATAGTCAGACTTCTTGTCGAGAGATATCCTGACAAGAAGATACTGGCCATCGACGCGGACCCGGCTGTCGGCCTGTCCGTTGCTCTTGGCGTGGATGTAAAGCTGACGCTGGACGATATCCGCATGGGCATTGTCGACAGCGTTGAAAACGGCGAGACCAAGGAAGCGCTCGAGCTTCTCAGCGAGGCGAGATTCAGGATCTTCGACGCGCTGGTTGAAATGCCGGGCTTCGCGTTTCTGGCAATAGGCCGGCCGGAGAGCTCCGGCTGCTACTGCAAGGTCAACTCCTATCTCAAGGAGGTCATCGGCCTGCTTGCCAACAGCTTTGACTACGTTGTTATCGACGGAGAGGCTGGGATCGAACAGATCCAGCGCCGCGTTATGGAGAAGGTCACGCACCTGCTGCTTGTGACCGACCAGAGCAAGAAGGGCGCACAGGTCGTCTCCACCATCAAGAATGTGGCGGATGAGCTTATCGCTTATGACAGGATAGGCGTCATCGTCAACAGGGTCACGAACCCCGAGCTTGCCGATCTCATCACGGTGCCGGGCGTTGAGATCCTTTCATTCATCCCCGCGGACAGTGCTTTTGCCGCAAACGATATCAAGGGCAAGAGCGTATTGGAGCTGCCTGCGGATTCCGCTGTGCTCACAGGAGTGAAGGACGCACTCCAAAAAATAGAAATACTTTGAAGAAGAGGTGTAACATTTGAAAGATCTTAAGCATCTTATCTACTTTGAAAAACTGCTTGAGAACGCTGACAATGAGCTGGTACAGAAGGCTCAG
>CAKTPC010000085.1 GCA_934590505.1 uncultured Oscillospiraceae bacterium
ATGAGCCTCACGGTCGGCGAGCGGAACGACGCGGGGCAGTATGAGACGGACATAACCATCAGCATGGCGGTCATCCCTGACAGCACCTCAAGCGACCTCATAGTGACGGTGTTCGCAAACGGCGTGGCCGCTGGCTCCTACCGTCTGTGCGGCGACAGCAGCAAGGACAGCGAGAACGGGATACGCGCCGTCACCGCAAACCCTGACGGCTCATATACGCTATCGGGTCTGCTGCTATCCGCAAACACGACGGTGACGCTGAACCTGAACGGCACGCAGAACATAGAAAACGGCGTGTATCTGTTCACCTGCGTGAAGAACAATCAGTCCTCCCAGACCTTTATCGGCGCGGGCTCGGCGCAGCAGGATGTGGATTTGAGCGTCGACTTCTCCTTCAGCGTCGACGACCCGACCGTCAAGCTCTCCTCCACGTCCTCCGAAGGCGAGAGCAGCGAGACGAGTTGGACAGGGAAATATTACACCGTCTCCGTCCCTGGCGGCGGTGACGGTGGCTCAGGCCGGAATGAGGAGGTTCCCAAGACAGGCGACAGCCTGCCGCTTATTCAGGCGATACTAGCAGCAGGCATCGCGGTGAGCGCATATCTCAGCGGTGCGGCGATCGTGCTCTGCCGCAGAGAGTCTGAGCCGTTCTGAGAAGGAGCGCTGTATGCAGACAAAAGAAACGGAAAAGCACTGTTCCGGGAAGCGGCGCAGCGGCAGATACAAGGTGCTGCTCATCGCGTCGCTGTGCGCATTTGCTGTGCTCTCATCGTCCCTTACCGGGACAGTGCTGATGCGCCGACATGAGGCGGCAGATGCCGCCGAGCTCAAAGAGCTGTACCAAGCACCCCAAGCCCTCGCTGCGCGGGAAGTCACCGTCGATGTCGGCGCGGCTTTTGAAATACCGGAGCGCTTCCGGGAGCTCTATGAGATCAATCCTGAGATCATCGGGTGGCTCAAGGTTGGCGAGCTTGCCGATGAGCCGGTGGTATTCCGTGACAACGAATTTTATCTCAGGCACAATTTTCGCGGGGAGTACAACGGCATCGGCGTGGTTTTTGCCGATGAGAAGAACACCGACTGGGCCGACGCGCCGTATATAGTCCTTTATGGGCACAACATAGACGGCGGGATCAAGTTCGGAAAATTTTGGCAGTACCGAGAGCTTGAGCACTTGAATGAAAATGCGGTCATTGAATGGGACACGATCAGGTCCGACGCAGCGAAGGAATACGCGGTGTTCGCGGTATTCGACGCGTCCATGCTGCCGGACGATGACAACAGCTTCTATCTGCGCAGGTTCGACGAACTGAGAAGCTCCGGCGACGTGGGCATGCAGGCACTCATTGACGAGGTGAAGACCCGCTCCATATTCAATATTCCGCTCACAGTCGACGCGCAGGACAGGATCCTCGTGCTTGTCACATGCAGCCATGTATATAAGGACGGCCGCCTGCTGATATTTGCGCGCGAGCTGCGCGAGGGTGAGACCGCAGATGGCATACGCGCGGTCGTTGAGCAGAGCAGCAGCAGATAAAACATCTCCCCCGACTTTCGTCGGGGGAGATACGTTATCAGAAAATCACATCGCAGTTCGGGAGGTTCTTGCGGATCAGCTCGACCTGGTCAAAGGTCAGCGGATTGCCCGTGAGGTTCAGCGTCTCAAGGCTGTAGAGCGCCATAAAAGGCAGCTCGGAACTTATATCATTATAGGAGACATCGAGCCGTTCAACATTCTGGAGATACGAGATTGGAGTGATGTCATCAATGCGGTTTCCGCTGAGGTTCATGTCAGTTATCGTGAAGCGGCAATCGGCGTATTGCAATGAGTAGAGATTGCTGATGCAGTTACCGCTGAGATCGACCGATACGAGGTTCGGCAGCTTTGTGATGTTCTCGATATTAATGATGCCGCAGGACGGCAGAGAGAGCGTAGCCGCGTCCGTCGTCACAACATGTCCGTCTATGGACACAGAATAAGCAAGGCCGGAGTGCTCTATAGTGCAGCTGCCGAGAGCGGCGCCCAGTTCGTCAACGGCTTCGCCGGTCAGAGAGGGGTTATCCTCAACATAAAGCGTGCGCAGGAGCACAAGGCCGCTGAGGTTGTCAAGCCCCTCGTCCGTAAGGCCGGTGCCGCTGAGGCCAAGCACGGTAAGGCTCCGCAGCTTACGCAGGCCGGTGAAGCTCCTGAGCGGGTTATTGTCAAGATAGAGCTCGGTAAGCCCGGTCATCATGCTGAATGGCGCGGTGCTCGTGACGCTGTTGTTCGAGGCGTTGAGGAAGGTGAGCGTACTGATGCCCATGAGCGGGCGCAGGTCGCTCAGCTGATTATCCGACACATCAAGCCATACAAGCCCCGGGATGTTCATAAGCGGGCTGAGGTCGCTTATCTCGTTATTGCTGAGGTTCAGCCGCGTGAGCTCCTTGCAGTTGGAGAGCGCGGAAATATCGCGCAGTCCCATGCCGCTGAGATCAAGCTCCGTAACATCTGACTTGAAAGTAGCGCCGCCGAAGCTTATATCCTGCACCTCCTCCTGCGCGGCTTCGCTGTGGATGGCGCAGTTGGGCAGTGCCTTTGAAAGCGTCTCAAGCTGGCTCTCGGTTATGGCGATGCCCTTAATGCTAAGGCTCGTCAGGCTCGTCAGGCTGCACAGCGGCGTAAGATCGGCGATGGGGTTATTGTCAAGATACAGGGTGCGCAGATTTGTCAGTTGAGCCAGGGGTTGGATATTGCTGATATTGTTGCCGCTGAGGTTGAGCGAGGTGAGCCCGCCGAGGGCGGTGAGCTTTGAGATATCATACAGTGAGTTTCCCGACGCAGACAGGCTCTCGAGCGCGTAGAGCTGCACGACCTCGTCAAGCGCGGCGTCCGTCAGCCCCTGGTTATCGAGAACAAGGCTCGTCGTACTCAGCGAATACTGCCGGCCCGAGACGGTCACCTTCTCTGCCTGACTGAGAGTCTGGCGATATTTCTCGATAGACGAGATACGCGAGGCGACTGTGGGGTTCTGCAGATCCATACTGCGCAGCACCTCAAGGGCCTTGGTGTAGTTTCCCTGCGTCTCGTAGCAGTCGGCCATGAGCATGAGGCAGTCGTCCGTCTCGTCTATGGCCGCAGCCTTGCGCAGCGCCGAGAGCGCGCTGTCAAAATCGTTAGACGAATAGCTCTGCTGCGCCTGCTGCATATAGTTATTGTACACGCGCTTATCCGAAACGCCGCGCAGCACCACCGCGACGGCGATGATAAACACCGCCGCGAGAACAGCGCAGACGATATATATCGTGCGTTTCTCTTTGCGCACGACCGCTGCGCCGTGCGCTTTTTTCTTTTCAGGCTTCATTACTGTTCTCCTGAACGGCCTCGGCTTCCGCCGCTGCTTGGGCGGCTTCGGGCTGCTCCGCCGCGGGAGGCTCGGCAGTCACGGTCTCCTCTGCGGGAGCCTGCGGCGCGTCCGCCGTGGGCGCGCTCTGCGGCGGGATTACCACAGGATCGGCGATCTTGGGAAGCTCCGGCTCCGCAGGCTGGCGTTTCTTCAGTCCCATGCCGGTGCAGAACAGCGCCGCCATAATGCACAGCACGGACATCTCCTGCATGCCTGCCGAGAAGGTCACGGGCTGCGCGGTGTTCGACAAGGCGGGGAGGTCCTCGACAAAGACATGGTAGATAAACGGCAGACCGAAGAGCGGCGGCAGAAGCCACTTTGTGCCGATACTGCCGGTGACAGTGCCGGTATAGAGCACGGCAACGACAAGATACAGCAGGATGCAGAGCACCATGTGCATCTTGCTTTCAAAGGTCAGAGACTTGATTATAAAGAACACGACGCCGAGGAGCACAGGCAGCGCCGATATGAAAAAGCCCTTCCTGCCGAAAATGCAGACGCACAGCGCAAAGAGGACGTTGCACGCAATGGGCAGGACGATCTGCGTCCACGCAAAGGACGCGTCGCCCCACTTTCCCCAGCAGCCGATGAGCCGAAACACCACCGCGATGAGCATGAGCATCACCGCGCCCTGGCCCCAGACGCTCTTGCTGTCGATATAATACCGGACTCTGCCGGTTCCTTTTGTTTCGTTTTTCATATACAGCCTCCTTGGCGGAGTTACACACATTATTAAAATTCACTATAGTATAGCATATATCCACAGTATTCGCAAGCCGCCGTGACGAATACGGTTTTAGTATGTACAAATCCGGGCGGAAATGGTATAATGCTTTTACATTTCATGGACACAGAGGTGTTTATTATGAGAGAGCCTACTCTTGTCATCCTCGCCGCGGGCATGGGCAGCCGCTTCGGCGGCCTGAAGCAGATCATGGCGGTGGATGACTTTGGTCACGCGATCATTGATTTTTCGCTGTACGACGCATACCGCGCGGGCTTCCGCAAGGTCGCGTTCATCATCAAGCACGAGATCGAAGAGGACTTCAAGGCTGCGGTCGGACGGCGCATGGAGAAGTACTTCGACGTGAAATACATCTACCAACAGCTCGAACTGCTGCCGGATGGCTACAGCGTCCCCGAGGGACGCGTGAAGCCTTGGGGCACGGGACACGCCGTGCTCTGCTGCCGCGGGATAGTGGACGGTCCCTTCGCCGTCATTAACGCGGACGACTTCTACGGCCGCGCAGCCTACGAGGCGATGTATGATTTTCTTTCAAAGGAGCGCCCCGGCACGGAGCACGCGATGGTCGCCTACCAGCTCCGGAACACGGTGACGGAAACGGGCTACGTTGCGCGCGGTATCTGTCAAGTCGAGAACGGCCTGCTCACTGATGTCGTAGAGCGCACGCACATTGAAAAGCACGGAGAGGTCATCTCCTTCACCGAGGACGGCGAGAGCTACACTCCCCTGCCCGCTGACGTGCCGGTATCGATGAACTGCTGGGCATTCAGCAATTCCATGCTCGACGAGCTTTACAAGCGCTTCCCCGCTTGGCTGGATGCGAATCTCTCGGTAAATCCGACCAAGTGCGAATACTTCCTCCCCTTTGTCACAAACGCGATGATAAAGGACGGCGAGGGCACGGTAGCCGTGCTCCCCTGCCATGAGCAGTGGTACGGCATGACATACAAAGAGGATATCCCCACGGTCGTGAACGCGATAAAGGCGCTGCGCGAGGATGGCGTATATCCCGAAAAACTTCTGGACTGAGAGGTAAAGAAAATGGATATTCTTGTTACCGGCGGTGCCGGGTACATCGGCAGCCACACCTGCGTTGAGCTTCTCAATAAGGGCTACGGCGTCGTTGTGATAGACAACCTTGTTAACTCCAGCCCCAAGGCGCTTGAGCGCGTCGAGCAGATCACCGGCAAAAAGCTGAGCTTCTACGAGGCAGACGTGCGTGACCGCGCAACGCTCGACAAGATTTTTGAAAAGCACAGCATCGGCTGCGCGATACACTTTGCGGGCCTCAAGGCCGTCGGTGAATCGGTGGCGATGCCGCTTGAGTACTACGACAACAACCTCAATTCTACGGTCACGCTCTGCCGCGCGATGAAGGATCACGGGGTGAACAACATTGTGTTCTCCTCCTCCGCAACGGTCTATTCTGGGGACAACAGCATGCCGCTGCGCGAGACCTCGCACACGGGCATGTGCACGAACCCCTACGGCTGGACAAAGTACATGTCCGAGCAGATACTGCGAGACACGGCAAAAGCCGTGCCTGACTGGTCTGTCGTTCTGCTGCGCTACTTTAACCCCATCGGTGCGCACAGCAGCGGGCTTATCGGTGAGGACCCGCGCGGCATCCCGAACAACCTCATGCCTTATATTTCGCAGGTCGCCATAGGCCGACGCGATCATCTGAACGTATTCGGCAACGACTATGACACGCCTGACGGCACCGGTGTACGCGACTATATCCACGTTGTCGACCTCGCACGCGGACACGTCTGCGCGATAGACTACATGCTCAAGCACCGCGGAGAGAGCGTGTTTAACCTCGGCACCGGCGTGGGCTACAGCGTGCTCGATATGGTGCATGCCTTTGAGCGCGTCACGGGAAAGAAGATCCCGTATGAGATAGTTGACCGCCGCCCCGGCGATCTCGCGACTGTCTACTCCAGCCCTGACAAGAGCGCAGAGCTCCTCGGCTGGAAGGCAGAATACGATCTCGACGATATGTGCCGCGACACTTGGGCATGGCAGAGCAAGAACCCGATGGGCTACGAGAGCTGAAGCGCTCTCCCCTGCCGCACTAAATTCTGCACATTCTTAACTTGAAACCCCACCGGCAGCAATCCTGCTGCCGGTGGGGTTTTCATAATATAGTCTACGTAATTTTATTTTCATAATTAAATTTTCATATTTCAGGCTACGTAATTTATTTTACATATTATAATTTACGTATTTTAAGTTACGTAATATTATTTACATATTTCTGTTTACGTATTTCAATTAACATATTATATTAAAAACATGGTTGCCAAGCGCTTTGCAGCATGGTAAAATACTGTCAAGCATACCGTATCAATGAAATCAAAAAGGAGATACATTATGATAGAACCCAATGACGTTATGAAAGTCGACGACGAGAACTGGGAGGAGTTCAAGAAAGAAGCCGCGAAGGATGAGCTCTACTACAACGGCCCCGGCGATATCCTCGACACCCCGGAAGGGCGCGCGAAGTTCTGCCGGCTCAACGAATCCAGCGTGTTCAGAAAGCCCGACCCAGAGTTTCCGGGCAGCAAGATATGGGTGTTCAACCTCAAGGGTCAGGGCCTGGTGATAAAAAAGAGAAGCCGCGTCGATCCGACGCTTATGGAGGACGTCGAATACAACGCGGAGGGTATAGAGGTAAGCAAGTCTTACGAACCCGCCTAACGTCGGAAGAAACGAATACCGTTCCGCCGGGCACTGCTCGGAGAGCTGTAAAGATAACAAACCACCGGATGGAGCATCGCACTCCATCCGGTGGTTTACGTTTATTCTTTTGCTCGATTTTCAGCCGCCTTTGCTGCCTGCTCCATGATGTTGTCATACACCTTTTCAGAGGCAAAGACCCTTATGCTGAGGTGCTGTCCCCAATTGTCGACTTCGCGGCCGGTCTGCGCACTGCTTGTAAACGTTGTCGGATAGCAGCGCCAGTTGACGTCGACACGCTCGCCGCTCTCCAGCGTGAGCTCCCAGACGAGATGATCGATAGTCCCCTGCGTCGAAACATTCTGCGATACAACGCGGTCGGGTTCTGACTTCTCTGAGAGGATGCCGTAAAGCTGTCCCTCCTCCATGCCCCAGAGCATTTCGGTCAGGCGCAGCTGCGCTTCCCAATAAGCCCAGTCGAACTCCGGCTCTTCCGTCTGCGGTGTGCCTCCAAAGTTTGCAAACATATAGTCCCCGCCGCCGGAGCTGCCGCTGCTGATCGCCGCGCGGAGGAGCTTACTGCCGCCCTCGGTGTAGGTCTCGGCCGTGTCGCGCAGGACGCAGGTGCGCTGATCCTCAGAATAGGACAGGCACTCATCCGCTGACAGCTCCCACGGGAGGCCTAGCTCCGCGACGGCGGACACGACCTCGTCATCATCAAGCGGGAAGCTGACGGGACGTGATGCTTTGCCGCAGCCGCACAGCGCAAACACGAGCGTCAGGCTCAGGATAAGGCCCAATCTGCGTTTCATTTCTCGTCTCCCTTCATTTTAAAATAAGGACGGTTGTTGGCCGTCCTTATTATATATGTTCTGTTTTACTTCTTATTTCCGAAAAGGCCGCGGACGATAGAGTTGGATCCGGAGCGCATGACGGAGCTGAGCGCGTTCCGTGCGGCGCGGGTGGCAATGGTCTTGGTGCTGGTCGTCTTGCCGCCGGTCATGGAATTTATGATATTGGAGCTGAGAGAGCTCATGACAGAGGACGCGGCATTTGTGACCGCGCGCTGCGCGACCTTAGTTCTCTCGGCAGCTTCCTTCTCCTTCTGCTTCTGGGCGGCGAGTTCTTCCTTCTGGCGCTGCTTTTCGGCGGCAAGCTCCTCACGTTCGCGCTGCTTCTCGGCCGCCTTTTCTGCCTTAAGGCGCTGACGCTCGGCCTCCTTCTCTTCCTTGAGACGGAGCTTCTCCTCCTCGGCTGCCGCGGCAGCTTCGGCGCGCTGACGCTCAAGCTCCTCATTCGCGCGGTTGAGAATTTCAAATGCGGACTCTCTGTCGATGCTCTCGCGGTACTTGATATCAAACTCGTCGCTGACGATAATGCTCTGCACCCTGCGCGCCTCGGCAGGACCCATAAGGCTCTGCGGTGGGAGAATGTTGGCGCGCTGGACTATACCGGGAACACCATTTTCATCAAGGAAGCTCACAAGAGCTTCGCCGACGCCAAGCTCCATGATCGCCGTCTCGGTATCGAAGGCGGGGTTCACGCGGAAGGCGCTGGCCGCGGCGCGGAC
>CAKTPC010000086.1 GCA_934590505.1 uncultured Oscillospiraceae bacterium
AGCTCCATCTTGGTGCCCTTGAAAGCGGTCTCGGTGATCTCGCCGTCCTCATCGAAGCTGATGTTGGGCTGGGTTGCGTCGTTGACGGCAGCAAGGATCTTTCCGTCAGCACCTACAACGGCTGCGCCGAACTCGGTGTACATCTTGACGACGCCGTCAGCGTCAGCGGTGGGATCGGTGGACTCGGCAGCGCTGGTCTTTGCGGCCAGACCGAGGGTGAAGGTGCCGTCAGAGGTGAAGCTCATGGTGTTGACATCGCTGCAGGCCTTGACAATGGCATCGATGAAGCCAGTGATCTGCATGGTGCAGGAAGCGTAAAGAGTCTCGTCAGCTGCGACGGAGTAGCCGTGATCGTTCTGAACGGTCTCGATGGCAGCGACCTCTTCAGCGGTCTTGCCGACAACGTACTCTTCAACAGCCTTTGCCTGAGCGTCCCACTCGGCTATAGCGTTGCCGTAGGCGACCATGCCGTAATCATCGCCGAGCTCCATCTTGGTCTTGAACTCAGCTGCGGTGTCGACAGTGCCCTCGGAGATATCCATCTTGCTCTGTGCGCAGTCGAGACGGCAGAGGACTATCTTGCCCTCGGCGTCGAGAACGACGGCGGCGACAGTAGCGTCGACCTGAGCATTGCCGGTCTTGGAAGAATCCATATTGAGGGAAACGCCCATGCCGAGAGTGTACTCACCGCCGGCAGCGGGAGCTTCGGTAGCTGCATCCGCAGCGGGAGCCTCAGTCGCCGTATCGGCGGCGGGGGCTTCGGTCGCCGCGGGGGCGGCGGACTGGCCGCAGGCAGCCAGCGCAAAAATCATGCAAAGTGCAAGAACAAGTGCAAGAATCTTTTTCATATTTGATTTGCCTCCATATTTTTGAGATAACTTAGTATACGAAAAATCTATCTCGTATATCATGCTGGATTATAGCAGGCTTATGCACATTTGTCAATTATTCAACAATCAAAATTTTGACATCTTTGGCAGTCAAAATTGGACCGAATGCAAGCAGCTTGAACAAACGGTTCAGACGGTGCATGCAGGGCGGCGTTTTCGCTCAATACAGGCAGGACTACCTAAGTGCACGGAAGAGCGCAAAGAAAAATGCGGAAACATAATCAGCTATGCAGCGCCTTAGCACCGAGATAGAAACGCCCGCATGGATCGAGAGCTTCAGCTGCAGCGAACTGATTGGAGACTATTTCCATACCGCGGCACGAGTCAGGAAAATTTCCCGTATCCGTATTTCTCAGAGGAGGATGCAGATATTCTGCGCAGCATAGTGTACTGCACGGCCGGGGCAGTTATCGGTATAATCACGCTGGCGGGCACCCCCAGGCCTTGAGGGCAAGGGGGGCGCGGAGGACGCGGCGCGGGAGATACAGAGCAAAATGAACATTTACCTTGCCGAGCAGGGTTAGGCATGTAAAAATAATGCGAGCCGCATAACTGCGGCTCGCATAAATATTTTGTCATTATTAAAGCACCTTGGAAAGGAAAGCCTGAGTGCGCGGCTCCTGCGGATGGTCGAACAGCTCCGCCGGGATGTTCTCCTCGACGATAGCGCCGCTGTCCATGAAGATCACACGGTCGGCGACCTCGCGGGCAAAGCCCATCTCATGCGTCACGACGACCATCGTCATGCCGTTATGCGCGAGCTGACGCATCAGGTCGAGCACTTCGCCGACCATCTCCGGGTCGAGCGCGGAGGTAGGCTCGTCAAAGAGCATGACCTCGGGTTCCATCGCAAGCGCACGCACGATAGCGATACGCTGCTTCTGTCCGCCGGAGAGCATGGCAGGATAGGTATCGGCCTTGTCGGAAAGATCAATGCGCTCCAAAAGCTCCATTGCGAGCTTATCGGCCTCAGCCTGAGTCTTGAGCTTCAGCGTGACAGGGGCGAGGGTGATGTTCTTCTTGACGGTCATGTTCGGGAAGAGGTTAAAGTGCTGGAAAACCATGCCCATCTTGCGGCGGTGCAGGTCGAGGTCGACCTTGGTGTCGGTAATGTCCACGCCGTCAAAGATGACCTTGCCGGAGGTCGGAGTCTCCAGCAGATTCAGGCAGCGCAGCAGCGTCGACTTGCCGGAACCGGAGGGGCCGATTATCGCGACGACCTCGCCGCGCGCAACGCTGATGCTGCAGTCGTTGAGGGCTTTGACGGCTCCGCCGTTATATTCCTTTATGATATGCTCTACACGGATAAGCTCACTGCTTGTCGCCACGGCGCATCCTCCTCTCTATTGCTTCGATCGCCTTGGAGGCGGGATAATTTATACAGAAATAGATGAGCGCTGCCATAGTATACGGTGCAAGGGTTATATATGTCGTGGATGCAACGGCCTTTGCGCCGAACATAAGCTCCGCCATGCCGAGCATGGAGCAGATAGAGCTCTCCTTCACCATCGTGACGACCTCGTTTGCGAGAGCGGGGAGGACATTCTTTATCGCCTGCGGCAGTACAACGAGCTTCATGCCTTTCCATTTGGACAGGCCAAGGGAGCGCGCAGCTTCCATCTGTCCCGCATCAACGGCAAGGATGCCTGCCCTGAATATCTCCGCGACGTAGGCGGAGCTGTTGAGTGCGAGCGCAACAACGCCGGGGACAAAGCGGCTGAGATCAACAAAGCCGAATATCGTGATGCGCGGAATGGATATCGCACCGAACAGGCCGAAGTATATGATAGACAGCTGCACCAGCAGCGGAGTAGAACGGAACACGGCTATGTATGCCCCCGAAAGGGACTTGATGAACCTGTTCCTGCTCAGCCTCATAAGCGCCAGCAGCAATGCCGGGATAACGGCAAGCGCGACGGATACGATCGCGAGCAGCAGCGTATACTCCACGCCCTGCACAAAAAAAGCGCCGTACTTCGGCAGGAATGAGAAGTTAAAGAAGCTGGCGGGACTCATGTCCTTAAATAGGTTGCTCCACCACATGAAAGATGTTTCCCTTCAATTTATATATTTACCACAGGGCATATTATCGTAACACGGTTTATGCCGTAATGTCAACCGACACAGGCAGTTTTTTGACGGATACAGGATTAAATAACGGAGCAAAGCCTTTTTACGGCTTTGCTCCGTATAGTCAGCGATCCATTTCAGGCGGCCTTATCAGCCCTCTGCGGTGACCTCAACTGCGACGTCAGCCAGAGAATCAGCATTGGCGATGAATTCATCGACCTTGTTGTTCTTCAGCATATCAGCGATTGCCTCGTTGATGCCGGGGAGCAGACCCTTGGGGTCGCCCTTTGCAACTGCGATGCAGTAAGGAAGAGCTTCGCCGAGCTCGATGTCAGCAACGACGAGGTCGGGGTTGGATTCGGCGTACTGCATTGCGACGGAGCCGTCGAGGACAACTGCGTCGACCTTATCGTTGACGAGCTGGTTGACAGCATCAGTAACGACCTGCAGAGAAACGAGGTTTGCACCCGGCATATCGTTCTTGACGATGTCTTCCTTGGTGGTAGCGGTCTGAGCGGCAACGGACTTGCCGTTGAAAGATTCAAGAGAGGTGTACTCGTCGGCCTTGTCAGCCTTGATGAGGATCATTGCGGGATAGTCGGTGTAGTAGGGATCGGAGAAGTCAGCAGCGTTCAGACGCTCCTCGGTGGCTTCCATAGCGGCGATGACTATATCGAAGTCGCCCTTCTGGAGGCTTGCCAGCAGGTAATCAAAGCCCATGTTTTCGACCTTCAGTTCCTTACCGGTGTAATCGGCAATGTACTGTGCGACAGAGACATCGATACCGCCGTAGACCATGCTGCCGTCAGCATCGGGATACATGAACTCATACGGAGCATAGTCAGCAGAGGTGCCCATGACGAGGGTCTCGGCTGCGGGGGCTGCATCGGATGCCGCGCTATCGGCAGCGGGGGTGCTGGAGCTGGAGCCGCAGGCGCACAGGGCGACTGCCATTGCAAGAACCAGAAGCAGTGCAGTGATCTTTTTCATTTTCTTATCTCCTCAATAATTAAATTTTCCATATAACTTTCCATATAACGCTCAGAAATAAATATATATTCATTTGAGCTGCCCAGAGTATACATCTATATGCGAATATTGTCAACTGTCGTTTTTGCTTAAATTCACGAAAGTTATGTTTTGCTTTTGTGAATATTGTTATATAACGTGTTTAAACATAGCATATCGGGGACGCAGGTCATTTTTCGCGAAGGCTTATGCTTCAAGCAAATCAGGCAAGCGACGCGAATTATGTCTTGCAGTATCGGGCATACTGCGATATAATAAATTAATAAGCAGCACACTCTGCCAAGATAAATACAAATTCAGAGAAAGAATAGTTAAAAATGAATATTCCTGTGAATAACTCGTATATTGAAGTGGATATGCAAACATTACGTGAGAATATGGCAGGCATTGCCGCCGCCATCACGCCCGGCACCGGGATCATCCCTGTGCTCAAGGACAACGCTTACGGTTTCGGCCTCGTGCCTATCGCACGTGCGCTCGAACCGCTGGACTGCGTGCGCGGCTTTTCCGTGTCCCATGTTTCCGAGGGGCTTGAGCTGCGCAGCGGCGGCATAAACAAGGGCATCCTTGTGATGAACTCCGCGCTGCCATTCCAGCTTGAGGCAGCAGTCGAGGCCGGGCTCTCGCTCGCCTGCGGCCGCCCCGGATTTGCCACGGAGCTTCGGGCTGCGGCACACGCCGCAGGCAAGACGGCGCATATTCATATTAAAATAGATACGGGGCTGCACCGCATCGGCTTTGTTCCCGGTGAAGAGCTCGGCGCTTTTATCACGGAGCTGCGCGCGTCCGGCGGCGAAATAACCGTGGACGGCGTGTTCTCCCATTTCTCTGCGCCTGAGTGCATCGAGCGAACAGAGGAAGAGTACGGACGCTTTCTTGATGGCATCGCTCAGCTCGAGCGCGCCGGGGTTCAGATACCGCTCCGGCATATCTCCTGCTCCGCCGCGTCTGAGCTTTACAGGAAGTTTGATTTGGACGCGGTGCGCATAGGCCGCCGCCTTTATATGGACTCCCCGGACAAGCCGACGGGGCTGGTAAAAGAGCTTGCGTCATGGCGCAGCTACGTCGCCGTTGTGCATGAGCGCCGCGCCGGGGAGCGCGTCGGCTATGGCGACGGGCTGATACTGGATAAGGACACGCGCGTCGCGACCGTCGGCATCGGCTACGGCGATGGGCTTTCTCACCGCTTTGCAGAAATGAACGCGCCGGTACTGGTACGCGGCAAGACGGCGCATATAATCACCGTGTTCATGGATCAGTGCCTTGTTGATGTCACGGGAATAGACTGCGTCCCCGGCGACGAGGTGACGGTATTCGGCTATGACGGTCGCGGCGGGTATATCTCTTCCCAGTCTCAGGCGCTGCTGACAGGCGCGCTCGAGGGCTGCGGCATCACCTCCGGGCTCTCCACGCGCGTTGCGAGGGTATATGTAGACTGAGTAATAAAAAAGCAAACAGTGCAGATACTAACGTTAGCACTCTTCTCAACAGAGTGCTAACGTTAACTTTTTGTTCATATTTTTCGCTATATTTGTTAATAATTGTGGGGTATCTTATATACACGATGAAACAAAAGAAATGAAGTTTCATCCGAAAGTTAAATCAGTAAATAAATTTTGGAGGTATATATATTATGTTTGAACTTATTCCTTTTGATCGCCGTAATCATTCCGTTTCCGCTTTCGATCCGTTCCGCGCTTTTGACGATATGGAGCGCAGCTTTTTCAGAGATGTGCCTTCGATCGCTTCCTTCCGCACCGACGTTACCGATACCGGCGATGCCTATAAGCTCGAGGCTGAGCTGCCCGGCTTCAAGAAGGAGGACATCAAGATAGATGTCGAGGACGATTGCCTGACCATCAGCGCCGAGAGAAAGGTCGACGAGGATAAGAAGGACGAGAAGAACAACTTCGTAAAGCGTGAGCGTTACTACGGTTCTTACAGCCGCAGCTTTGATGTCTCCGGTATCAACATCGATGGAATCGAGGCTTCCTACACTGACGGCGTCCTGACGCTGACAATGCCGAAGAAGGCCGCAGAGGTCCCCGCAAGCCGCCGTCTGGAGATCAAGTAAGCTTATAACGCTTCCCTCTCCATTACTCACACAAAGAATTTCCCCCACACCGCACACGGTGTGGGGGAAATTCTTTTATAGCTATTGTTTTTCCGCGCGTATGGTGCTAACATTCATGCATACTCCAACGCGCATTCTTATTTGATATAGGATAGGAGATATTGAAATGGTGAAATATGAAGCCGGTTTTATCGGCGCAGGAAACATGGGCGGCGCGCTCGCGCTCGCGGCAATGAAGAAGGTCGGGGGAGACAGGGTCGCCGTATCGTGCAGCAGCAAGGAGAGCACCGCCGCAAAGGCGGCAAAGCTCGGCTGCGCCGCCGCTAACGCGGAGGAAATAATCGCTGACAGCCGTTATATCTTTTTGGGCGTCAAGCCGCAGATGCTGCGCTCCGTTGTGCAAAGTCTCGAAAAGCCGCTGCATGAAGCGGACACGGTCTTTGTGTCAATGATCGCGGGAGTGAGTCTTGATACGCTCGCGCAGCTCCTCGGCGCGGACAAAAAGATCATCCGCATCATGCCGAACACGGCCTGTGCTGTCGGTCAGGGAGTGCTGCTGGTGTGCGCGAACGCGAAGGTGACCGCGCAGGAACTGGCGGAGTTTGAAGAAATGATGGAGAACTCGGGCGTTGTTGACCGCATCGACGAAAAGCTCATCGACGCGGCGAGCGCGGTGTCCGGCTGCGGCCCGGCCTACGCGTATATGTTCATCGAGGCGCTCGCGGACGGCGGCGTCAAGTGTGGCCTGCCGCGCGCGAAGGCGATACGCTACGCAGCGCAGATGCTGCTCGGCAGTGCCGAGATGGTACTCCGGTCCGGCAAGCACCCGGAACTTTTGAAGGACGAGGTATGCAGCCCAGGCGGAAGCACCATCGCGGGCGTTGCCGCACTCGAGGAGCACGGCTTCAGAAGTGCCTGCATCGACGCCGTTGACGCGGCCTACGAGAAAACGAAAAAGCTCGGGTGATCGCTGGAAATACACCGGCGCATAGCCGGGTTCACAATTAGGATCAAGCAGCGAAGTATGCAATAAAAGCAAACCTGAGGCTCAACGAAGCGGCGTTTGCTCCTTCTGACGCGCTGGGGCTCGACCTGCGCTGCGGCGCAGGCCACCTTGGGTTGCAAAGCGCTCCCAGCGCTTTGCCAAGAGCCCTCGGGTTCGAGCCCAAAAGGGCAAGAAATAAAACCAAATCGAAGCCCAACGAAGTGGGTTCGATTTGGAGAGGAGGAGCAGCGGAGTGAGCGCGAGATGACTTTTGATGCGGAGCATAAAAAGTCGTCGCAAGCGATACGAAGCTTGCGACGACGTGGCAGGGTCAGCCAATTTTGAGGACAGGTGTTGTAGATTATACTCGCGCAAAAATATAGCCTGTAAGACGCTTACATCTTCCAAACTTCGTCGCCTTTGAGCAAAAAACCGTATAGGATTCTTTCTTCTGCGTCAGTTACTTCCCCTGTTTCAATTCGTTTTTGAATTTTGGGGATGATAACTTCTTTGTGGGCGACGAATGCCTTCATGTATTCTTCACGACGCGCAAAGTTTTCCCACATATAGTCTGAAAAGTCTACTTGCGAGTAATCAAAATTCTTCGGGTCTAACAAGAACTGCAAATGTGGTCTTCCCTCAGATAATGGTTTCAACATGCTTATATCAGCTAACATATCACTGATATGGAGAAGATATACACATTCCAGCTTAGTTTCAACCGGATCGGGAAATACTCTCATACTCGAGGTTCCTTTTTTACTAATTTCCAGTATCCTATTTAGAAATTCTTTAAGAGCGTCCTGATTGGGGGTCAGCCATCCGGAAAATGCAAAATCGTAGATTGCGCCTGTTGGCAGTTGTGCAAAGCTATCTGATAAGATACGTTTATATTTTTGTTGAGTAGCATCGCCCGTTATTCGCCGGTAAAGCAGTCTCAATAGTATAACTTTACTATTAAAATTTTCCGTTGCATCAATGAGAGCTTGAATTTTATCGGTGGTTTCTTCATCTTTTGATATAAACTGCTCAATTAGATGGCGGAGACTGTTAAAACTTACATTCACCGCATACTCGAAGAATTTTTCTCCATCCACGATCTGATAAATGAGTTCAAAGTTAGAGGAAAATGTTAATGAGCAGCAAAGCTTCGAAAATTCTCTCAAGCTTTGCTTAAAATCTGGCCAACCTATAGAAAAGAACTTCTGCACAAAAATCTCATCACTTAGCAATTCTTCTATAGATGCCGCAATCGTCTTTTTACCATCACAATCCAAGCCAA
>CAKTPC010000087.1 GCA_934590505.1 uncultured Oscillospiraceae bacterium
GTGGTCTATCTCGAACACGAGCTCAGGGGTGTAGCGCAGGTTCATGGAACCGGCAAGCTCATGGCGCAGCCAGCCCGAAGCGGACTTAAGCCCCTTGCGGAAGTCCTTCTCGTTCTGCATCCCCATTACCGACAGCCACACCTTGCAGTAGCGCAGGTCGCCCGTGGTCTCGACGCGCGTCACGCTTATCATCCCCTGCTGCACGCGCGGGTCCTTGACCTCGGTCAGCAGCTTTGAAAGCACGCGCTGTATATCGTCATTGATTCTTCCGATTTTATTAGATGACATAGTAACTCTCCTGATATGCCTTACGGGCGCGGCAAACGCAGCGCCCGTATCATTCTTTTCTTATGCGTTTATCTGCTCCATCACGAAGCACTCGATAACGTCACCGACCTTGATGTCGTTGAACTTCTCAACCTGCATACCGCATTCGTAGCCACTGGCAACTTCCTTGACGTCGTCCTTGAAGCGGCGCAGTGAAGCGAGCTCGCCCTCATGGATAACGATATTATCGCGCAGAACACGGACCTCGCAGCCGCGCTGTATCTTACCGTCGGTGCAGTAGCAGCCGCAGACGGTGCCAACCTTAGAGACCTTGTAGGTCTCGCGGACTTCGGCATGGCCGATAACGGCTTCCTTGAACTTCGGCGCGAGCATGCCCTTCATGGCAGCTTCGATCTCATTTATGCAGTCATAAATAACGCGGTACATGCGCATGTCTACCTTGCTGCGCGCCGCACTGTCGCGGGCGGCGTTATCGGGGCGGACATTGAAGCCGACAATGATAGCGCCGGAGGTAGCCGCCAGCATAACATCGGACTCGTTGATCGCGCCGACTGCGCTGTGGATGACCTTGACTCTGACTTCCTCGTTGGATATCTTCTCAAGAGAAGCCTTGACCGCCTCGGCAGAGCCCTGAACGTCGGCCTTGACAATAACGTTGAGCGTTTTCATTTCACCGGCCTGGATCTGGCTGAACAGATCCTCAAGGCTGACCTTCTTCGTGCCGGGCATTGCATTGCTGCTCATCTGGATGCGGCGCTCCTCGGCAAGCTCTCTTGCCATGCGCTCGTCTGCGACGGCGTTAAAGGTGTCGCCCGCGCTCGGGACCTCGGACATACCGGAGATCTCGACCGGAGTGGAGGGACCGGCCTCGGTGACGCGCTGACCCTTGTCGTTGATCATCGTGCGGACACGGCCGACGGCAGTACCGGCAATGATGATATCGCCGAGCTTGAGAGTACCGTTCTGGACAAGGACGGTCATTATCGGGCCGCGGCCCTTGTCAAGACGCGCCTCAATGACCGCACCCTTTGCGGCACGGTTGGGATTGGCCCTGAGTTCAAGGACTTCGGACAGGACTGCCAGATTCTCAAGCAGGTTATCGATGCCCTGACCGGTCTTTGCGGAGATCGGGCAGACTATCGTATCGCCGCCCCACTCCTCGCTGACAAGGTCGTACTCGGTGAGCTGCTGCTTGATGCGCTCGGGATTTGCGCCGACAGCGTCCATCTTGTTTATCGCGACGACGACCGGGATGTTCGCAGCCTTCGCGTGGTTTATGGATTCAACGGTCTGCGGCATGATGCCATCGTCCGCCGCGACAACGAGGATCGCGATATCGGTGACCATCGCGCCTCTCGCGCGCATGGAGGTGAAAGCCTCATGACCCGGGGTATCAAGGAAGGTGATAGGGCTGCCGTTCACATCAACGGTGTAAGCACCGATATGCTGGGTGATGCCGCCGGCCTCACCGGAAACAACGTTCGCATGGCGGATATAGTCAAGCAGCGAGGTCTTGCCGTGGTCGACGTGGCCCATGACAACGACGACGGGAGCGCGCGGAACGAGATCCTCGGGCTTATCCTCATGGTCGTCGATAAGGCGCTCCTCGACTGTGACGATAACTTCTTTCTCGACCTTGCAGCCGAGCTCCATCGCGACGAGTGCCGCGGTGTCGTAATCTATCACATCGGAGACAGACGCGAACACGCCCATCTTGAACAGCTGCTTTATGACCTCGGACGCAGTCTTTTTCATGCGCGAGGCAAGCTCGCCCACAGAAATCTCGTCCGGGATCTCGACCTTGAGCTGCTGCTTCTTGGCGATCTCAAGCTGGAGCTTATTCATCTTGTCGCGCTCTTCCTGACGGCGCTTCGCGGACGCAAGCTGTGCCTGCGGGCGCTGCTTTGACTTGCTTGTGATCTTTTCCTTGTTGCCGCGGCGCAGATTATTGTTGTTTGCTTTCGCACCGGCCATATCCTCGAACTTCTCGTTGTACTTTTCGATGTTGACAGCTGCGCCGCCGCGGGTGTCGACAACACGTTTCTCCGCGACCTGACGCGGGGTGTGCGGCTTATCCTTCTTGACGGGCGTGCTCTGTTCGGGAGCGACTGTGCTCTGCTGGGCTGCCGGCTTTTCCTGCGGCTTTGCAGCAGGCTTATCGCCGGGCTTTGCGGCGGGAGCGGTCTTTGCCTGCTCCGCTGCCTTGGGCTTTGCCTCCTTCGCCTCGGCCTTCGGCGGGACGTTGAAGATATCCTGAAGGTTTGCCACCTGATTATGCTGTGTCATGTAATCAAAGATAACATCCAGCTCGTTATTTTCAAGGACCTGCATGTGATTCTTCGGTGGAGCAATATAGTCTGTGAGTATCTGCGATATCACCTTGGACGGGACGTTGAAATCCTTTGCCACCTCATGTATTCTGTACTTTATCATGCTCATGCACCAGTCCTCCTTTTGTCATTCCTCCTGCCGCCCTTGAGGGCCGCAGTCTCCTTTTTGCGGCGCGCCGCCTTTACCTGTCTCTGTTCTATCGTCTCGGCGGCCTGCGCATACATATCCGGCTCCTGCTCGCGCAGCGCTTTCATCAGGGCGTTTGCAAAGCCGATATCTGTAACAGCCGCCATAGAGCATCCGCCTATTCCAAGCGCCTTTCCGAGTTCATCGCGCGTGTAGTGCAGCGGGACTGTTATCACCCGCCGCCCCTGTGTGAAGCGTTCGGCATGGCGGAGCGCATTTTCGGAAGCATCCGCCGCTGTGAGCAGCAGCTTCGCTTTCCCAGCGCTGACAGCGCTGCCGGAATTATCCTCTCCTATCTCGATCGCGCCCGCCCTGCGCATCAGGCCTATCAGGCCTATAGCTCTGTCATCCATCGCCGGCCTCCATTTCCTGCTCAAGCCGCGCGTAGATCTCCTGCGGTATCTGCGCCGAGAAAGCTCTTTCAAGTGCCCTTGTCTTTATCGCCTTTTTCAGGCACTCCTGCTTCGGGCACACATATGCGCCGCGCCCCGAAGCCTTGCCCTTGAAGTCAAGGCTTATCTCGCCCTCAGGTGAGCGCACCACGCGTATAAGCTCGCGCTTGGGCTTCATCTCGCGGCAGCCAAGGCACTGCCTCATCGGTATTTTCTTTTCCACAACTGCCGCCTCCTTTTGGGTTTGTCAGGTATAAGCCCGCGGCTATCAGCTCTCGCTTTCGGGCTTGATGTCTATCTTATATCCGGTGAGCTTTGCGGCAAGGCGTGCGTTCTGACCTTCCTTGCCGATGGCAAGGGACAGTTGAGAATCGGGAACTATGACGCGGCAGCTCTTGCCGTCCTCAAGCATGGTGACGCTGACGACCTCGGACGGGGAGAGAGCGGCAGCAATATACTCCTCGGGGACCTCGCTGTACTTGACGATATCTATCTTCTCTCCGCCGAGCTCGTTTACTATGCTCGCGACGCGGCCGCCCTTGGGACCGACGCAGGAGCCTATCGGGTCAACGTCCGGGTCGGCCGACCACACAGCCATCTTGGTGCGGCTGCCGGCTTCGCGGGCGATGGACTTTATCTCAACGGTACCGTCGTATATCTCAGGGACCTCAAGCTCGAACAGGCGCTTGACAAGGCCGGGGTGCGTGCGAGAAATGAGCACCTGCGGGCCGCGGGTAGAGTTTCTGACCTCAACGACATAGACCTTGATACGGTCGCCCTCTTTGAGTTCCTCGGTCTTGATACGCTCATTGGGAGCAAGCATGGCCTCGGTAAACTCGCTGTTGGAGGAGATGCGGATGGAGACGCTGCCGGTCCTCGGCTCGATATGCGAGACAACACCGGTAAGGATCTCATGCTCCTTGGAGGTGAACTCCTCATATATAATGCCGCGCTCCGCCTCGCGGATGCCCTGAATGACGACCTGCTTTGCCGCCTGAGCCGCGATGCGGCCGAACTTCTTCGTCTCGACCGGAACGGGAACAACATCTCCCACCTTTGCGCGGCGGCTGTACTTCTTTGCGGCCTCGAGAACAATTTCGTGGCTGGGATCCTCGACCTCTTCGACGACAGTCTTGTTGACGTTCATCTCAAGGCGCTTCTTCTCCTCGTCAAGGATGATCTCAACATTATCCTCGCACTCGGGATTGTCCTTGCGGAAAGCCGCGAGCATGGCCTGCTTGATCTTCTCGTACATATAGCCGCGGGGAATGCCCTTTTCTTTTTCAATATCTTCGATTGCTTCAAAAAATTCAGCGTTCATTTTATTCTCTCCATTCAAACTTTATACGTCTTATATTGATACATGCAGCTTCACGAGTGCGATCTGGCTCTTATCGAAGCTGACTTCGTTCTTGCCGACGGTGACCGTCACTCTGCCGTTATCGTACCCGGAGAGCGCACCGACATAGACCTTACAGCCGTTCACCGGTTGGTAGAGCCTGACCTCGACCTCGCTGCCCATGAACTGTTCAAAGTCCCCCGGGCGCTTCAGCTCACGCTCAGCACCGGCAGAGCCGACCTCAAAAACATAGCTGTCGGGAATGGGATCGGCCTCGTCCAGGATCGGGTCGAGCCTGCGGCTGATGCGCTCGCAGTCGTCAATACCGACGCCGCCGTTCTTATCGATAAAGATGCGCAGGAACCAGCTTCCGGCCTCGCGGACATATTCAACGTCCCAAAGGCTGCACCCTTCCTCCTCGACCACGGGCTTTGCAAGCTCCGTGACCTTATCTGTGATCTTACTCATATTCCGCTCACTTTCAATCCGCCCGGCAGACTCATTGCCGGTGCAAAAGTTTCGTAAAAAAGAGTGGGCTGGAACCCACTCTGACTAAAACCTGATACTTACCTTAGTAATAATATCACGTTGCCGTCTACTTTGCAAGCCTTTTTTACGATTATCCCGCCGCAAAAATCGGGCGCGGACGATAAACATCCGCGCCGGTATGCTCAGTATTCAAAATCCGGGAAGTAATGACCATAAAATTCCTCGTAACAGAGCCCGTTTTCCATGATGAAGGTCGCGACTTCCTTGCCGACATAGCGGTAATGCCACGGCTCATCCCAGCCAGTGAGGAGCAGCTTACGCGTCGGGTAGCGCTTTATGAAGCCGTACTCGGCGCAATGCTCATCGAGCCATGCGAAAAGCTCCTGATTCATCTCGCTGTACACAAGCCTCGAACGGTTTTGGTCAAAGATATCTATCGCGACCCCGAGCTGGTGTTCGCTGCTGCCCGGGTACATAACTATCGTCTTGGCCTTTTCGACCGCTTCCTGATACTTTGGGTCGAGATAGTCGGCGGACAGCCCCATTTCATAGGCGATCTGGCTCGCCTTGGAGTTGAACAGATGCGTCTGGAAGCTGTACTCTCTGAACGCCGCGCCGATGAAATACTCAAAACCTGCGTCCTCTATCGCGTCGAGAAACGCATCAAGCTCGTCCATATACTCGGTGCTGTACATCATATAGCGCGTCCGGCTTATTTTTGCTATATCCGGCTTATACGCGGATGAGAGGAGGCTGTTTTCCCTGACCATCCAGAGGCAGTGGTTCTTTTCAAAATCATCTGTGGTGAGCTTCGGCCAGATATCCACAGTCGGCTCCGGCGTCTCGGTCGCGCTCAGGTCGGTAAAATTCATGCTGTCCGTTCTGACAAAAGCATCCTCGGCCCCACCGAAGATGACGTTGGTGCTGCTCTCCATTCTGGATACGACTATCGTATAAAGCACAAGGCACAGTCCAAGCATAGTTATGATCCACATTGTTTTTTTCCTCATTCTCGCACTGTCCTTTCCTTCAAAATTGGCAACATCTTGTGCCTGTTCATGGATTATAGCACCAATTTGCTGCAAATTCAAGTCCGCGGGCGGTATGCATCCTCCACAGTGCCTCCCCGCTATTGAAACAGCGCTGCGGTTATGGTAAAATTATTCAAATAGAAGGAGCGTGTCTGCCATGAAGCTGAGCATTATAATCCCCGTATACAACACCGCCGAATATCTGCCGAAGTGTCTTGACTCTGTCATCTGCCCCGGCGTTGACAGCTACGAAATAATCATAGTGAACGACGGCTCCACCGATTCCTCAAAGTCTGTTGCAGAAAGTTATGTTAACCTGTATCCTGAGCTTATCCGCCTCATTACGACCGAGAACGGCGGACTCGGTCAGGCGCGCAACGTCGGCATTGAGAATGCGCGCGGGGAGTATCTGCTTTTCCTCGACAGCGACGATTCGCTTAGTGACAATGCTGTGCCGGAGATCATGGAAACGCTGCGGCAGGACTATGATATTTTCATATACGACTTTGTGTTTGTGAACCCCGACGGCACTGTTCTGAGCACTGAGCCCGGCTGCCGAAGGAGCGGCGAAGTCAGTCTCGAAAGCTACCCCGAGCTGCTGATGGAATATCCCTCCGGCTGCAACAAGATATGCCGCCGCAGTCTCTTCACTGACAGCGGGCTGCGCTTTCCCGGACGGGTATGGTACGAGGATCTGCGCACGATGCCGAAGCTCTACACCATGACGGATAAAATTTACGCCACAGGCAAGCCGTGGTACATCTATCTCCAGCGCCCCGGCTCAATAACAAACGCCGCAAAGCTCGACAGAAATGTTGAAATAATCGACGCCGTCGACGATCTCACTGAGTTCTATAAGGCGCATGGTCTGTATGAGCGCTACAAAAACGAGCTGGAGTATATCCGTTTCTACAATGAATTTCTGACAGCCTCGGCAAGGATATGCCTGGCTGACAGCCGCCATCCCCTGCTCAAAACGCTGCGGGAGGATTTCCTCACCAAGTGCCCCGGATATAAGGACAACCCATACATTCGCGCCATGCCGCCGAAGCACAAGCTGCTGTGCTCGCTTTTCATGCGCGGAAGATACGGCGAGGCGGGCGCGCTGCTGCGGCTGAATAGCGCGCGGAAAGGAGCGCAGAAATGATACGGCTCAGTATAATTATCCCGGTCCACAATGTGGAGGACTATGTCGCAAAATGTCTCGATTCGCTCATTCCTCCCGCCGTGGAGGCTCTCTCACGCGGTAAGACACCGGATTATGAGATCATCGCCGTAAACGACGGATCGACCGATTCTTCGCCTGCAATCGTTCAAGATTATGTAAGCCGCCATCCGCAGCTCATCCGTCTTATTACGACCGAGAACATGGGACAGGGGCACGCGCGGAACGTCGGCATTGATGAAGCGCAGGGTGAATATCTCTACTTCATCGACAGCGATGATTATCTTGCTCCCGGCGCGATGGGCGAGCTACTCAATGCTATTGATGACGACTATGATATCCTTATCTTCGATTCGATAGCCGTGAACACTGACGGGCTTGAGCTTGAGTACAGAAAAGGCTGCACGCGCGACAGTGATCTGACGCTCCGTAGCTATCCCGAGCTGCTGCTGCAATCCCCGGATGTGTGGAACAAAATTTTCCGCCGATCGCTGTACATTGAAAACGGCGTGCGCTTTACGGAGCGCGTCTGGTTTGAGGACCTGCGCACTGTCCCCAAGCTGTACCATTACACGGACCGGATCGTTTATCTGCCCGAGGCATGGCACCGGTACGTCCAGCGCCCCGGCTCAGTCACGAACACGAAGAAGACAGAGCGCAACCTCGAAATAATCCCAGCGGTCGATGAGTTGACAGCGTTTTATAAAAACACCGCGGAGTACCCGGAGATAAAGGACGTACTTGGATACCTTGCGTTTCACAGCGAGTTTCTTACCTCGTCGGTGCGCGCAAACTTAGCCGATTGGCGCAGTAATGTGCAGGATAAGCTGCGCGAGGATTTCCTCGGAAAGTTCCCAGACTACGCGTCAAATCCTTATGTGCGCACAATGAGCCGCAAGCATAAATTGCTGACGGCACTCCTCATGCACCGGCAGTATCTCGCGGTGCATATCATTATGAAGC
>CAKTPC010000088.1 GCA_934590505.1 uncultured Oscillospiraceae bacterium
GTGTGAGCGAGGAGGAAATGCGCGCCATGATACAAGGAGGAGAGACAGATGATAGAAGTCAGATCCCTGCGGAAGAGTTTTGACGGCTTTACCGCGCTCGACGGGCTGGACATATCCGTGCCGGACGGCGCGGTCTACGGACTTGTCGGGCCGAACGGCGCGGGCAAGTCGACGCTGATACGCCATTTGGCCGGTATCCTCCGGCAGGACGAGGGCGAGGTGCTGTATAACGGCGAGGCAGTCTTTGAAAACCCCGAGGTAAAGGCACAGATAGCGTACATACCGGACGAGGTGTTCTACTACCCCGGCGCGTCGGTGAAGGACATGATGCTGCTCTACCGGCGCATGTACACAAGCTTCAGCGAGGAGCGCTACAACAAGCTAGCCACGGCCTTCGGAATAGCCCCGGAGCGTTCGTTCAAGCGGCTTTCAAAGGGGATGCAGAAGCAGGCGGCGTTCTGGCTGGCGCTGTCGCTCTGCCCAAAGTACATGCTGCTCGATGAGCCGCTCGACGGGCTCGACCCGGTGATGCGCCGGCAGATAATGAAGCTGCTGCTCGCGGATGTCGCTGAGCGCGGGACGACGGTGCTCGTCTCCTCGCACAACCTGCGCGAGCTTGAGGACGTGTGTGATCACGTCGGCATAATGAATGGGGGCAGGATGCTTCTGCAGCGCCCGCTGAGCGAACTGCAGGACAACACAGTCAAGGTGCAGCTCGCGCTGCCGGACGACAGGGAGCTGCCCGAGGGACTTGAGATACTGCACAAGAGCGTCACAGGTCGGCTGTACCAGCTGATAGTGCGCGGGACGGCGGAGGAAGTGACGAACGTTCTGGCCGCAGCGCAGCCGTTTTTCATAGATGTGCTGCCGCTGACACTGGAGGAGATATTTATTTATGAGCTTGGAGGCGCTGACAGTGAGATCAAAGATATCATTCTTTAACAAGGCCGTTGCGCTGAATCTGCTCAAGCGCTTCTGGCCGCTGTGGACCGCGTACTTCGCGGCGATGATATTCGTGTTTCCGGTGAACCTGCTCAGCAAGCTGCGTTTTAACCTCCGCGGCAGCCTGCTCGAAATATACGGCGTGAACCGCCACGTTCTTGAAACGTGCAGGTTTGAGTTCCCGGTCACGTTCGTTTTTGCCGTACTCATCGCGATGGCGGTGTTCAGCTATCTGTACGATACGCGCAGATGCGGCCTTGCAAACTCCCTGCCGCTGCGCCGTGAGACGATGTACTGCACGGCCTTCATCACGGGGCTTGTACCGATGCTCATTGCCAATCTGCTCGTCTGGGCGGCGGCGTGGATCATCCTCGCGGGAACGCCGAACGTTATCGCAGGATATATGCTGATACGGCTTGGGACGTCGCTCATGTGCAGTACGGCCTTCTTCGGGCTTGCCGCTTTCTGCGCCGCACTGACGGGGAACCTGCTGGTGCTCCCGGTACTCTACGGCGTTATTAACATCGCGGCGGTGCTGCTCGAGCACGCGGTGGAGGCGCTGCTGTCCGTGCTGGTCTACGGCTACGCTTACGACGGCTCGGTGCTCGATTTCCTCTCACCGGTCAAGATGCTTTTCATCAACGGCGACGTCATATCCACACTGATACCCGGTGTGGAGGACGGCGTCTATACCTATTCCGTCACATGGTCCGGATACCTTATCGGTTTCTGCATCGCGGGACTCGTGCTTGCCGTACTGGGGCTTATCATAGTCCGCCGCCGGTGCATGGAGCTTGCCGGGGATGTTGTAGCCGTGAGCTGGCTCAGGCCCGCGTTCAAATACTGCATGGCCATAGGCGGGGCGCTGACCTTTGCCTGCGCCGTGTACTATTGGTTCTTTGACGATGTACTCTACGGCGTACCGGCGGCGGTACTCGTGATTGCGATGCTGCCGGTGGGGGCATTTATAGGCTGGTTCGGATCAGAGATGCTGATACAGAAAACACTGCGCGTGTTCTCCAAGGGCTGGAAGCAGTACGCCGCGGTGTGCATCGTGCTCATGTCACTTGCACTGTGCGCGGAGCTTGACGTCACAGGCTACGAAAAGTACATCCCGCCGCTTGACGAGATCGACTACATAAATTTCTCCGAGGGCAGCACCGGGCACGAAAACCAGCCGGAGACGCTGGAGCTTTACCGTGAGTTTCACCGGAAGCTCATTGACTCGAAAAACCTCTCGGACCGTACCGACGGCGGCTACTACATCGAGCCGCTCAATTACTACCTCAAGGACGGCAAGCATGTCTGCCGACTGTACCGGCTGCCATACAGCGATGAGCTGACGAGCGACCAGGACTCCGCGATAGGCGCGCTCGACAGGCTGCTCAACTGCCCGGAGCTTATCGCGCAGCGCGTTTATCCGAGCATCCCGGTCACGGAGGACAGCATAAGCACAGCCTATCTGAGCATCGAGAATATCGGGGATGACGGCAGCTACCTTAACGACACCGTTCGCCTGACACCGGCGCAGGCTTATGAACTGTACACGGAGTGCATCGTGCCCGATGCGGAGGACGGTACGATCGGCCTGCGCTTTGCATCCGACACCGAGGAGATACGCCTGCGCACGACAAATGTGTGGATATACATGGAGATGTCGGAGTTTGTCGGCCGCAGCGCCAATGCCTACAGCGAATACATCTATGACTATATAAGCCTCGACCTGCTCACGGACTCGGCGCGCACGTATAAGTGGATAACCGAGAACACCTCCGTCGAGCCGATAGACGGGTACCTCAACATAAACTACGGGAAATACTGATACCGGAGCGGCTGCACTATGCAGCCGCTTCTTTAATGCGGGTTCATACATTGTATTCATCTTGTTTAAAAATTCTTGGGACTTTGTTCATTACAACGTCATAAATGCCATGTATAGTAAGGCACGTAAACAAGAGAAGTACACAGCATGTACCTTTCCAAAAGAAGATAAGAAGGTTCCGATTATGTATTATCCGTATGATGATGAACATCCGGAGCAGGCCGCCCCGGAAAGCACAACTTCAACCCCACAGGCCGATACGACCGACAGAGTCAACGGCGAGTATCATTACAAAAACGGATATACCCAGAAGATTTATTCCGATGCGCACTATGTCCGCGAGGATGAAAGCACCGTTCCTCCTAGATACTACACTCCCCCCGAAAAGCCCGCCAAGGAAGCCAAGGAGCCGAAGGCTCAGGGCTCCGGCAGCGGCTGGGTAAAGATAGTATGCGTTGCACTTATATGCGCACTGCTCGGCGGCTTCGCCGGCGGCGCGATAATGAGCGGCAAATACTCCAGCAGGATGGATCAGCTTGAAAGCCAGATTGCCGAGCTGAGCAGCGAGGAAAAGCAGCTGGCCGTTAATACCGGCAGCGCCCCCGCAGTGAGCAGCACCGCAGGCAGCGCAATGTCCGCATCGAGCATATATGACCTCGCGTGCCAGCAGGTCGTCGGCATCTCAAGTGAGATCACCTACAGCAACTTCTTCGGCATGACAAGCTCCGCCGCTGTCAGCGGCTCCGGCTTCATCGCCTCCTCCGACGGCTACATCATCACGAACTACCACGTGATACAGAACGCCTACGAAGGCAATTTCGACATCAACGTCATGACCCATGACGGCACCAAATACATCGCGACCGTCGTCGGCACCGAACAGGACAACGACATCGCGGTTTTGAAGATAGATGCTGAAGGACTCAATCCTGTCACCTTCGGTGACAGCGACGAGCTTGCCGTGGGCGACACAGTGTACGCCGTAGGCAATCCCCTCGGCGAGCTCGAGTTCTCCATGAGCACTGGCCATGTCAGTGCAAAGGACAGAGCCATTACCACCGAGGAAAGCACCACCCCGATAAATGTGTTCCAGATCGACGCGGCTGTTAACTCCGGCAACTCCGGCGGCCCCGTGTATAACGATCAGGGTCAGGTAGTCGGTGTTGTCAACGCCAAGTACAGCGCCACCGGCGTCGAGGGCATAGGCTTTGCGATACCCGCAAACGACGCGGTCTCCATCGCGAACGACCTCATCACCAAGGGCTACGTCACCGGTAAGGCCTATATGGGCGTCGAGATCGACAACCGCTACAGCTCCATGTACAGCCAGTACTATAATATGCCTGTCGGCGCATATGTCGGCGGCGTGACGAGCGGGAGCTGCGCAGAGAAGGCCGGCATAGAGGTCGGCGATATCATCACCAAGCTTGACGGCGAAGAGATCACAAGCTACACCGATCTCAAGAACGCCATCAGCAACCACTCCGCGGGCGACACCGTTGAGGTCGAGCTTTACAGGGCAGGCGAGAGCCGCACCGTAAGCATCACCTTCGATGAGAAGGGACCTGACGACGGCGCACAGACCAGCGGATCGAGCAGGCAGAACACTCTGCCGGGACTCGGAAATTAATTTGCTACTACTCTACTCCTATAAATCCTCTCTTTTCTCCCAAAACGGAGAGCCTCACACGAAAGTGTGGGGCTCTTTGTTTTGGGAGAAGCAAAAAATTCCCGGATATCGAAAAATTTATATTGACACTGCGGTAGAATGTTGTTAGAATAAGTCGTCTCAATTGGATATTCCGAGTTTATCCGAAGCAAGATAGCGACCGCTGCGGGGGCTGAATGGCCCGAAGCAGCTAAGGCCACACGGACAGCCGGGTCGAATGCCGATAAACCGCGAGCGCGGTGGCAACTTTAGTTGCCTTATTGATTGAGTGGGGAGCGCAGGCTCCCAAGAGCTCAAGTTTTATAAGTTGGTTACTATAAACCGGTGCTAAAAAGCATAAACTTGTGAAATGGTCAATAAGAGTAGTAAAAGTAATCTTTGCTATATAGACTCTCAAATCCATTTGGGCTGAAGTCCCCGCACGCGGGGGCAGTGCATACCTGCATATTATTACAGCTCTTTTCAGGCAAGTCGTGCTTTTTGCATGACTTGCCTTTATTTTTTACGACAGGGAGAACGGGGCTATGAAAAAAATCATCGAGCTGAAAAACATCACCAAATCCTTCGACGGAGAGACCGTGCTGGACGATATCAGTCTTGATATCTATGACAACGAGTTTCTCACGCTTTTAGGTCCCTCGGGCTGCGGCAAGACCACGACGCTGCGTCTCATCGGCGGCTTCGAGACGGCCGACAAGGGAGACATTATCTTCATGGGCGAGAACATCAACGACGTGCCGCCATACAAGCGCAATGTCAACACCGTTTTCCAGCGCTACGCCCTGTTCCCGCATCTGAATGTTTTTGAGAACATCGCCTTCCCGCTGCGTGAAAAGAAGGTCGACCGCGAGGAGATAGAGGAAAAGGTAGAGGAGATGCTCTCCCTTGTCGCACTCAAGGGCTTTGAGCACCGCAGCGTCACGAGTCTCTCAGGCGGCCAGCAGCAGCGCGTCGCCATCGCGCGCGCCCTCGTCAGCCGCCCGAAGGTGCTGCTGCTCGATGAGCCGCTTGCCGCGCTCGACCTCAAGCTGCGCAAGGACATGCAGCAGGAGCTCAAGAAGATCCAGAAGGCGACGGGGATAACCTTCGTCTTTGTTACGCACGATCAGGAAGAAGCGCTGTCCATGTCGGATACGGTCGTAGTTATGTCCGAGGGGCGCATCCAGCAGATAGGCACGCCTATCGATATCTACAACGAGCCGACCAATGCTTTCGTCGCGGACTTCATCGGCGAGAGCAACATCGTTGACGGCATCATGCTTGAGGACAGAAAGGTATCCTTCTCGGGGCACACCTTTGACTGCGTTGACGCGGGCTTCGACAAGCGTGAGCCGGTCGACGTCGTTGTGCGCCCGGAGGACGTGGATGTTGTTTCCGAGGAAAAGGGCATGCTGCGCGGCGTCGTGACCTCGGTCACGTTCCTCGGCGTGCACTATGAGATCATCGTCGATATCGGCGGCTTCAAGTGGATGATCCAGACCACCGACTTTGTCGACGTCGACGAGCATATAGGACTGTATATCGAGCCGGACGCGATACACATCATGCACAAGTCCGAGTACTCCGGCATGTACGGCGACTACTCGTCCTTCTCCAACGAGCTTGACGAGCTGAGCAACGCAGAAAGCGAGAGCGAAGAATGAACGAAAAGACCCGCGGCCTTATCCAGCGCCTGACGCTGACGCCCTATTCGGTGTGGGCGGCGCTGTTCATCGTCGTGCCGCTGATATTCGTGGCCTACTATGCCTTTACCGATGCAAGCTTCCAATTCACGACCGAGAATGTGACGCGCTTTTTCACCGCAACCTCTGTTGTTGACGACGGCGAGGCAGTCAGGGAGGTGCACACCTACCTGCTGATATTCATGCGCTCGCTCAAGCTTGCTGTTATCTCGACGCTCATATGCCTGCTGATGGGTTACCCGATCGCCTACATAATGGCGCGCGCCAAGGCGCGGACGCAGAAGATAATGGTCACGCTTATCATGATCCCAATGTGGATGAACTTCCTTATCCGCACCTACGCATGGATGACCATCCTTCAGGACACCGGCATCTTCAACGGTCTGCTCTCCGCGCTCGGCCTCGGCACGGTGCACATCATCGGCACCGAAGGCGCCGTCGTGATCGGCATGGTGTATGACTATTTCCCGTATATGATAATCCCGATATATTCGGTCATGGCAAAGATGGACGTGAAGCTCATCGAAGCTGCGCGCGACCTCGGCTGCAACAGCGCAGGCGTGCTGCGCCGCGTTATCTGGCCGCTGAGCCTGCCGGGCGTGCTCTCGGGGATCACGATGGTGCTGATCCCGTCGATAAGCACCTTCTACATTTCACAGAAGCTCGGCAACGGCAAGTTCTATCTGATAGGCGACGCGATAGAGGGACAGTACGTTGCGAACAATCTGCACTTTGCCGCGGCGATAGCCTTCATCCTGATGATAATCCTGCTGGTGTGCATGGCACTCATGCAGCGCCTTGCCAACCGCAAGCTCATAGTCGCGTAAGGAGGGGAGAGAAATGAAACCTGCCGCAAAGGTATATACCGCGATCATTATGATTTTCCTCTTCGCGCCTATCGCGATACTGCTCGTGTTCTCCTTCAACGAGGCGAAGAGCCTTTCCGTGTTTTCCGGCTTCTCGCTCAATTGGTACCGCGAGCTCTTCCGCGACGCGGAGACCCTCGGCGCGGTGAGAAACACTCTTATTCTTGCTGCCTCAGCCGCCATCATTTCCACCGTCATGGGCACCGCCGCCGCAGTCGGGATAAACAAGCTGCGCAGCCGCGCGCTGCGCACGGCGATGGACACCGTGACGAACATCCCCATGGTGAACCCCGATATCATCACCGGTATCTCGCTGATGCTGATGTTCGTGTTTGTCGGCCGCCTTTTCGGCGCGGCGACGAGCCTGAACTTTGTCACCATGCTTATCGCGCACGTGACCTTCTGCCTGCCCTACGTCATTCTGCAGGTGCTGCCTAAGCTCCAGCAGATGGACCGCTCACTGCCCGAGGCGGCGATGGACCTCGGCTGCACGCCGCTGCGCGCATTTATGAAGGTGGAGATACCCGAGATCATGCCCGGTGTTGTGACCGGTCTTATCATGGCCTTCACGCTCTCACTGGACGACTTCGTAATCAGCTATTTCACCTCCGGCAACGGCTTCCAGACCCTGCCGATACGCATCTACAACATGACGAAAAAGACCGTCACGCCGAAAATGTACGCTCTGGCGACGATCATCTTCTTCGTTATCCTGGCGCTGCTCATAATGACTAACCTCATCGACAGCGACAAGCCCAAAACCGCAAAGCCCGCCAAAGCCAAGGCCGCGAAGAAAAAGCGCGAGCGCACCCGTACCGACCGCGTTATCGCGGGCGTCATCGGCGGCGCGCTGCTCGTCGGCATGATCGCGGTGATCGTTCTCTCCGGAGGCAACACCCTGACGCTGAACGTTTACAACTGGGGTGAATATATCTCCGACGGCTCCGACGATACGCTTGACACGATAAAGGCCTTTGAGGAATATTACTATGAGACCTACGGCGTCAAGGTGAAGGTGAACTACACCACCTATGCCAGCAACGAGGATATGTTCGCAAAGCTTTCCTCGGGCGCTGTGAGCTTCGACGTTGTTATCCCGTCGGACTATATGATAGCCCGCATGCGCGAAAACGACATGCTCCTGCCGCTGGACTTTGACAACATCCCGAACTA